>NZ_JBGKEB010000006.1:0-237049 GCF_041399425.1 Enterobacter sp. KBR-315C3_2022
ATACTGGCCCGGTACGACAGACGAAATCATCGTATAATCCGGGCCGATTAAGTCAAAAAGTGTTACCTATGTGACCGGTCAGATCTGTAACCCATGTGACCGGTTCATACATCAGGTCCCCCTTGCGGCTAAATCTAAAACTGTCCGCCTACACCTTTAAACTTCTCAATAAAGGCACTTATCTTTTGAAAGACCGTTTGTTTTTTTGTTTTGTACTGAGGGTTTAATGGACTGAGTTTAGGCAGTGTATCATTCAGTGCCGTACCGTTTTCCGTTGCATACTCTCGCTTCAGCGAGTTTCTGATATAACGTCTGGCAGCCTCATCATTCAGATTTTCCTCCTTGATCAAGGCTTCAGCTTCAAGCTGTTGAGCCTGCTGGGCAAAGGTATAGAAAGCTTCAATAATGCTCTCTTTGCTCGGCATATCATTGAGATTCGTCTGTTCGATAAAATTAACTATCAATCCTTCTTTTGCCCGGTTGCCTACACTTGCGCGGATTAACCGTTTCACTTCATCTTTCATTGTTGCTTTATCGGTATTCTTTTGGTGGTAGTCGTAAATTAGTCCAATAATATAATCGAGGTTAATTTCCTGCGATTTTAGCAAATCCACCTCAAAGACCACATCATCCCAGTCAACCGTGCTGTTGTCTTTTTCATTAGCCTCACGTTCACGGCGCTGCCACTCGCGGATATCGTTGTAACTTGAACGATAGTCCTGAATTTTACGCTCAGTTGGTAAGCGAATTATCTGTAGCTCAGCGAATTGCTCATCGTCCAGATAATGTTCCGCTTTAAACTCTTCTGTAGCGACTGGATCGCTGAGGTCAACGGTTTGCAAGGCTTTCAGCGTGGTAAATTCATCATAGTTTTGCAGTACGTTCTCTGCTCGCAGGTATTCTCCGAACAATTTAACGAAAGCCTTTTTCTCTTTTTCGGATTCGATACCTGCAGGGTTTGGAAAGCGAGTCTCCAGTTCGGTTACGATATCCATAAAACCGCGTCTCGCCTCGCCGGTTAAACTGTCCGTAAAGCCGTCCATGTATTCGGCATAACTTTTTTCCATCACCATGCTTCGGGTATTGCTTTTTCCGAACAGAGTGATGGCATCGATGGTCGCCTGTTCTAAGTCACGGAAGGTGACAATATTCCCAAAGGTCTTTGTTGCATTGTAAATCCGGTTAGTGCGGGAAAATGCCTGCATCAGCCCGTGGTAGCGCAGGTTCTTGTCCACAAATAATGTATTGAGCGCTGGGGCATCAAAGCCAGTCAAGAACATGCCGACTACTATCAGCAGATCAACTTCTTGCCCCTTAACCCGTTTCGCAAGGTCACGGTAGTAGTTTTGAAAACTGTTTCCATCGGTACTGAAGTTGGTTTTAAAGGTGGAGTTATAATCTCTAATAGCCAATTCCAGAAACTCCCGAGCACTGCTGTTCATGGCAGTAACATCAAAGCTTTCATCGCTAATATCCCCGACTGCATCCTGCTCTTCATTGGCGGCATAAGAAAAGATAGTGGCAACCGTCAATGGTTTGTAGTGGTTATCCTGCTCGAGGGCTGCCTGCTGGATGTTTTTGAAGGCTTCGTAGTAAGCTTTTGCTGCATCTACACTGCTGACGGCAAACATAGCATTAAAACCTGTTGCACCGGAAAACGCTCGGTGCGTTTTTTGGCGGAAGTTTTTCAGGATATAGTGCGTAACTTCGCGAATTCGCATTGGGTGAAGCAGGGCCTGTCTATTTTCAGCTGCATTGAGTTTTCTCTCATCAGTTTCGGTTTCTAATGCTTTAAACTGCGGTCGGACATCATTGTAATCGACTTTAAATTTCAGTACTTTTTCATCCCGAATGGCATCGGTGATGATGTAAGAATGTAGCTCCACGCCGAAGACGCTTTTTGTATCTTCTGCGCCCAAAGCATTTTTACCGGCAAAAATCGGGGTACCGGTAAAACCGAACTGGTAAAAACGTTTGAATTTCTTTTTTAGGTTCTTCTGTGCTTCACCGAACTGGCTGCGGTGGCACTCATCGAAGATGAAGACGACCTGTTGTTGATAGACGGGTAAGTCGGCTTCCGCTTTCATCAGGTTATTCAGCTTCTGAATCGTTGTGACGATTATTTTATTATCATTTTTATCCAGATTTCGTTTAAGGCCTGCAGTATTGTCAGAACCATTAACGCTGTCCGGCGAGAAGCGTTGATACTCTTTCATTGTCTGGTAATCGAGGTCTTTTCTGTCCACGACAAAGAATACTTTATCAATAAAATCCAGTTCGGTTGCCAGACGAGCGGCCTTAAAGCTGGTCAGGGTTTTACCTGATCCGGTGGTGTGCCAGATAAATCCCCCGCTTTCCGGTTTTGACCAGTTATTTGCTTTAAAGGAACTGTTAATTTTCCATAAAATTCGCTCAGTGGCAGCAATCTGATAGGGGCGCATCACCAGCAGCGTCTGGCTACTGTCAAACACACTGTAGTTAAACAGCACCTTGAGCAGGGTATGCTTCTGGAAAAAAGTGGCAGTAAAGTCCTTCAGGTCTTTAATCAGCTCATTATCAGACTTCGCCCAGTTCATGGTGAAATCGAAACTGTTCTTATCTCGTTTAGTGGTATTGGCAAAGTAACGGGTATCGGTACCGTTGGAAATGACAAAAAGTTGCAGGTATTTAAACAGCGAATTGTCACTGTTAAAGCTTTCCTTGCTGTAACGGTGTATCTGGTTAAAAGCTTCACGAATCGCTACACCGCGTTTTTTCAACTCAATTTGTACCAGCGGCAGGCCATTGACCAGAATAGTGACATCGTAGCGATTGGCGTGCGTGCCTGCTTGTTCAAACTGCTTGATGACCTGCACTTTATTGCGAAGGATGTTTTTTCTATCCAGCAGATAGATATTCTGAATACGGCCATCGTCGAAGACGAAATCATGAACATAATCATCATGAATCTTGCGGGCCTTTTCGACAACGCCATCGCTGGGCTTGTCCATCCAGGTTTCCACAAAGCGACGCCATTCAGCTTCCAGGAACTCCACATTGTTAAGGCTTTGCAACTGTTCCCTGACATTGGCGAGCATAGCCTTGGCGTTGTTCAGGGTTGGCAGGTATTCATAGCCCTGGTTAACTAAATCCTGAATCAGCTCACGCTCCAGATCGCCTTCGCTCTGGTAGCTCTCGGTAATCTTCCAGTCCGGGTTGTATTTGTCCAAAATGATAAAATTATTGGACTCAGCAATTGGCTTGGTGCAATCAACCATTTTTTTGTTCCTGCTGCCAGAAGTTATAGTTATCTTTCAAATGTTCGAGCAACAGTTTGACCGTTGCTTTCTCCGCTGGCGTTGGTTCTGCAACGGCTTCATTCGATAGCGTACAGTGGCTTGTGAACTGCATAATTCTATTCAAATAGAGTTCTTTGTCGTCAGGTAAAAGTAGGGACCATCTAGGGTAGCCCAAAAAACTGGCCGTTTTCTCATACAGATTGCGCAGTAACGTGAAGTGATATCTTTCCACGTTGTTGTTAGCAATGGCCTGTTCGATGGTTTGCTTTAGATGAAGATGGTAGGAAAAACTCTTGTTAGAGTCGCCATGTTTTTCTGTGAGGGCAAATGTACCATCCTCAAAACTCTCCAACATGTAACAAGCTTTGCCGTTCAGCTCATTGAAAAGCACATTATAAAATAGTGGATTATGCGTCGTGATAATGAACTTCAAATCGGATTCACTGGATTTGATCAGCCCTGCAAGATTGACTGCTAATTCAATCAAATGGTTATCATCAAGGGAGCTAACGGGATCATCAATGAATACATATTCCAGTTGATCAAATTCTCGGTTCTCACGTACATCCGGATCGGCGACATTGAGAATTGTTACCACTTGATCCAGTAGGGTGTAAAACACACTCCAGATGAAGTTGCTCTCTTCACCTTTGGATAACTTGATGTGGGCGGAACGTTCATCGTTACCGCGCTCCATGGAAAAAGTGATTTCGGTAAAATCTGGATTGAAGTGTGGCGTTAGCTTGTCGTTTGCATAGCGCTGGAAATAACGGACGATATTGCCATCCTGTCCCAAATCTTTGAGCAATTTCAGCAACCAGTTTGTATAGGAATTCGGCTGCACCTTCAGCTTCGGTTCTGCGTCTTCTTGCAGATCGTTATCCCAATAAAACAAGTCCTCAGTGAAGGCATTGTAATAAAGAATTTTTTTGTGCGGCAACTCGTACTGTTCAGCTTCGTCTTCACCTTCTCCTTCTCCTTCTCCGTCAATAACTTGGGACGCAATCCATTGCTTGAAATTTCGGGAAAGACGTGTCTTGCCTGTGCCATTGAAAGCGTAGATTAACTGCACCTTTGGCACGGGCTTAGTCTCTTCAACTTCCTTTGTTTTTTCAGAGACATTTTTTTTGACTTTCTTAGGCGTACTCAGCTGTTGGGCTATTTCCAGGAGTGTCTTGCTCATGTCACGCCTCTGCCACTTCCTGCTTCGGGAAGCTAAATAGCATGTCCCGATAATATTCGTACTGTTTTTGGCGCAACTCGATTTCACGGGGAAGGCCTTCAGTGAAGGAGTTGGTCAGCGTGTCGAATTTATCCAAAATTTCAACAATGCGAGCTTGTTCTTTAAGTGATTTATCAGGGTCGGTTGCATAAGGTATAGGAAGTTTGAAATTTTTTATAATGGTTGAGTTAAGGTCACCTCTGGCACCTTGTCCCAGCGACTTTATGTTTTCATAATTGAAGCTTACCCAATGGAAGACATAACGATATAACGCCTTTGTGTCGTCAATTTCTAAACAACCACAGTGCTGGTTGGTTGTTAAAGGGATTTTATTTATGGCAGACCGTCCCGCTGTTGCTCCTGAAATAGCAATAATTACACAATTTTCTGGAATCCATTTTGCTGCAGAATTCTTTAACGCAGCTTGAGTTATTTTTATTTCAGTACTGTTGATATCCGAGAATTTAACCTCTTGAGTCCTTAACCAAGGAATATCACCATTTTCATAATACTCAGCTTTGCCTGCTGTAGGTGTTCCGCCTGAGTACCATTTTTTTGTTACATCCCCTAGCGTCTTCCACTCAACCTCACCATCCTCAAAACTCAGCAACTGGTCGCGATAGTAGTTGTACTGCTTTTTACGCATGCTAAGCTCAGCGGTAAGCTCAGCGGTAAGTGCAGAAAATTTATCCAGAATCCTGACAATTTCGGACTGGATTGCAAGGGATTTTTCTGGGGTGCCCGGGCAGGGGATAGGGATTAGTAGCTTCTTCAAACTACTAGCATTCAAAGCAGGTATGCCGTCAAAAGTACATAGCTCCTGTATTTCCTTTTGCATCTCAAGCAAGAGATGATACAAATATCTCACATTAACGCTTTGTTCTTTATTTATCGTAACGGAATAATTGAGATTTCCTCTGAAATATTTACCGTTTTGCCATGTAACAGAACCTACACCAGCCCCCCTGGTAGTTATACCCATTGGGTCATTGTCGGTATTCCAAGTGTCTATAAATCCTAATGGCTCTCGGCCACTGTTAATAACAGGATATTCGCCGAGATTATCTGAAATCATATTTTTATTAACAGATTGACCCGTTTTAATCGTTGTTATGTTGCCTAATGGCAACCACTCAACTCCTGCCCCATCCAGCAGCTTTTTCAGATAACTCAGATCACTCATGCCTTCACCTCGCTACCTTCGATTTCAGCCACAATCGAATCAATGTCCTTGCGTAACTGGTCAATTTTGCTGACGGTATTTTTCAATTCGGCATTCAGTTCGGTGATATCGACGATTTCACGGGTATCCAAGGCTTCGACATAACTGCTGACTGACAGGTTATAGTCATTGGCGGCAACAGTCTCAAACGGTACAGATTTCGCCAGATGGTCGGTATCTGCCTTGGTGTCAAAGGCCTGCATAATCAGTTTGATATGCGCATCGGTCAGAATGTTGTTATTGGTTTCTTTCTTAAACAGACCGCTGGCATCAATAAACTGTACACTGGTATCTGTTTTGTGTTTTGACAGCACCAGAATATTGACGGCAATGGTGGTGCCGAAGAACAGGTTTGGTGCGAGTGAAATCACCGTCTCAACATAGTTGTTATCAACCAGATACTGGCGGATTTTCTGCTCTGCGCCGCCACGGTAGAAGATACCCGGGAAGCAGACAATCGCCGCCCGGCCTTTGGCGGAAAGATAGTTCAGCGCATGAAGCACAAACGCAAAGTCAGCTTTTGATTTTGGGGCCAGCACACCTGCCGGAGCAAAACGCTCATCGTTAATTAAAGTCGGATCGTCGCTGCCAATCCATTTCACCGAATACGGCGGGTTCGACACAATCGCATCAAACGGCTTTTCATCGCCAAAGTGTGGTTCAGTCAGGGTATTGCCCAGCCTGATATCAAATTTGTCGTAGTTGATGTTGTGCAGAAACATGTTCATACGCGCCAGATTGAACGTCGTATGGTTTATTTCCTGACCAAAGAAACCTTCTTCGATGATGTGGTTATCAAAATGTTTCTTCGCCTGCAGCAGCAGTGAGCCCGAGCCTGCTGCCGGATCGTAGATTTTGTTAACGTGGGTCTGACCGTGCATTGCCAGTTGAGCAATCAGCTTAGAGACATGCTGTGGTGTGAAGAACTCCCCGCCTGACTTACCGGCATTTGCCGCATAGTTAGAAATCAGGAACTCGTACGCATCACCGAACAGATCAATTTGGTGGTCATTAAAGTTACCCAGTTTTAAACCTTCAACACCTTTCAGAACGGCAGCCAGACGGCTATTTTTGTCTTTTACAGTGTTACCCAGACGGTTACTGGTGGTGTCAAAATCAGCAAACAGGCCTTTGATGTCAGCTTCAGACGGGTAACCGTAAGCTGAGCTTTCAATGGCGACAAATATACTGTTTAAATCAGCATTCAGCCTATCGTTAGTATTCGCTTTAGCAGCAACATTGCAGAATAGCTGGCTCGGGTATATGAAATAGCCTTTGGTTTTGATGGCATCATCTTTAATGTCATCGGTAATGATACTGTCATCCAGCGCAGCATAGTGGATGCTGTCATCACCGGCTTCGATGTAACTGGAGAAGTTTTCACTGATAAAGCGGTAGAAAAGTGCACCAAGGACATACTGCTTAAAGTCCCATCCATCTACCGAGCCTCTGACATCGTTGGCGATAGCCCAGATTTGGCGATGTAGTTCTGCACGCTGTTGAAAGCTTGTCATTTTTTTATCCTGCGTTCGATTTTTAGCAACTGCTGATGACGAGATTTTACCGCAATTTTTTCACAACGACTGTACCTTTATCAGATCCAGTTATGCCCTTTCTGCTAAGTGGCTTCGTGGAGGCATAAGGCTATGCCAGTTACCCGTATCTGTGTGCATTGTAAAATTTGATTATTTGCTGTGCTGCAGTAATCGTTTTCTGGTCTGCCGCATTGGGCATTAGATCGTATCCTGCAGCAGATAAACCTGCATACCTGTTCAGTTGAGTCGCTGGGGAAGCCGTGGACGACCTGTCAGTGGACGCTCAGGTACTTCATTGCAGCTGTGGAGTAGCAACCCCTCCTTCTGTTGGATTTTTGTCATATAGGCGAGTACATGCCGTATGTTGGCAATACTGCCAGGATCGTTGTAGTGAACAGGGATATTGATATTTGCTCGATAGTGTTCTTTGTACTCGCAACGGTGATGTCAGCCTTCCCTATCTGTAATTTTGTTCCATAGCTCGCCCGCTTTCTCAGCCCATGGATAGGTTATTTGGGTCCGATTACCATCTAACCAGAAGACTGCATCCGGTGTGCCGAGTAAACTATTAAGTGTGAAGTAGCATGTTTAAATGAAAGTAAGTTTTTAGCTTACTTCTGTGCGGGGGGCCCTCGCACAGAAGTCTATCAGTATTAAGAATTAAGCGATTTTCCCATCGCTCTTTCAATTAAACTCAGTAATTCCTTTTGCCGCTGCTCATAGAATTCTTCAAAGTTATCATGACGTAGTGCACTCACTGGCATGTGATGGCTACGTAGTAGCGCATCCATTGCATCATCACCCAACTGAACCTGTGAATGTGACTGGAGCGCTGCCAGATATACAGACGGCGCAGAGCCCCCAATCATTCTGTTGGCTTTATAGGAAATGGGTGTTTTATTGATGATCGAATCGTACTGACGACGAGGAATACCTTGTTTTTCACACCAGTCTTTTGGGAAGATATGATGGATATCCAGAGAAACTTCATCTGCTTCAAGATCACGAATTTGGGATTTCCAGAACAAATCATGAGCGCCATCTCGCAGAACAAGCACATTTATACCCTTATACGCCGCACTCAAACGTGAAGTGAGAGACCCCAGACGATCAATCTGAAAATTAGCATCATTGATTGTTCTGGGTAGGCCCCCGCCAGCTTCGATCCATGAAAGAAGCTCTTCGACATCGTTAGCAATGCGGGTTTCAACGGCGCCGCCATAGAGTTCACCTAACACACCACACCAGAACCAGCGAGCAAGTTTTTGGTGAATCTGTGGTTCTCTCCAGCGTTCATCATCTTTGCTACAAATAATGGTCATTACTGCGGCCAGGGGGGCAATTTGTGTGCGGTACGGTAAATCACGCTGAGAGCTGAAGCATTCCTGACGCAAGAACTTTGCGGCACATTTAAACCCTTTCTCAACTACATCGGCCCAGTCCTTATAAGCAGTTAAAGGTAGTTCAAGAACTGAAGCCCTTTTGGCACTCACTGGAGATACCTGCTTTCCGGTCTTACCCGCCGCAAGGTCGGCTTTACGCTTTTCCAGCGTATGGAGCATCGTTACAGCTTGAAGGAAATCTGTGTTTTCAACCACTTTAAGGATTGGCTCTGCCGAAAGACGCTGCTTACGAGAATCTACTTTGCGAATATCACTGCCGTACCAGTCATCCCTAAGGTTATAGCCGTCAGCAGCATAGCTGGCCGTGACAAGCTCAAACACAGACAAAGGTATACCACCGGTATTCACTTTTTCAAAGACAAGGCAAACGGCTTCTTTTGACGTATCTTTTTTCAGGACAATCAAAGGTATTTGGTAATCATTATAGGCATCCAGAACCTTCGCCTTAAATTCGAAGAAGAGCTGTACTGCTTCGGGATTGTGGGTGTAAAGATCTTGCAGCCAGCCCATTGCTTCGAGGATTTCGGAGCAAGGAAAATAAAGCTGCTGGCACTCACGTTTTCTTTCTGAGAGATCAAGCTCAATCTTGCGGCCAAAATCGCTGCGAATCTGGCGGCTATCATCCGTTGCGATAATTGCATCGTCTAGCCGGTCTGCACCTTCGAGCGCAGTAGGGATATGGATATAGTAATGACGATCTACTGGTTTACCTTTATCGGTCGTCGTTTTTACCGGCCCCGAGAGTTTAAGAACCTGAGTTAATGTTGTCAGCCGCTGCTGACCGTCCAGAATTAATTTTTCAGGGGCAGGAAGACCAACTGGAGAGACATTCTCAACAGGGCGAACCTGAAAACGTACTTCGCCACCTGTTTCAAGAAGCATTACAGCACCAACTGGAAATGAGCGGCCGAGGCTTACCAACAGGCTACGAACATGTTCATCATCCCATACCCATCCGCGCTGAAAATCAGGGAGCTGAATTTTACCTTCAATAATATCCTTTAACAGATCCTTCAGCGGCAATTTCGTACTATCAAATGTCGACATTTTATATCCTTGCTGCGCGTAGCATAATAATATTTGCGAGATTAATTATTTTATGACTTTTGCATATTCTATTTAGTTTATCTTTATCAAATTTAAGAGCGAAAAACTTCTTTTCTGTGCCACTCCACAAACCCCTCCCCAGGATAATTCCCTTTCACCATCGGGAGCGCGATCTGCTTCCCGGCAAAATCCCAGAACAACCGCCCTACAATCCCACTCCCGTTCACTGCCTCTGACACCAGCACCTTCATACTGTCATCCAGCCCAATCGACCCCTTATCAAACGCCTTATGGTGAATCGCACATAGCGCCAGCCCGTTCGGGATCTCGCACGGCCCGCCAAACTGCTTCCACTTGATATGCGCGGCTTCGAGCGCTACGGATGTATTGTCGTGCCGCATATTAAACCCGCAGATAGCGCACTCATAGTTATACGCGCGCAGCACCTGCTGGCGGAACAGCGGATCGCGAACCTTACGGATCTGCTGGATATCAAAACCCATCTCATCCGCGATCTCTTCCTGAATGCTTTCTGGAAAATGCGCTTCGAGGATCTGCTGCGCCAGCGAGCCGATCAGGTTCTTGTTCTTACCGAGCAGCGCAAAGTGTTCTTCGTCAAATCCGCCTGCGACCTTCTGTTCCACAAGCTCTCTGACGGGCGGCTGTTTGCTGCCAGTGGTCGAACAGAACTCGGTATTCTGAAGATCCCAAAATCCATCACCTCTTAGCCGCCAGAAGGGCATATGCGGGTAATGCGACTTCCTCTGCGGGCCAAAGCGTTCCAACAGGCTAAGCAGCTGCTCGTGGACTTCAGTACCGTAATCAAACAGGCGCGCATGCCCCTGCTGATAGTTCGCCAGCACGTAAAGAAGCAATAAGGGCTTATGTGGCGCGCGTTCTCCGCCTTTGCGCCAGATGGTGATGTCGGCAATTGCCTGTTCGAGAGTTTTGCTGGAAGCCATCGCGTTACGGAATAAGGTAAATAATTGCGATGATGCTCGCAAAACTCCAACCATTCAACCCAGTACTAGCAAAAACATGAGGTTACCGCACATCACATTATTTCCTGAATCCTCCTCGCTTTATTTAAATTGTATTCCCGCGTCGATAATCAATATCTTCCCCTCGGCGGCAGCTAGTCTACATTCCGGTCATTAAGCGTGGGCAAGAGTTATATCTGAATAAACCATGCAGGCGGCATAGCATTAACGCTATACCGCCTGTTTCAGGCTATCGGGCCATCAGCGCAAATACGCCCCAGCCGAAGTATTCCCGTGCGTAGGTGACGTGGCGCCTGGGCGCTGCCGTCAGCTCCGCCCGGACCTCCTGCGCAAAGTCATCGTCTGGGTTGGCCTCCAGCCAGCGGCGCATAGTCATCCATTTTGCCGCTTCGTATCTGTCCCAGCCTTCCCGATCGGCCAGCACCATTTCCACCAGGTCATAGCCCCGTTCGTCGAAGGAGGCGACAAGGTCGGGCAGGGTGAGAAAATCAGACACCGACGAAACGCCGCAGGCCTGGGCGATCTCATTGCTTGCGGGAACCTGAAGCCAGTAAGGTTCGCCGATGAGCATGATCCCGCCTGGCCGAAGGCTTTTGGCCAGCAGCGCCATCGTCCCGGCCACGCCGCCCGCGATCCAGGTGGCGCCCACGCAGGCCGCGACGTCACATTGTTCATCAGCGACGTATCCGGCCGCGTCGTTATGCATGAAACGCACGCGTTCGCTCACGCCGAGCTCCTCGGCGCGGCGCCTGGCCTGTTCGGTAAAGAGCGGGCTCATGTCGATACCGGTGCCGGTAACGCCGTGATCGCGCGCCCAGGTGCACAGCATCTCTCCCGAGCCGCTGCCGAGATCGAGAATGCGCGTGCCCGGCTTCATGCGTAGCGCACGGCCCAGCGTGGCATATTTTTCCGCGGTGAACGGGTTATGAATGCGGTGTTCGCTTTCGCTGACGGTAAAAATACGTGGGATATCCATCATCCTCTCCTTAGCGGTTATCAGGCTGGGCGCGAACGCTGTTCAGCCCGGTGGTGTTGATGCGGTAGGGCTGACCGTTAACGGACTTGATCAGCTTTTTGGTTTTGAGCTTTTTAAAGACGGCGAGCGTGCAGTCGGTGAGCAACAGCCCTTCGCGGCTGTAGCATTCAACGGAAGTAACGCGGCCTGATGCATCGCGGACGTGCGCGATTCGGCCACCTTTGGCGAGAACGTGTAAGGTACGCTGTTCCTGACGGGATAAATTCATACTGGAAAACCTGTTTAATCATCATGTGCAAAACGTGCAAACACGCAGCGGTGTCCGCATTCGATTTCGGCGCATTGATAATCAGTCCGGCCTGAAAAGGTCGGGAAGCTGATTATCGGATGATTACATTCTCCAGCATCAAAGCCTCGGGTTGAGTTGATAGGTATTTACGGCGTGAATGATAACACCCGTTTTTTATAAGGGAATGTTTGAGGAGGAAAAGTGTGATCCAGCTCGAAGCCAGGCGGCGCCATCACCGGTTTGCAAAATATGATGGCGCGCTGGCGGCCAGCCTCGGTTATCCCGTCAGCTTAAAACACCGGCACCCCCAGCCCAACCTTCACCTCCCGCAGCGTCTCCTGCGTCACGCCCTGCGCCCGTTCGGTCCCGCGCCTGAGCATCGCCATCAGCTCGCCTCTGTCACGAATGTACATCGCCCGGCGCTCGCGCATCGGCGCAATCAGCTCCTGCAGGCACGCCTCCAGTTCGTTCTTGCACGCCCGGTCACCCAGCCCGCCCGCCTGATAGTGCGCCTTCATCGCCGCGACTTTCTCTTTGTCCGGATGAAACGCGTCGAGATACGTAAACACCACGTTCCCCTCAATCTGCCCCGGATCGCTCACCTTCAGGTGGTTCGGGTCGGTGTACATGGCGCTCACCGCGCGGTGGATCGTCTCCTCGCTGGCGGACAAATGCAGCGTATTGCCGAGCGATTTCGACATCTTGGCGCTGCCGTCGACGCCCGGCAGGCGGCCGGTGTCGCTCAGCATCGCCTTACAGTGGCGCAGCACCGGGGCGGGCAGCAGGCTGTTCATCTTGTGCACAATCTCGTTTGTCTGCTCAATCATCGGCAGCTGGTCGTCGCCGACGGGCACGCACTCGGCCTTAAACGCGGTAATGTCCGCCGCCTGGCTGATGGGGTAGACCATAAACCCGACCGGCAGCGAGCGGGCAAAGCCCTTCTGCGCAATCTCGTTTTTCACCGTCGGGTTCCGCTCCACGCGGGCAACGGTGACGATGTTCATATACAGCATCGTCAGCTCGGCGAGGGCGGGCAGGGCGGACTGCAGGCAGATCGTGGTCAGGTTCGGGTCGATGCCGGCGGCGAGATAGTCGGCCAGCACCTCGGGAATGTTGTCGCGGATCTTCTGCGGGTTGCTGCCGTTGTCGGTTAACCCCTGCAGGTCAGCAATCAATACGTACTGGTTATGCGTCTGCTGCAGCGCCACGCGCTGGCGCAGCGATCCGACGAAGTGACCAAGGTGCAGCGGGCCGGTAGGGCGGTCGCCGGTGAGGATGGTGGTTTTAGCGTTCATAAAGACTCCTTAATGTGCAAGTGCCGAAAGGAGTCTTAAACGTATGAAAGCCGCCTTTCGGCGGCTCTCTGAAATGGGGAAAACGATTCCGTGCCGCCTTTAAGAAGGCAGCCACCAGCGGTTTACGGTGAGTACGGCGTAGTTTATGTTCATCGGGATACCGTACCACGTCTGGCTCGGAATGCAAAAGGGCGCGTCCTGCGGCCAGCAGAACGGGTGCAGCCCGTTTTATTGCTATCGGCTCCCCCCATCACAGGCTACACTCTGGGTTTGAGCGCGAAAAGCTGAGGAAATCACAATGCACTTCACACAGAAAAACGACAACACCGAAAAAGCGGACGGCAAAAACGTGGCGGGCGCCCTCCAGCAAAAGCTGCTGGAATCCCGTTCGATCATCATCTCCGGTGAGATCGACCAGGCGCTGGCCGAAAAGGTGATCACCCAGCTGATCCTGCTGCAAAGCATCAGCAACGATCCGATCAAGCTGTACATCAACAGCCAGGGCGGCCACGTGGAAGCGGGCGACACCATTCACGACTTCATTAAGTTCATCCGTCCGGACGTGCACGTGATCGGCACCGGCTGGGTGGCCAGCGCCGGGATCACCATCTTCCTGGCGGCGAAAAAAGAGCACCGCTACGCGCTGCCGAATACCCGCTTTATGATCCACCAGCCGCTGGGCGGCGTGCGCGGCCAGGCGACGGACATTGAGATCGAAGCGCGCGAGATCATCCGCATGCTGGATCGCGTGAACAAGCTGATCGCAGACGCCACCGGCCAGCCGCTGGAGAAAGTGAAAAAAGACACCGACCGCAACTTCTGGATGTCTCCGGCAGAAGCGCTGGACTACGGCATCGTGGGTAAAATGATTACGCACTATGACGATCTGAAGCTGGATTAATCTTTCTCTTGCTAGCGCCCTGTTACGGGCGCTATTGCATCACAACGATTTACTCTTCAATTGCGATACAAATAAGCTCGTAGATCTTTTTTGCACCAGCATTTGACTGCGTTAATTCAGCGCGGTGCTTCTGGCCATTTTTCATGTGCAGGACAATATCTTTATTCAGTGCGCCCTTCAGGGTGACGCTTTTGATATCGTCGAAGCGGACGTAAAACGTTTCATATAGCTTGCCCAGCACGCAGTAAACACATTCGTCCGTTAATACCACTCCCCGATCGCCATGGCCGAAAACAGTTTCATCGAAGTAAAACAAAATATCTTCTTCCGACAGCGGAGGCAGTGCCCGCTGACGTTGAACGGCCTGAAGAAAATGGCCTATTTTTTCCCGGTTCAGGCCATCGTAGCGATAAAAGCTGTGCTCTTTGTTGGTGGCATACTGCGTTGTTCCGGCTGAGGACGTTTTGCTCTGAGGCATAGGCAACGCCTGTGAATGGCCCGGCGTACTCACCTGCGAAACGGAACCAACCACTCCCGCGCCCACCGCCCCTGCACCGGGCAGCGTGTGGGCAACATCGATCGTTTTTATGCTCGTCACCGTTCGGGTATAGGCGCTGACGGGGGTATCACCGCGCATATGCGCAGAGACATGCTGCGGCGTTTTAACCACGGTCTGCACCGGCGTTAATACCGTTCTGAACGCCGCGCGCAGCGATGCTACGATAGACACAATCAGCAGTGCGATAATCGGAACCGAGAGCCACATAATGGAGAAAAAGAACAGGCTCTGCTTCGTGTCGGCGGCGAGCTGTGAGAGGCGGGAACAGTAGAGCCCGGCTGCAATCACATAAACGACGCCGCACGCGATGTTGGACATGGTGTGACTTTCCCCCGGCGACGTCATCTCCTGGATGGCAGGGAAAAGCAGGCAGCCGTAAAGCACGGCGCTGCAAAAGGCATCAGGCAGCAGGCTTTTGATGCTTTCAAAGGCTTTTGCAATGTTGTAGAAAATCCACAGCAGCAGCAAAATCCAGCCAATAATGGGGATTGCCGCGGCGATAGCCATCAGAACCATGCTGACGATCATGCTGCCCAGAATATTTGCTAAATGCCCTTCCGAAATAAGATACCAGACGAAATACAGAAAGGACGCTCCGGCTACCACCGGCAAAGCGACAACGATACTTTCAGGAATAAAAAGTACCACTCCGCCTAAAATGAGAAGAATAAGAAAACAGAGGCCCGGGCCGTTATTTTCATTTTTATTTTCTATTTCAACGTCAACAGACATAATGATGATCTACCTTATTTGATAAATAGCTGTGTGGAAATGGCGCTGGTATTCTCAGCTTTTATTAACGATCCCAATCATACGCTGAGCCTGTGACACCGCAGGCCTAAAGCGGATATGATACATTGCTATTATCGGCACGGGAGCAAAATGTTTATACTTGATCTGCATTTCTTTACCAGCGGAGTACAATGCGGGCCTTATTATATATAATATATCGATGGCTCGAGGCGCTATTTTCGATAGCGCACATCAATTCCATTGAGCTTGACCCACGACAAAGCAGCCCTCCACGCTCTCTTCCATAATCGCGCCTGTCTCCCTTCTCACTGGTGCATACCATGGCGTATCAACTGAACCTGAACTGGCCGGAATTTCTCGAAAAATACTGGCAAAAAAAACCTGTTGTGCTGAAAAATGCCTTCGCGAATTTTGTCGATCCGATTACCCCGGACGAGCTGGCCGGCCTGGCGATGGAGCCAGAGGTCGACAGCCGCCTGGTGAGCCATTCGAACGGTAAATGGCAGGCCAGCAACGGTCCGTTTGAGCACTTCGACGGCCTGGGCGAAACCGGCTGGTCGCTGCTGGCGCAGGCGGTTAACCACTGGCACATGCCGTCCGCGGAGCTGGTGCGTCCGTTCCGCGTCCTGCCGGACTGGCGTCTCGATGACCTGATGATCTCCTACTCGGTGCCGGGCGGCGGCGTGGGTCCGCACATCGACCAGTACGACGTGTTTATCATTCAGGGGATGGGAAGCCGCCGCTGGCGCGTGGGCGACAAGCTGCCGATGCGTCAATTCTGCCCGCATCCGGCGCTGCTCCACGTCGATCCGTTTGAGCCGATCATCGACGAAGATCTGGCCCCGGGCGATATCCTCTACATTCCGCCGGGATTCCCGCATGACGGCTTCACGCACGAAACCGCGCTTAACTACTCCGTGGGCTTCCGCGGGCCGAACGGCCGCGATCTGATCAGCAGCTTTGCCGATTACGCGCTGGAAAACGATCTGGGCGGCGAGCATTACAGCGATCCGGATCTCACCTGCCGCGAGCACCCTGGCCGCGTGGAGCAGTACGAGCTCGATCGCGTTCGCCAGATGATGATCGAGATGATTAGCAAACCGGATGATTTCACGAAATGGTTCGGCAGCTTTGTCTCTACGCCGCGTCACGAGCTGGACATCGCCGCCGCCGAGCCGCCGTATACGCCGGAAGAGGTGCTCGACGCGCTGCAGGGCGGAGAAACCCTGACGCGCCTGAGCGGCCTTCGCGTGCTGAACATCAACGGCACGTTCTTCATCAACAGCGAGCTGCTGGAAACGGTGGATGCGAACGCCGCCGACGCGCTGTGCCGCTTCACGGCGCTGGGCCAGGCCGAGCTTGGAGAGGCGCTGAACAATCCGGCGTTCATCGATGAGTTAACCGGGCTGATTAACCAGGGCTACTGGTACTTCGAAGAGTAAATAAAGCGCGGCGTTTAGCCAGGCTAAACGCCGCGTGATTTAGACCAGCATATTACAGGCTTTCCAGTAGTTCAGGAGCCGTTCATCATCACGTTCCCGTTCCGCCTTGATCTTCATAGCCTGTGCCAGATTTTCGCGTGAAACTTCATGGCCTTTTTGCACGATGTCTAAAACCGCTTCACCAAGAGCCAGCGAAATTTCTGTCCGATTATTTTGAATCGTCATAAATACCTCCTCGTGGTTTGCGATAACCTAATTATAAAAGATGTCTGAACGGACGGTAATAATTCATCTAATTCTTAATTTTACTATTTTTATGACTCGCGCCCGTATAGCGGTGATTTAATATTCTGTCAATGTTGTTTCAAAATGCTAATAGCCCTTTGTAACCCCAATTTATGGGCTACAGTTAGTTTCGTGCAACAGCCAAATAACCGAAACAGGAGAATCAACATGGTTAATAAAAGCGAAATTAAGGATCATACCCAGGTTGTCGCGAGCTGCGGAACGCACGTCGGCGTGGTTGACCATCTGGACGGCGAACGCATCAAGCTCGCGAAAAGCGATCCAGAATCAGGCGGCAAGCACCACTTTATTCCCCTCGGCTGGGTCGATAAGGTAGAGGATAATAAAGTCGTTCTCACCAAAAACCATAAAGAAGTTTTTGCTGAGTGGCAGGACGCGTAAATTCATTACCGTCGCTAAATGCCTCATTGCGCTCCGGTTATTACCGGAGCGTAATGCTGTTTTAAGAATTGTGCTCGTGAATATAAATCTGCAGGGCGACACGCCCGGGTCGATAATTATCGCACCTCGCGTTTTCTTCAATCCATTATTTCAAGCGTCTGCTGCTTTGGCCTCTCCAGCAATTCCACCGCTTCCTGGTACGTCCGCACGTTGTTATAGCCCATCACCAGCCCGTACCGCTTGCCGGACCCGCAATACCACTCCGATAGCGCGTTGACCTGCAGCTGGTGCTGCTGCCAGCAGCGCGCGATGTCGCGGTCGGCGCTTCCTTTCGTCAGGAACGCCACGATGTGCATCCCGCCGTCGTTTTGCTCGGTGAAGAAACGATCCCCGTACACCTCCCGCAGGGCGGCAATCATCCAGTCGCGGCGGGTCTGATACAGGGCGCGCATCTTCTTGAGGTGGCGGAAAAAATGGCCCTCGTTCAAAAAGGCGGTGAGGATTTTTTGCGTCAGGATCGGCTGGCCGCTGGCGACAATGTCCGCGCAGTCGGTGAACGCGTCGACGGTGCTGGCGGGCATCACCACGTAGCCTATCCGCAGCGAGGGCATAATGGTTTTGCTGAAGGTGCCCATAAAAATCACCCGGTCGTGCTGGTCCAGGCTCTTAAGGGACGGCAGCACCTTGCGGGTGTAGTGAAACTCCCCGTCGTAGTCGTCCTCGATAATCCACGCTCCGTTCTGGCCTGCCCAGTCGAGAAGCTGCTGCTTGCGCGGCAGGGAGAGCGTCACCGCCAGCGGGCTCTGGTGCGACGGCGTGACGATGGCAAAGCGCGCGTCGCGATGGTGGCGCAGCAGGTAGTCGGTGTTGAGGCCGGACCGATCGACGGGGACGGTGTGCAGGCGCGGCACGATCCGCTTGAGCAGCTGCTGGCCCATAAAATAGCCCGGATCCTCAAACACCACCTTGTCGCTGCGGCTGGCGAGCGTATCGAGGATCAGGCGCAGGCTGCCGCTGTAGCCGCTGGTGATCAGCACCTGTTCAGCGGTACAGGAGAGGCCGCGCGAGATGTTGAGGTAGCGGGCGATGGCCTGGCGCAGCGGATACCAGCCCATCACGGGCGGGCTCAGCATCTCCTCCTGGCGCATGGCGCGCGTGGCCTGTCCCGCCAGCAGCAGCCATTTTTTATAGGGGAAGGCGTCGAGAGACGGAACGCCCGGACGCAGGAAACCGGCGCGCTCGCGCTGGCCGATCAGCGATTCCGGGAGCGTGCCGGTCGCCTGTTGTTCTGGCTTTGGCGAAGAGAGTAAAAGGTCGGGATTCACCCGCGTGCCGCGCGCTCCCGCGCTCACCAGATAGCCTTCGCCGATCAGAATCGCGTACGCCGTCTCCACGGTTTTGCGCGCCACCTTCAGCTGCGCGGCCAGCACGCGAATGGCGGGAACCCTGTCGCCGGGCTTCAGCACGCCGCGCGCGATGTTGTCCCGATAGCGGCTATAAATCTCATGGTAGCCGGGCTTCATGTCCTACCTCGTTTCACGGTTTTTGTGTCTTTTTACTATGTCATGAACGGCGTAGATTTGCTGTATCGCATGACGTATGCCGCAAACAAAAAGAGGAAAGACAATGAGCACTCGCGTTAATCACCATAAGGCCACACCTGCACTCGCCAACGCGCTGTCCGCCCTGAGCATGGAAGTGGCGAAAACCTCCATCGACCCGGCGCTCAAGCACCTGATCGACATTCGCGTGTCGCAGCTGAACGGCTGCACCTTCTGCCTGGATATGCACTCGAAAGAGGCCAAAATCGCCGGAGAGCGCGAGCTGCGCCTGTACCACCTGGCGGCGTGGCGCGAGTCCCCGCTGTTTAGCGCCCGCGAAAAAGCGGCGCTGGCGTTTACCGAAGCGCTGACGCAGATCGGCGTGCACGGCGTGAGCGACGCGCTGTACCGCAGCGTGGCGGAGCATTTTTCGGACGTGGAGATTTCAGAGCTGAATTTTGCCATCGTGGCGATAAACGCCTGGAACCGTCTGGGGATCACCTCGCGCATGGAGCCCGGCTCGCTGGACGTGGCCTACGGGCTGAACAAGGCTAATCTGGAATAATTTCGCGCTCGACCGCCCGGTGGCGCTTCGCTTACCGGGCCTACGTGATTGCATTGCCCGGTGGCGCTGCGCTTACCGGGCCTACACGATCCCGCCGGCTGAATGGTGCGGGATCCCGTAGGCCGGATAAGCGCAGCGCCATCCGGCACAACGCTGCGCACGTTGCCTAATCAGCGCCAGCGGGGTTTACGTCAGAACGCCAGCCGATACGTGGCGGTGACGCCCTGGCGCGTTTCGTGGTCCGAAGCGTTTATGCTGTAGCCCACGCCAAAGGTCATGTTGCCTTTCTGGAACTTGACCCCAGCCTGGCCGGTAAAGGCGGTGTCGTCGATCATCTCTGCCGAGATAACGTCGCTGCCGCGAATGCCGACGGTGTGCAGCCTGCTGTCAACGTCCCGATCGCCCGTCACGGCGACCACCCCGGCATCCGCCTGCGCGCTCAGGTTCCAGCCGGAATCCAGCGCGAAGGTTTTATTCACCTTCACCCCGACCGGGAACTGCCAGATATCCTGGCTGCCTTTGTCGGTATGGAAGACCTTCTCGCCGCTGCCGCTTTTGGTATCAAAGGCGTCCGTTTTCAGCTGGCTGTAGCGTGCGCCGGCGTAAGGGATCACGTCTACCACGCCCGTCTCAATCCGGTATTCCCCCCGCAGCCCGGCGCTCAGCATCTGGGCATCGACGTTCGCATCAAACCGGCTGCCCATTCCCAGCCAGCCCGGCTGCTTCTGATTGATGTCGTTGCTGCTCTGCGTCAGGCTGACGTCGCCCGTCACGCTGAGCTGGCGCTGCGTCCAGCTCTGGTACAGCGAAACGCCCCAGAAGCTGAAATCGTTATGCGTGGCGCTGAAGTCACCGCGCGAATCGCTGTCGCCGTTCCCGGCGTGGAACGCCGCGCCCGAGCGCATCTCGCCGAAATCAGTGCCGTAGGTTTTATCCGCGCCGAGCATCAGGCCGTAGAAATTGCTGTCCTGGCCGTAGCGCAGGCTTCCCGCGCTCAAATCGCTGCTGCGCGCATTGCCGTAAAGCGCATGCACCCACACGCTGGCGTCAGGCCGATCGTTTTGCAGCCGCGCGTCGGCAATGGACGTTCTGTCGAGCAGCGCGTCGATAGCCGCCATGCCCGCCGCCCAGGTGTTGCTCTGCGCGCCGCCCGCGATGGCCATCTGCGCCGCGCTGTTCACCGTCCGCACGATCTGCTGATTGGTCACATCAGGCGTATCGACGGCAATGGAGAGGAAGCGCTGCCCGGCGGCACTCACCGCGCGGTCGTTTTCTCCGCTGGCGATCAGCGTATTCAGGGCGTTCGGCGTCGCGATGCCGGGCAGCACGTCCTGCGCGTCGCGGGCCTTGGTTGATACCGTCACCTCACCGTTCTGCGCCGCGGTGGTGGCGCTGAGCAATCTGTTGAGGCGCAAATTATCGTTTTGCCAGCCGCCGCTGGCGATGTTGATATCGCTGAAGCCTTTTGCCACCGAATAGGTCTGATTGGCCTTCGCGTCCGCCACGTACAGCGCGGCGCGGCTGGCGACCTTCAGCGTGCCGTTCTCGGCGTTAAGCGCCGCCCGGCCTGCGGTTAACGCTGCGCCGTCGACCATCAGCAGGGAGTTGTCTGCAAACTCCGCCGTATTGAATGCGGCATCGCGGACGCCCGCGCTTCCCGTCAGGGAGCCGTCCACCTTCAGGCCGCCCTGCGCGGCGTTCAGGGTTTGCGGTGCCTGAATAGCCAGCGCCGCGGTGATGGCGTCCTGTCCCCAGCGCAATCCCGAGTCGGCAAATTCCGCTTCGGCTGCCGCCGTGGAGGTATCTCCCAGCACCAGCAGCGAGTTTTGCCCCACGGTCAGGCGGCCGTTAACGTCGCTGCTGCCAGCGACAACCTTTGAGGCCGAGGCCAGCGTGCCGTTCTCGCTCCACGCCGGGTCGATAAACAGTCGCGCGCCCTGCAGGTTCAGCGACTGGGCGATCAGGGTTCCGGCGCTGTCCGCGCTGCCCACGGCGATCTGCGCGTCCTTGCTGGCGTTGAGCCGTTCCACCATAAGCGCGCCGTTAACGCTCAGCTGCGCGGAGTCATTCAGGTCGAGGTTCGTATGGAGTGCGGCATGCTCTGCGATCGCTATCTTGCCGCTGCTGACCACGCCCGCCTTCGCGCTGCCGGAGGCGATGGTGTGATCCCCGGCGAGGATATTGAGCGTGCCCGCCGAAGAGAGGTTCAGCCTGCCGTTAAGGTGGTTGCTTTCGCTGCCCGCGACCGTCGAGCCGAGGTTGAGCGTGCCCTGATTTACCGCGATGTCGACGGCGGCGTTCGGCTGCCCGGCGACCTCAATCAGCGCGCCGCCCGCGGCGCCCGTCAGCGTCAGCGACTGATCGCCTTCAATCTCAATCTTCGGCGTGCCGGAGCCCTCAAAGCGCAGCTGCGACGCGCCAAAGCCGTTGGCAACGGCAATTGAACTCTCCGTCTGCGCATTGCCCGCGCCGATAACCAGGCGGTTTTTGCTTGAGGTGACCTGGGTTGTTGCCAGCGTCGCCTGGCTGGTGGAGGCATCCGCCACGCTTGCCGTTCCGCCCGTGCTCCCGGGATTTTCAATTTTGCCGAGCATCACCAGCGAGTTGCCGACGGCCGCGCCGATCAGCGCGTTGACCGCGGTCACGTAGTCCAGGCGGTAGGTGCTATCCGTCAAAATGAGGGTGCTGTCCGTCAGCGACAGGTTTTTCCCGGTGGCGTTAAACCCGCCCGGAAGCGCGGCGGCGGTAGAGGCGTTAAACAGCCGATCGGAGCGGGTCTGGAGCTGGCTGCCGTTGGTCATGGCAAGCGCTGCGCCGCTGCTGAGCGAGAGCGTATCGGCGATGATTTTTGTCCCGCTGAAGGTGAGCTTCCCGCTGCTGAGCTGCACGGGGGCGGTGATTGTTCCTCCCGTCACGGTCAGCGCCGTGCCGACGTTTTCATTGCTAAAGCCGCCGGTGAAGCTCGCATTATCCGTGAACGTTAACTGGCTGAAGTGGCTGAACTGTTTTCCGTCCAGCGAGGTGTTGCCCGCCAGGTGCAGGGTGCTGTTTTGATCGCTGCCGTACAGGTTTCCCTCTACGTTTGCGCTGGTCAGCCAGACGTCAACGCGCTGGATGCTTTTGCCCGCGAGGTTAATGTCTCCTGAAAGGGTACTGTCAGTGAGCCTGACGTCCACCGTGCCGCTGCCGGTGTGGGCGTCCACGCTGCAGGTGAGGACTGAGCGGGTGATGTCCATCGCAATCGCCGCCGCGTCGTTGGCGGTGATGTCGCCCGTTACCCGGCTGTTATCGATGACGGTGATAATCTCTTCCGGGCTGGTCGCGTAGAGCGCGCCCGTCAGGCTGCTGTTTTGCACGGTGATGCGGTGCTTACCCGTGCCCAGAGCTAAGATCCCGCCGTTGACCTTGCTGTCGTTGGCGATGGTCACGTCGATGCTGTCGTTCGGCGTCAGAAACAGCGCCCAGCCCCTGGCATACGCTTTACTGATCGGGGTTACGCCCTTTTTATCGTAATCCACCTCAGCGTTCGCGCCGTTCAGCGTCGAGCCATCCACGCGTATCTGGGTATGGGTGGTCGTGTTTGATCCCCCCGCTTCAATCCAGTCTACCGTCGCGTTATTCACCAGCGAAATCTCGGCGCTGCCGTTTTTGCTGGCGTTAATGTAATAGCCGCTGAGATCCGCGCCGTCCACCAGCAGGCGCTGGGTATCCGTGCTCGTCCGCGATGAGGTGCCGCTGGCTAAATAGATATTCTGCGCTTTTGCCGTGCTATTGATGGCGGCATCCTGCGAGGGGGCGGTGAAATACCACGCGACGGGTTTGGGATCTAGCGTCGAGGTCATTTCATATTCCTGAAGCCCGCAGACGCCGGCTGCGGAATACGCGGTACAGCTATTTGCCTGCGCCGCGAAAGGCATAAGCAGACTGCTCCCAAAAAGCACGCTCATGCTGGTGGCAATTTTAGAAAGTTGAAACGTTTTGTTCATTATATATATCCCTCTATACATGCATTACGCTTATGCCGATAACGGCATTAAATTAGAACAATGCTTAATTCCTTGTTACGTTTTGAAGCATAACAAAACGAGCGGGAGGGGATTATTAGGATTGGTCTTTGTGAGGTTGGAAAAATCTTATTAGAAATCTCATGCATATGTTATATGAGATAAAATCAGAATAATTTTTTATTGTAATGTGATGAATAGCACGATTTGTTCTTATGCGTTAAGAATTTTCCTATACCGTGCGGAAAAAAGCGTATTGATATTAAATACATTTCTGAGGATTATGATTTAATCCGCAGAGATGTTAGGGTTATGAGAATGATAATTGTGATTTCATCCTGTAGGTACTTCAGGCAAGGCTTTGAATTATTGTTAAAAACGCTGAATCCTGAGGCGTCAATTTTCACTGACGTTACGTATGTGGATGATATTAAAAAGGCGCACAGGGACGCGCTTGTGCGCGCCAAGGCTATCGTGGTGGATTACGGCCAGTCAGACATTAAGGCGCTGAATAACCTGCTCGAGGTTAAAAACAAATATCCTGACGCCAAGGTGATATTCATCACGCGCGAGGCCTGCTTCGACAGCACGATTGAGAATATATTGATCAACACGGCGGCGGATTTAACCATAGACTGTAAATCTTCGGTTAATAAAGTGACCCAGTGCCTGACGCGCTTTGCGATTGCCGACCAGCGGATCACCATTTTCAAAAATATGCGCTGGTGTAATATTGAGCGCGAAAAAAGCCTGACGAAAATGGAATCGCTGCTGTTGCCCTATATTGTCTCCGGAAAAAAGAATAAGGAAATATCCCGCTGCGTTAACGTGACCGGGAAAACGGTAAGCCATCATCGTAGAAACATTTATAAAAAGTTCGCGGTTAACAATCTGACCGGGTTATATAAAAAATTTGACCACAGTGTATGAATGCGATCTCGGGTGAAAAAATGGACAAAATGATTGCTGCTCAACAGAAGCTTAAAGAAGCATTGCTATTGCTGGCACAGGACGCCGACTTTACCGAAAAGCATCTGCGCGTGTATCGCCAGTGCATTAATCCCGTTACGGCGCAGGGGATACCCGCGGTGATCCGCAAGGACTATTACCGCCTGGTCGATCTCTTCGCGCCGCTGGTGGCATCTGGCGAGGGCGACGAGGCGGCCGTTGACGCTGGCGCGCTTAGCGACATTGCCCCTGCGGTGATGGAACTCTTCATCCGCCTGACGGAGTGGATAACCCTTGAACACTACCTGCAAAACCAGCGGGTACATTTCGCCTGAGGGCACCTTTCCCCGCTCGTTCTTCCGCATTTTGTTACCAATTATTGCGCTTATCCCTCTCGTTTCTTGATACTTACCCTGATAACTATTATCGTTATCGGGTGATACGAGAGGGTTTCCCATGAGTGAAGACATTATGTTCAGCCGCAGGCCGATGGGCATGCGGATGGCGATGATCGTGCGCCAGTGGCGCGCGGTAATCGACGACGCCATTCTTGATACGGGGCTAACCCAGTCGAGCTGGACGGTAATGATGCAGCTGCATCAGCTTGGGGATAACGTCTCGGTCAGCGAGCTGGCGGAGGTGCAGGGCATCGAGCTGCCGCCGCTGATGCGCACGATAGCCCAGCTTGAACTGCGGGGCTACCTGCTGCGCACCACCTCGCCGTACGACAAGCGCATCCGCCTGCTGACGCTGACGCCGGAAGGCCATGCCGTCCTGCGCAGGCTAAACAGCGTGATTGAAGCCTGTCAGGCCCGCGTATCGCAAAACATCGCGCCGGAACATCTCGAGATTTTCAGCGCAACGCTTAATCAATTCGCCTGCAATTTGCGGACTCTCCGCGAAGAAGATAACAAGACCGAAAAATAATGACCCCTGAACAAAAGTTTGCCCGGTGGGTAAGGGTAAGTATTGCCTCTTTCCTGCTGATGTTTGTCTACTTTATCGTCGCGGATATCTGGATCCCGCTGACGCCGGACTCCACCGTCATGCGCGTGGTGACGCCGGTCTCCGCGCGCGTGTCGGGCTACGTGGCGGCGGTGCACGTCCACAACAACAGCCCGGTGAAGAAGGGCGACCTGCTCTTTGAGCTGGACGACACGCCGTTTCGCAATAAGGTTGAGGCCGCGCAGATCGCGCTGGAGCAGGCGCGCCTGTCAAACGACCAGCTCGATGCGCAGATCGCCGCCGCGCAGGCCAGCCTGAAAACCGCCGTGCTGACCGCGCGCAACGACAAAGTCACCTTCGACCGCTACCAGAAGCTGAGCACCCTGCAGAACGTCTCGCAGTCGGATCTGGACAAGGTGCGCACCGCCTGGCAGAGCAGCGAGCAGTCCGTCCATTCTATAGAGGCGAACATCCACAACCTGCGCATTCAGCGCGGCGAGCGGGATGAGCACCGCAACGTGACGCTGCAAAAATACCGCAACGCGCTGGACGAGGCGCAGCTCAACCTCGGCTGGACGAAGGTCTACGCCGGGGCGGACGGCACGATCAGTAACCTGCAGCTCAGCGCCGGCTTTTACGCTGCGTCCGGCTCCGCCGCGCTGGCGCTGGTGAACACCCAGACAGATATCGTGGCCGACTTCCGCGAGAAGAGCCTGCGCCACACCCGCCAGGGGACCGACGCCGCCGTGGTGTTTGACGCCTTCCCGGGCCAGGTTTTCCGCGCCCACGTCACCAGCAGCGATGCGGGGATCCTCGCCGGGCAGGAGTCGGTGAACGGCGAGCTGTCCCAGCCGGAGACCTCCAACCGCTGGGTGCGCGACGCCCAGCGGATGCGCATTCACGTGGCGCTGGACGAGCCGCTGCCGAAAAGCCTGCCGACCGGGGCGCGCGCCACCGTGCAGCTTTACAACAGCGAAGGGCCGTTCTCCCGCTTCTTCTCCGGGATGCAGATCCACCTGGTGAGCCTGCTGCACTATGTCTATTAACACGCTGGCCCGGGTCTTTACCCCGCACGGCAACATCGTCTATACGGCAAACGACTTTCGCCAGACCCTGCGCATCGTCTTTGCCGGCACGTTCGCCCTGAGCATCTCCAGCTTCTACAACACCTCGTACGGGGTGTTTTTCGTGGTCTACCCGATCATGCTGCTGTCGCTGGTGCCGGTGTTTAATCGCCACGTGGCGAAGCAGTTCATCTTTAGCGCCTCGCTGAACTGCGTCGAAATGATATTTATCATCGGCTATCTGTCGCAATGGCCGCTGATCATGACGCTGGTGGTGTTTGCCCTGTACGTGATGCGCTTTCGCTTTATGAGCAAGGGGCCGCTGTTCCTGTTCGGCTCGATGGGCGTGGTGTGCCAGAGCGTGATGCTCAACTTTATGAGCTATCCCACGACCAACTGGCACACGCTGCTGTTTTCCAACATCGAGGCGAGCGTAATGGCGGTGTGCCTGAGCGCGCTGATGAACTACCTGCTGCCGGACGTAGAGCCGCGCAGGCCGCCGCCGCTGATTGAGAAAGACGACGCCCGCGTGCGCCACGAATCCCTGCTGTCCGGCACCGTCGCCACGCTGATTTTTGTGGTGTTCCAGATAAGCGACCTCAGCGATTCCCTGTCGGCGCTGATGGCGGGCGTGCTGATCTTGTTTCCGATGCACTATCGCGGCGCGGTGATGAGCTCCATCTGGCGCGTGGCCGGGGTGGTGTTGGGCTGCCTGTACATTCTGGTGGTGCAGCTTATTCTGTACGATCACAGCAGCCACATGCTGCTGATGATGCCGCTGATTGCTCTCGGGCTGGCGTTCGGCGCGCGGCTGCACGTGATGGAGAAGGTCGGCGCGGGCGTGGGCTTCGCCAGCATCACCACCATCGGGATTATGTTCGGGCAGAACATGCACCCGGACGGCGACCTGGTGTTCAGCGATCTGTACCGCATCACCTCGGTCACGTTCGCGCTGGTGGCGACGCTGACGCTGGTTTTCCTGGTGCACCGGATCCTCAACTGCTTCGAGCCGACGCGCTACGTCATCGCGCCGCCGAAGGAGGACTAGCGCGCAAGCAGGGCGGGCAGCTGCGACAGCAGGAACAGGATCAGGCCGATCGTCCCGCCGACCAGCGTGCCGTTGACGCGGATAAACTGCAGGTCTTTGCCGATGTTCAGCTCGATCTGGCGCGACATGTCTTTTGCATCCCAGCTTTTCACCGTGTCGCTGATGTGGCGCGTCAGGAACGCGGCAAAGTCGGGCGCGACGCGGTGCGCCGCCTGCTCCAGATGTTCGTTCAGCGACGCGCGCAGGCTGGCATCGGCGGCGAGCGTTTCGCCAAACCACAGCCCGGCGCTGGCGATGCGCTGCTTCACGCGCGAATCTTCGCTGTGCATGTCCGCCTTCAGCCAGTCGCGCAGGTCGCCCCACATCTCCCCCAGATAGCGGTTAAACGCCTCGTCGTTCTTCAGGTAGTGCTTAATGCCGTCGGCCTTGGCCGCCATGTCCGGATCGTTTTTCAGATTGTCGATCAGCTTCAGCGTGGCGCGATCGAACGCCTGGCGGATCTGGTGCGTGCGGTCGTGGCTGATGTCGTCCAGCAGGCTGTTGACCGCGTTCGACACCATCTCCGCGCTCTGGTCGCCGAGCCACTCGGTGGGCAGCACCTTCGCCTTGCGCGGATGCTCGGTTTTGAGCCAGTGGACAATCTGCGTGGCGATAAATTCTCGCGAGCTGTCGCGCTGAATCAACGTAATCAGGCGGTTAATAATGGCGTCTAACAACACCTGGTGGCGGTTGTTTTTGGTCATGCTTTCCAGCATCACCGCGCTGGTTTCGGTGAGGTCCACCTTGTCGATGGCCTTATGCACCGCGCGCTTGAGCAGCCGCTGGATGCGCCCGTCGTCGGCAAGCTCGAGAAAACCGCCCATGACCTGAATCAGATGCTGGCCCACGCGCTGGGCGTTGTCCGGTTGGCTGAACCATGCGCCGATCATTTTTGCAGGCTCGTAGCGGCGGATCAGCGCCACCAGGGACTGGGTATCGAGAAACTTCTCCTGCACAAACTGGCCGAGATTGTCGCCAATTCGGTCCTTATTGCGCGGGATAATCGCCGTATGCCGGGCAATAAACGGGATCGGCACCCGGCGAAACAGGGCGACCACGGCAAACCAGTCCGCCAGCGCGCCGACCATCGCCGCCTCGGCAATGGCCTTTACGCCGCGCACCCAGAAGGTCTGCGGCAGGAAGAGGGTGGCAATAAACGCCGCGGCGGCAACCAGCAGCAGCGACAGCGCCAGCAGCTTGGCGCGTTTCAGTTCGGTATGTTTTTCCATGGGGTAAGGATAGAGGGAAGCGGGGGGATAAGGCAAAGAACAGAAAACTAAGAACCTTCCGGATATACCCAACTTTACGCCCGCACCCGCCCACGTTGACTACCCTTAATACCCTAAGCGGTAAAACAAGGAGATTCGAAATGGCCTATCAGACAGTCAACCCTGCCACTAACCAGCTCATCAAAGAATACCCCTCGCATACCGATGCGGACGTCGAAGCGGCGCTGAAGGCCGCCGACGCGCTCTACCATTCCGACTGGTCAAAGGGCGATATCGACCAGCGCCTGCCGGTGCTGCACAAGCTCGCGGATCTGATCGACGAGCGCGTGGAGGATCTGGCCAAAATCGCCAGCCAGGAGATGGGGAAACTCATTGAGCAAAGCCGCGGCGAGGTGAAGCTGTGCGCGCAGATCGCCCGCTACTATGCGGACAACGCGAAGCAGTTCCTGGCGCCGGTGGAGTACAAAACCGAGCTGGGCGAAGCCTGGGTCGAGCACCATCCTGTCGGCGTGCTGATGGCCGTTGAGCCGTGGAACTTCCCGTACTATCAGCTGATGCGCGTCCTTGCGCCAAACCTGGCGGCGGGTAACCCGGTCATTGCGAAGCATGCCAGCATCGTGCCGCACTGCGCCGAGACCTTTGCGCATCTGGTGCGCGAAGCGGGCGCGCCGGAAGGGGCGTGGACCAACCTGTTTATTTCGTCCGATCAGGTGGCGAAGATCATTGCCGACGACCGCGTGCAGGGCGCAGCGCTGACCGGTTCCGAAAAGGCCGGCAGCGTGGTGGCGGCGCAGGCGGCCAAGCACATCAAAAAATCGACCCTCGAGCTGGGCGGTAACGACGTGTTCGTGGTGCTCGACGACGCGGATATCGACAAAGCCGTGAAGATTGGCGTCAATGCCCGTCTGAACAACGCGGGACAGGTCTGCACCGCGGCGAAGCGCTTTATTCTTCATGAAAAAATCGCCGACGCGTTCCTGAGCAAGTTCACCGAGGCCTTTAAGCAGGTGAAGATGGGCGATCCGCTGGACGAGAGCACCACGCTGGGGCCGCTGTCCTCGAAGGACGCGCTGGAAACCCTGACCAAACAGGTCGACGAGGCGGTGAAAAACGGCGCGAAGCTGCACTTTGGCGGTAAGCCTGCCCAGCGCGACGGCAGCTTCTTTGAGCCGACGATCCTGACCCACATCTCACGCGAGAACCCGGCGTACTTCGAAGAGTTCTTCGGCCCGGTGGCGCAGATGTACGTCGTGAAAAGCGACGATGAAGCGGTCGCGCTGGCGAACGACTCCCACTACGGCCTGGGCGGCGCGGTGTTCAGCCAGGACATTGCGCGGGCGAAGAAAATGGCGTCGCGCATTGAGACCGGCATGGTGTACATCAACTGGCTCACCGATACCGCGGCGGAACTGCCGTTCGGCGGCGTGAAGCGCTCCGGCTACGGGCGCGAGCTGTCGGATCTGGGGATCAAAGAGTTTGTGAACCAGAAGCTGGTGGTGTTGCGTAAGTAAGAGGTAATAAAAAAACCTGCCGTTCGGCAGGTTTTTTTTAGGTATTAGAAAGTGATCCCGCCGCCAACATAGGCACCGTCAATCAGCGTGTGGTTTGGACGGCCGTCTTTGCCGTCAACGCTCACGTGGCGGTAGCCCACTTTCAGCGTCACCGGCGAGATTGGCGTCCAGCTTACGCCGCCGTTGGCTTCAACGTAGTTTTTCACGCTGTTGTTCAGCCCTTCCGGTGCGGCATAGCCTTCGCCGAACACGTGGATGCTGTCGGTCAGGGCAACGCTTACGCCGCCGCCGATTGGGAACGCCACGCCGTTATCGCCTTTCTTCGGTCCGATGTAGATCGCTTTAGCACCCGCGTTCAGCATCACCGGGCCCACTTCCAGGTTGTAGCCTGCGCCCACGCCGCCGGTCTGCGTACCGTCGTCGGTGTTTTTCAGCCAGTTGCTTTCAGCGTACAGGCCGGAAGAGGACTTGCCCATTTCCAGATTGAGGTTGGTATAGTTTGTACCCTGCTCGATGCTGCCGCCCATTGCCAGTGCGGAACCCGATACGGCGGTCAGTGCGGCCAGAACCAGAACGTTGAGCTTTTTCATGTTTTATACCTCGTCATCAAGTTAATCTGGGCACACCCTAACAGGCGATGTTTATGACTGCAAATGTGATGAAGGTCGAGGTTTTATGCTGGTTTTGTTAATTAACTGAAGCTTACGTGTGTAGTTGAAGTGTCTTATTTGCGGCGTCAACTGTTAACAATTCAACGTTTAGGAGCGGTTTAGATTTTTAGCTAAACATTCGCTGAACGATTAAAAAAAACTGATTTGAGGTGCATTTATTGCATTTCTAATAATTTCCAAAAATGTTTCACGAGTCATCGATATCAACGTAAATTTACATTTCTGGCTGCGATATTTACCTGAAAATTTCCCCGGCGCGAAGGCCGGGGGAGCTAAAAGAACGTCGTTATGCCATTTTATTGCTGTGGGCATATGTTTCCAGAAGATGATCGTGCAGCTCTCCGCTGCCGTGCATCGTCACTAACAGATTCTGGCGAGCACGCGTAAAGCCGACGTACAGGCGTTTAATATCGTCGCTCAGATCCTCTTCCTCCCGTCCTTTTGCCGCATCCATAATGGCGACGGAATGAAACTCGAGTCCCTTGCTGCTCGGCAGCGGCAATACGCAGAGAAGATCGTTTTGCGGCGACCAGTGTTTTTTATCATTGCCGGTGACAATCATCTGATAAGGGATCTTGCGGGCCGTCAGCCTGGGCGCGAGCGCGCCGGAGATGCTGTAGGTTGAGGGGCAAAGAATGGCTATCTCTGACCACGCAACCCCCTGCTTGCGCTGCTCGGTTACCCAGTTTAGGACGTGGGTAATCTCATCGTCCTGGTTGTCAAAGCGCGACAGCACGGGGTAGTGGCCGGACAGGCCGCCCGCATCGGGCTGCTGATATTTGAGGGCGGCATCAATGTGATTATTTAAATAATTAAAGGCGATGCTGCTGGCAAAATGCAGTATCTGGCGGGTGTTGCGGTAGTTGATATTCAGGATGGTGGTTCGGCCCTGGGCCTTGATATCCACGCTTGAGAGGGTGAAATCGAGCGCTTTCTTTTTCTGGTAAATGGACTGGGCATCGTCATAGAGAAACAGGAGCGCGTTATCCCGGCTGTCCGGCATGCGGGCCAGTATTCTCAGCCATTCTGGCTTAAAGTCGTGCCCTTCATCGATCAGCACCGCGCTGTACTGCTCAGGTTCGATCGCACCCGCTTCAAAGGCTTCCGTTAGTGCATTTTCCATCTGACTTACAAAGCTTTTACCTTTTGGTGGGAGTCGCTTGAGCGCGTTCAGCTGCTGATAACACCAGGCGTGAAAATGGATGACGTCGACGGGGACCGGAAGGGTATGCTGCTCGAGCTGGGCCTTAAGCTTTCTGGCCAGCGTGATGTTGTAGCATATCACCAGAATCGGCTTGTCATTTTCAATGCTGTTAGCAAGCGCGATGCAGCGGTGCAGCAAAATAAGCGTCTTGCCCGATCCGGCAACGCCGTGGATTACGCGGTGGCCTTCGCCCATGCTTCTGGCAAGCTGTTCCTGATTGCGGTCCATAATGGAGATGATGTCAGGCGTATGAAGCGTGAAATGGTGTAGCTCGACGTCGGTAATCGATTTGTTGATGCGCACATCAGGATAGAGGTGCCATCTGATTCGATCGAGCTGCTGCGGTGTGGCATGGTGTGCAAAGCGATGTTTGAGAAGCGTGCCCAGCCGCGAGGATATTTCAGCTTTGGTCATAAACTCATTCAGCTCATCCTTGCAGATCACCTGGTCGGCAGGGAGGATTTCATTGAGCTCATCGGGTGAAAAATGTTTTTCGAGCTGCGCGCGGGTGATGTTGCTTAAATACGCCCCGAACCCGTAGGGAAGAATAAAGCTGCCCTGATAATTGCCGTCCGTCTGGCGAAGCTGCGGATCTTTTTTAAGACTATCGACGGTATCAAAAGCGTATTGGCGAACCTGCTCAAGCGGATTTTTTAACGGCTCGATGCCGTTTGCGGTTTCGTAATGGATATGCGTCTTGTTGGCTGATTTTATTTTAGTGATGAACCAGTCTTTGACCTCGAGAAATAATAAGCCTTTCTCCGGGCTCAGTATCACAAAATCGGGATGATTTTGTTTTTCTCCCATTCGCGTGTCGTACCAGCAGGTACATTGATCGCTCAGGCCGCCTTCCAGGATCCGTGCCAGCCGTTTTTCACCGGCGGTGATTTTATCGCTACAGCTGCTGACTGTGGGAATAATAATTGCCATGTTACACCTACTCATTCACGAGGCTTATATTTATAAGTTCAATAAAAATTGAGATAAATGGTTGTTTAAAGAAGGTTTCTTTATTTGAGAAACCTTAACAGACAATATTGTTCACACAAAGGATATAGCGAGGGATTCAGGTCAAACGGCAGGTGCTCCCTTCCGAAATAAAAGGGAGCATATATGCTATTTCTTCAACCCGGCAAACGCCGCCCGAATTTCCTCTTCCGGCAGCTGAATACCAATAAAGACCATTACGCTGCGCGGCGCTTCCTCGCCCCACGGGCGATCCCAGTCGGCGCTGTACAAACGCTGCACGCCCTGGAACAGCAGGCGGTTTGGCTCGCCGTCTATCCACAGCATTCCTTTGTAGCGCAGGAGCTTATCCGCAAACGACAGCAGCAGGTTTTCCATCACCCGCGAGACCTCGCTGATGTCTACCGGGTAGTCCAGCTCGACCACGATAGAAGAGACGTCGTTCTGCTTGTCCGCCATAAAGTGGAAGCGCGGCTTCGACGTCACGTTCTCTTCGAGCATAAAGCCGTTGGTGTTGAACAGCTGCGACAGGTCGATATCGCCGTGCGTCACGGTGTAAATCGGCGCGCGCGAGTTGATGCGCGTCAGGCGTTCGCGGAGCGTTTCGGCTTCGCCCGCCACGTCGGTTTTGGTCAGCAGGATGCGGTCGGCGTAGCCAACCTGCGACTGGGCAATCGTGAACTGGTTCATCTGCTCGTCGGCGTGAACCGCGTCGACGAGGGCAATCACGCCGTCGAGCAGGTAGCGCTGGCAGATGACGTCGTGGGAGAAAAAGGTCTGAATAATCGGGCCGGGGTCGGCCATGCCGGTGCACTCAATCACCAGGCGGTCAAAGTCGATCTCACCGCGGTCGCGGCCGTCGAGCAGGTCCAGCAGGGCGTCTTCCAGCTCGCTGGAGCGGGTGCAGCAGATGCAGCCGTTGGTCAGGGTTTTGATCTGCGTGGCGCGGTCGCCGATGAGCTGGTCGTCTACGGAGACTTCGCCGAACTCGTTTTCGATGACGGCGATTTTAAAGCCGTGCCGTTCGTTGAGGATGTGGCGCAGCAGGGTCGTTTTGCCTGCGCCGAGAAAGCCGGTGAGAAGGGTAACGGCAATCGGGGTCATGGTCTCTCCTTTAGCAGCAGCGTACGCCGCCTTCGCCACTTCCGCCGTAGCGCGCTTCCTGGCGCTCGCGGAAGAACTCGTTGTAGGTCATGTACGGCTTATCCGGATGGTTGGTCTTCATATGCTCAACGTAGTTGTCATAGTCCGGGATGCCGATCAGCATCTTTGCCGCCTGACCGAGGTATTTTTTTGCTTCGCCTAAGTTACCAAACATTGTGCATTCCAGACAGAAAAAGCCCCTCACCCTAACCCTCTCCCCAAAGGGGAGAGGGAATATTGACACCCTCTCCCCTTTGGGGAGAGGGCTGGGGTGAGGGGGGAGGTGCGGGGATTAATGGTGTGAAGAGGTCTTCACGCCGCCTTCCGGCACCGGCACGTACGGGGTTTCTTTATCCGTGCGGCCTTCGGCGTTACGCACCTTCATCCAGGTTTTGATGCCGTAGAAGATGATGCTGTACACCACGACCAGGAACAGAATGCTCAGACCTGCGTTGGTGTAGTTGTTCACCACGATATGGTTCATGTTGGCAATCTGCTGCGCGGTCAGGTCACCGCCGCCAGCGGCGATCTTCTCTTTGTACTGGTTAGCCATGAAGAAGAAGCCTTCCAGCTGCGGGTTGGTGCTGAACAGCTTCAGGCCCAGCGCCCAGGTGGTGCAGAGCAGCAGCCACAGGGCAGGCACCACGGTCACCCAGATGTACCTGGTGCGCTTCATCTTCACCAGCACCACGGTGCCGAGAACCAGCGCCACGGCGGCCAGCATCTGGTTAGAGATGCCGAACAGCGGCCACAGGCTCTTCACGCCGCCGAGCGGGTCAACCACGCCCTGATACAGCAGGTAGCCCCACAGGCCTACGCAGCCCGCGGTTCCGAGAACGCCCGCCACCAGAGAGTCGGTTTTCTTCAGGAACGGCACGAAGTTGCCGAGCAGGTCCTGCAGCATAAAGCGGCCCGCACGGGTACCGGCGTCCAGCGCGGTCAGGATGAACAGCGCTTCAAACAGAATACCGAAGTGGTACCAGAAGCCCATGTCCGCCCACGGCAGCACCTTGTGGAACACGTGTGCGATACCCACGGCCAGCGTCGGAGCGCCGCCCGCGCGGTTCAGCACGGAAGGTTCGCCGATGTCTTTCGCGGTCTGCATGATCTGCTCAGGCGAAATCACGAAGCCCCAGGAGCTGACGGTCGCCGCGGCGTGCGTGCTCGCCTCTTTCAGCTGCGCCATGATCATCGCGGTGTTTTCGCCACCCATTTCGTGCAGGTTCGGCATGGTAATACCCAGGCCCGCCGGCGGGGTGTTCATCGCGAAGTACAGGCCCGGTTCGATGATGGACGCTGCAACCAGCGCCATGATCGCCACGAAGGACTCCATCAGCATTGCGCCATAGCCGATAAAGCGCGCGTCGGTTTCGTTCGCCATCAGCTTCGGCGTGGTGCCGGAAGAGATCAGCGCGTGGAAGCCAGACACTGCGCCGCAGGCGATGGTGATAAACAGGAACGGGAACAGCGCGCCTTTCCACAGCGGACCGGTACCGTCGATGTACTGGGTGACCGCAGGCATTTTCAGCTCAGGGTTGATGATCACAATGCCGATCGCCAGGCCCACGATAACGCCGATTTTCAGGAAGGTCGCCAGATAGTCGCGCGGGGCCAGAATCAGCCAGACCGGCAGCAGCGCAGAGATAAACGCATAGCCAATCAGCGCGAAGGTGATGGTGGTGTCTTTAAAGGTCAGCGCCGGGCCCCAGTACGGGTCGTGGGCGATGATGCCGCCAAAGTAAATGGAGGCCACCAGCAGCACGATGCCGATTACGGAGACTTCGCCCACGCGTCCCGGACGCAGGAAGCGCATGTAGATCCCCATGAACAGCGCGATCGGCACGGTAGAGCAGACGGTGAACACGCCCCACGGGCTTTCCGCCAGGGCTTTCACCACGATCAGCGCCAGCACCGCGAGGATGATGATCATGATCAGGAAGCAGCCGAACAGCGCAATGGTGCCCGGCACGCGGCCCATCTCTTCTTTGATCATTTCGCCCAGCGACGAGCCGTTACGACGGGAAGAGATAAACAGCACCATAAAGTCCTGCACCGCACCCGCCAGCACCACGCCCGCCAGCAGCCAGAGCGTACCCGGCAGGTAGCCCATCTGAGCGGCCAGCACCGGCCCGACCAGCGGGCCTGCGCCGGCGATAGCGGCGAAGTGGTGGCCAAACAGCACGTAGCGGTTGGTTGGCACGTAGTTCAGGCCGTCGTTGTTAATGACCGCCGGGGTGGCGCGCGTTGGGTCGAGCTTCATGACCTTCTGCGCGATGTACAGGCTGTAGTAGCGATAAGCCACAAGATAGACGGAGACAGACGCGACCACGATCCACAGGGCGCTTACGTGTTCGCCCCGGCGTAATGCGACGACCGCCAGACAGAAAGCGCCGAGGATCCCGAGTAATGCCCAGGGCACGTGCTTCAATAGTTTTTTAGTATCCATAGTAAGACCTGGTTTTTTATGTAAGAAAAAAGGGGTCAGGGTTCGTTTTGAGGAGGTATTGAGTAATGCTGGAGCGATCGTGCCAGATCCTCGCGCGCGTAAAGGACGGTAAATGCGTGAGCGGTTGAAAGCGATGAGTGAGTGGTCAAAGAACGGGCCGAGTGGTTCTAACGTCAGGTAAAGTAAAGAATATATGTGATGACGATCACAGAATATATCCTCCTCACCGCGCGCTGGCGGGTGAGGAGGCGGGCGGCGCTACACGGCGGCTTCCATTTCCATCATCACCGGGTGGAAGCGGCGCCTGAAGTAGATCAGGCCGTGGCCCTCCTCGCTGAGGATGATGTTTTTAATCTCGACCAGATAGACCAGATGGGTGCCGATGGTCTGCACCTGGCTTATCTCCCCCTCCAGGCAGGCCAGCGCCTCTTTTAGCGCCGGCTGCCCCAGCGGGCCTTTCTGCCAGCAGGAGAGGCCAAAGCGCTCCTCCATCGTCATGCCGGTCATGCCCGCGAAGTGGCGGGCCATGATCTCCTGCTCATGGTTCAGTACGTTCACGCACAGCCTGCCGTTGCCCTGAAAGACCGGGTTCATGGCGCTGTTGGCGTTGATGCAGACCATCAGCGACGGCGGGGTGTCCGTGACCGAGCAGACGGCTGTGGCGGTGATGCCGCAGCGTCCGGCGTCGCCCTCGGTGGTGACCACGTTGACCGCGGCCGACAGGCTGGCCATCGCGTCGCGAAAGCGCAGGCGTTGTTCATCTGTATGCATGATTATCTCCCGCTGCGCTATTTCAGCAGCTTGTCCAGCATGTTGATATCAGAGTTATTGTGCAGGTGCGGCACGGTCCAGCCGTGCTGGTCGTACTCGGACATGCAGCGGTCGACCATCGCCATCATCTTGTCCATGTTGCCGGAGCTTTGCGCCTGGCGCAGGCACTGGAGGCGAATTTCGTCCTGGCTGCCGGAGTAGTTGATTTCGTACAGCTCGTGGCGGCCGCCGAACTCGCTGCCGATGGCGTCCCACATAAGCTTGAGGATCTTGATGCGCTCGACGTGATCCATGCCGTTGGAGCCGCGCACGTATTTCGCCAGGTACTGGTCAATCTGCGGGTTGTTGAGATCGCGGGCGCTGGACGGCAGGTAGATCAGCCCGGAGGTGACGTTTCGCTCGATGATGTTCTTGATCTTGGCGTAGGCCATCGGCGCCATCACGCGGTAGGTTTGCAGCGCCGCGTGGTCCGGCAGGTACGCGCCGTTGACCCACGGCGTGGCTTCGGAGCACATGGAATCGCTCAGCGCCCAGAACATGTTGCGCCAGGCCACCACCTCGCCGAGATCCGCCTGCACGCCGCGGAACTCCAGGGTACCGGTACATTCCAGCGATTTTTTCAGCAGGGCGGTGATGAAGTCGAGCTTCACCGCCAGGCGCACGCAGGCCTGCAGCGGATACATGCGGGCAAAGCCGCCCTCCATCGTCCAGCGGCGGCAGCGGTCGAAATCGCGGTAGATCAGCACGTTTTCCCACGGGATCAGCACATGATCCATCACCAGAATCGCGTCGTTCTCGTCGAAGCGGCTGGAGAGCGGGTAGTCGTACGGCGAGCCGGTCGCACCGGCCATCATCTCGTAGGAGGCGCGGGAGATCAGCTTCACGCCCTCGGCGTCCATCGGCGCGACGAACATCAGCGCGAAGTCCGGGTTTTCGCCCATCACCTGCGCGGAGCCGAAGCCGATCATGTTGTAGTGGGTCAGCGCCGAGTTGGTCGCCACCACTTTCGCGCCGCTGACGATAATCCCGGCGTCGGTCTCTTTCTCCAGCTTGATGTAAACGTCTTTCACCTCGTCCGCGGGCTTATGGCGGTCGATCGGCGGGTTGACGATCGCGTGGTTGAAGTACAGGCCGGTTTCCTGAATGCGGGTGTACCAGTTACGGGCGTTTTGCTCGAACTGGCCGTAAAACGCCGGGTTCGCGCCGAGCGCGCAGCCAAACGCGGCTTTGTAGTCCGGCGTGCGGCCCATCCAGCCGTAGCTCAGGCGCGACCATTCGGCGATGGCGTCGCGCTGCTGGCGCAGGTCGTCGGCGCTTTTCGCCACGCGGAAGAACTTGTGGGTGTAGCCGCCGCTGCCGGTGTCGGTGCCCCAGCAGAGGGTGTCCTGCATCTCCGGCTTGTGCAGCGCGTCGTACATCTGCGCGACGGACGCCGCCGCGTTGCGAAACGCCGGATGGGTGGTGACGTCCTTCACGCGTTCGCCGTAGATATAAATCTCGCGGCCGTCCTGCAGGCTTTTTAAATACTCTTCGCCGGTAAGCGGGCGCTTGGCGTCAGCGCGGAAATCTTCAGGCTTCATAGGGACCTCGTTATCGGAAGTGTGTTTGTTAAATTTATGTTTTGTATTTGTTGTTCAATTGAAGCCTGTGCGGGGCGGAACGTGAAGGGACGTTTGGGACAACGGCGGGTACTTTTCGGGGGAGGTTTAGTTTTGTGATCGTTGTCCCCTCACCCCGGCCCTCTCCCCAAAGGGGCGAGGGTGTCATCGTTCCCTCTCCCCTTTGGGGAGAGGGTTAGGGTGAGGGGAATTACGACACCGGTACTTTCTGCGCCCGATACGCGCTCGGCGAGCAGCCCTCCAGCCGGTTAAAAAAGCGGGCGAAATAGGCTGGGTCCTTGAAGCCTAGCTGCCAGGCGATATCGCTGACCGCGCTGTCGGAGAAAAGCAGCAGCCGCCTGGCCTCGCGCAGCTGCCTGTCGAAAATCAGCCGCTTCGGGGGGCGGTTGGCGAAGCGGCGGCAGATATCCGTCAGGCGGGATTCGGTCAGGTGCAGCTCGCAGGCGTAGTCCGGCACCGTCCAGTGCTGGTGGTAATGCACGTCAATCAGCTGGGTAAAGCGCTGGAACAGCTTTAGCTCGCCGCGCATGCCGCTCGCGGCGTGATCGTCGAGCTTCGCGTTGCGCAGCAGAAGGGTAAAGACCGCCTGCGCCAGCAGGACCAGCGTGTGCTCCCGGCCGGGCAGCTGCCCGATCGATTCGCGGGCGATCAGCTGCCAGTAGTACTTCAGCGCCGCCAGCTCGTCCGGCTTATCCGCCAGCGACAGACAAATCCCCGGCAGGCCGAAGGTTTCCCGCGTGCCGGGGTAGAGCACCTCCAGCAGCGGCCAGATCAGATCCTCGCGCACCGTCAGCACGTGCCCGTCGCTGTCGGACTCGGTGATAAACGCGTGTGGCACCGACGGCGGCGTCAGGACGAACAGCGGCGCCTGCACCGAGTAGCGGTGATCGTCGAGCTGAAGCTCAATCTGCCCGGTATCGAGAAAGTGCATCTGAAAATACTGGTCGTGACGGTGCGCCTGCATATCGCGGCCAAAAAAGGCCGCCATGCGGGCGAACGACTGATAATGCACATCGTCCGTGCCCAGGCTTTCGTCGTACTCTTTGCTGATGTCGATATTGGCAATCGGGCTTTGGCACATGGCGGCTCCTTACGGCGTGGCGCGAGGACGCGAGGCATTCATCGGGATAATCCAGATAATCACCGCGCCTATCACCAGCAGCGCGGCGACAAACCACAGGCCGCTGTTAAAGCTGCCGGTCACGTCTTTCAGCCAGCCGATCATAAACGGGCTGAGCGCCGAGCCAATGTTCCCGGTGGCGTTGATCGTGGCAATGCCGATCGCCCGCGCCCGCAGGCTGATGGACTGATCCGGCGTGGTCCAGAAGATCGCCATCGCGCTGAAGGAGCCGGTCGAGGCCATTACGATCCCGAGCAGCTGGATCAGGCTGTGATCGGTCGCGGAGGCAAGCAGCCAGCCCGCTGCGGCAAACAGAAACGGCAGCGCGGTGTGGTGCTTGCGCTCCTGGTGCCTGTCGGAATGGCGGCTCCAGTAGATCATGCCCAGAATCGTACACACCTGCGGAACGGCAGCCAGCAGGCCGATGGTGATATTGCTGCTGCCTTCGTTGAAGCTTTTCAGGATCTGCGGCGTCCAGATGCTGATCGCGCTAAGGGTGTTGGTCAGGCAGAAGTAGGCGAGGGTGTACATCAGCACAATCGGCGTGAACACCTCGCGCCACAGGCTGCGCTGCTGCAGGGCGCGGTGGCTCAGCGCGCCTTCCGGCTGCACCAGCGTTAGCCGGTCGTTCTCCATCATCTCGTGCAGGCACTGCTTATCCTCCTCCGTCAGCCACTTCGCGCTGGCGGGTTTGTCGTCGAGATAGAACCAGACCATGATGCCCAGCAGCACAGACGGGAACCCTTCCAGCAGGAACAGCCACTGCCAGCCGTGCAGGTTCAGCATGCCGTCCAGCGAGAGAATATAGCCGGAAACGATCGAGCCGAGCGCGGTCGTCACCGGCATGGCGATCATAAACAGGGCGTTGGCGCGGGCGCGGAAAAAGGCCGGGAACCAGTAGGTTAAGTAGAGCAGGATGCCGGGCAGAAAACCGGCTTCGGTGATCCCGACCAGCATTCGCAGCACGTACAGGCTGTTGGGCCCGGTCGCGAACATGGTGGCGGTGGAGGCGATGCCCCACAGCACCATGATGGTGGCAATCCAGCGGCGCGCGCCGACGATGCTCAGCATCACGTTGCTCGGAATGCCGAAAATCACATAGGTGGCATAGAACAGCGTGGTGGCAAGGCCGAACATGGTGGCGTTAAGCCCGAGATCCTGGCCCATCGTCAGCCCGGCAAAGCCGATGTTGATCCTGTCCAGAAACGAAAAAATAAACAGCACGAACAAAAACACGATCAGGCGGCGGAACAGTTTGTTGATAACCGACTGCTGTCGCGCCGTCAGCTGCTTGTGCTGGTTCGCGGGATCGTGCCGATCCGGCAGTGCTGATGATGTGTCGCTCATTGTAGTTTCCTCTGATGGGAATTTTTGTAGGGTGAGGCTTGCTGCGGTTAATAGACGCTGGATTTCACCGCGCTGACGTGCGCGCCAAATCGTTCGGCGAGCGCCTCGGCGCTGCGGGCCAGCAGGGTGGTGTCGACGCCGACGGCGACAAACAGCGCGCCGAGTTCTAAATAGCGTTTTGCCAGCGGTTCGTTCGCCATCAGGATCCCCGGCGCTTTGCCCGCGCGGAGGATCTGCGCGATGGCTTGTTCAATGGCGGCCTGCACCTCCGGGTGCTGCGGATTGCCGGCAAAGCCCATGTCGGCGCTGAGATCCGCCGGGCCGATAAACACGCCGTCGACGCCGTCCACGTCGAGGATCTGCGGCAGGTTTTTCAGCGCTCTTAGGGTTTCGATCTGCACCAGCACGCACATGGAGTCGTTGGCCTTGTGCAGGTAGTCCGGAACGCGGTTCCAGCGCGACGCCCGGGCCAGCGCGCTGCCCACGCCGCGAATGCCCGCGGGCGGGTAACGTGTCGAGCGTACCGCCAGCCGCGCTTCATCGGCGTTTTGCACCATCGGCACCAGCAGGGTCTGCGCGCCCACGTCCAGCAGCTGCTTGATCTGCACCGGATCGTTCCACGACGGGCGCACCACCGGCTGGCTGGGATAGGGCGCAATCGCCTGAAGCTGGGTTAATACCGTCTGCACGCTGTTCGGCGCGTGCTCCCCGTCGATCAGCAGCCAGTCGAAGCCCGCTCCGGCCAGCAGCTCCGCGCTGTAGCTGCTGGTTAGCCCCAGCCAGAGGCCGATCTGCGGCCTTCCGGCCCTGAGCGCGTCTTTAAATGCGTTTTGCATGGTCGTCTCCTAGACAAAGCGGCAGCTGATGGAGCCCATCGGGCCGTAATCCACGTGGAAGGTGTCGCCCCTGCTGGCGGGCACCGGGCGGGTGAAGGAGCCGCCAAGGATGATTTGCCCCGGCTCAAGCTGCACGTCGTACGGCGCCAGCTTGTTCGCCAGCCACGCCACGCCGTTGGCCGGGTGGTTGAGCACGCCCGCCGCGACGCCGGTCTCCTCGATCACGCCGTTGCGGTAGAGCAGGGCGGAGATCCAGCGCAGATCCAGCGCGTCGGGCTTAATCGGGCGGCCGCCGAGGATCACGCCCGCGTTGGCGGCGTTATCGGAGATGGTGTCGAAAACCTTGCGCGGGCGCTGGGTTTCCGGGTCCACGTTGTGGCAGCGGGCGTCGATCAGCTCCAGCGCGGGGATGACGTAGTCCGTGGCGTTATAGACGTCGAAGATCGTGCAGTTCGGGCCGCGCAGCGGTTTTGCCAGCACGAAGGCCAGCTCCACCTCGATGCGCGGAACGATAAAGCGGTCGGTCGGGATATCGCCGCCGTCCTGGAAGAACATGTCGTCGAGCAGCGCGCCGTAGTCCGGCTCGCTTATCTGCGAGCTGGCCTGCATCGCTTTTGAGGTCAGGCCGATCTTGTGGCCCTTCAGCGTGCGGCCTTCGGCAATTTTCAGGCCGACCCACTCGCGCTGAACGGCGTAGGCGTCCTCGAGGGTGATCTCCGGGTACTCCAGCGAGATCGCGCGGATCTGCTCCCGGGACTGTTCCGCCCGGTGCAGGCGGTGGGCGATCAGGCTGTGGGTGTGTTTGTCGAGCATGGCGGTTTCCTGTTGTAATGTTTTCTCCCTCTCCCCGTAGGAGAGGGCCGGGGTGAGGGCAACCGGCCGCAGCGATTTCCCCTCACCCTAACCCTCTCCCAGAGGGAGAGGGAACAGACCGTGCGGCATTACTTAAACAACGCGTGCACGTTGTTCCGCTTGTAGTTGAGGGTCGGATGCAGCTCGTCGAGCTCGAACGACAGCGCCAGATAGCGGGCGGCCATCAGCTCGGCGAAGTGCGCTTTGATCAGTTCAAACAGCATCTCCCCGACCGCTTCACGGCTCTCCAGGCTGCGCCCGGCACCAATCTTCAGCGTCATGTGCACGAAGGCGTAATCGTGCCTGCCGTCGGCCATCTGCCAGGTATCCAGCCAGTGCGCGCGGCTGCGGATGCCGCCGAGCGGGAAAATCCCCGTCGCGGCCAGCGCCTCGTTCACTCTGGCGAACAGCCCCGGCAGGTCGGCCTGCTCGCGGATATTGTCGGTGCATTCAGCAATAAAGTGCGGCACGGTGGCTCCTTACGCGGGCAGCGGGAAAACGGCGTTAACCTGGCCGGTGCCGGAGCTGGCAAACAGCTCGGTGAGAAACTCCACCTTGCCGTCGTAGCGGTCCCAGCCGAGCATCCCCAGCAGCATCACCGTGTCGTGCATGTTGCCCTCGCCGTAGCAGTAGTCGGCGTACTCCGGCAGCATGCTGCAAAACTCTTTGAACTGGCCCTCGCGCCAGAGCTTCACCACGCGCTCGTCCATCTGGCGGTCGAACTCGCGGGTGTAGCTGTTCATCCCTTCCTCGGCGCGCTGGTCGTCGATAAAGCGGTGCGACAGCGAGCCGCTGGCGAGCACCGCCACGGTGCCGTCGTATTTTTTGATGGCGCTGACGATGGCCTCGCCCAGCCTGCGGCTGTCGGCGAAGTCGTGAACCGTGCAGAACGCCGAGATGGAGACCACTTTGAAGTGCTTATCCGCATTCATATAGCGCATCGGCACCAGCGTGCCGTACTCCAGCTTCAGGCTCGGGATGTTGTGCGCCTTGGCGCGCACGCCGAGCTTCACCGCCTCGTCGGCAATCAGCTGGCCCAGCTCCGGGTTGCCGTCGTAGTCGTAGGTCATGTCGCGGATAAAGTGCGGCAGCTCGTTGCTGGTGTAGACGCCCGCAAAGTGGTCCGCACAGTTGATGTGGTACGCGCTGTTCACCAGCCAGTGGGTGTCGAACACGATGATGGTATCGACGCCCAGCTCGCGGCAGCGCTTGCTAATCTCTTTATGCCCGTCGATGGCACCCTGGCGACAGCCGTGGTTTTTGCCCGGCAGCTCGGAAAGATACAACGACGGAACGTGGGTAATTTTTGCTGCTAACGCTAACTTTCCCATATCAGACTCCCCATTTTGGTATTGGATGATCGCCCATGGAGATACAGACGTTTTTCATCTCCGCAAACACGTCAAAGCTGTACTCGCCACCCTCGCGCCCGGTGCCGGAGGCCTTCACGCCGCCAAACGGCTGGCGCAGGTCGCGCACGTTCTGGGTATTCACAAACACCATGCCGGCTTCGATGTTGCGCGCCAGGCGCAGCACCTTGCTGACGTCCTGGGTCCAGATGTAGGACGCCAGGCCGTACTCCACGTCGTTCGCCAGCCGCAGCCCTTCCGCTTCGTCCTTAAACGGCAGCAGGCAGGCCACCGGCCCGAAGATCTCCTCCTGCGCCACGCGCATGCGGTTGTCGACGTCCGCCAGCACGGTCGGGCGCAGGAAGTTGCCGCCGCGAAGGTGCGCAGGCAGGTCGGTCGGTTTGTCCGGCCCGCCCGCCAGCAGGGTTGCGCCCTCTTCGATGCCGAGGCGGATATAGCCGGACACTTTCTCCCAGTGTTGCTTGCTTATCAGCGCGCCAACCTGGGTGTTCGGATCGGTCGGGTCGCCCACGCGCAGGCGGTTAGCGCGCTCGGCAAAGCGTTTAACGAACTCCGGGTAGATGCTCTGCTGGATGAAGATGCGCGAGCCCGCGGTGCAGCGCTCGCCGTTGATCGAGAAGATGGTGAACAGGGCGGCGTCCAGCGCGCGCTCGATGTCGGCGTCTTCAAAAATCAGCACCGGGGATTTGCCGCCCAGCTCCATGGAATACTTCTTCAGCCCGGCGTTTTTCATGATGTTGCGCCCGGTGGCGGTGCCGCCGGTAAACGACACGGCCCGCACGTCGTGATGGCGCACCAACGCGTCGCCCGCCGTCGCGCCGTAGCCCTGCACCACGTTCAGCACGCCCGCCGGAATGCCCGCTTCCAGCGCCAGCTCGCCCAGGCGGTCGGCGGTCAGCGGCGAGAGCTCGGACATTTTCAGCACCGCGGTATTACCCAGCGCCAGGCACGGCGCAACCTTCCAGGTGGCGGTCATAAACGGCACGTTCCACGGCGACACCAGCGCGCAGACGCCCACCGGCTGCACCAGGGTGTAGTTCAGCATCTTGTCGTCGACCGGGTAGGTTTTGCCGTTCATCTGCTGGCACACTTCGGCGAAGAACTCGAAGTTGTGCGAGGCGCGCGGGATCAGCACGTTTTTGGTCTGGTGGATCGGCAGGCCGGTGTCGGCGGTCTCCATGGCGGCGATCTCCGGCACGTTCTGGTCGATCAGATCGCCCAGGCGGCGCATCAGGCGCGCGCGCTCCTTCATCGGCAGGTTGGCCCATTTCGGAAACGCCTCTTTGGCGGCGGCAACGGCCAGGTGGATTTCCGCTTCGCCGCCGGAGGCCACTTCCGCCAGCACCTCGCCGGAGGCCGGGTTAGTGGTGTGGAAGTACTCGCTTCCGGCCACGTTTTTACCGTTGATCCAGTGGTTAATCTTTTTCATTTTGCCGTCTCCTCGCTCACAATTCGGTTTACCAGGCGTCCCACGCCTTCCACTTCCACCACCACCTCATCGCCCGGCTTCACGTCGGAGAGCCCTTTCGGCGTGCCGGTGGCGATCATGTCGCCCGGCTGCAGGGTCATAAACGCGCTGAGATACGCAATCAGGAACGGGATGCTGAAGATCAGATCCGCGGTGGTGCCTTCCTGACGTAGCTCGCCGTTAACGAAGGTGCGCAGGGTGAGGTTGTGCGGGTCGGGAATGGCCGCTTTCGGCACCACGTTCGGGGAAATTGGCGTCAGCCCGTCGCGGCTTTTTACCCGCAGGTTCGGGCGGTAGTAGTTTTCGAGATAGTCGCGGATGGCGTAGTCGTTGCAGACCGTGTAGCCCGCAACGTAGTCCATCGCGTCGGCTTCGCTGACGTTACGCGCGGTTTTGCCGATCACCACCACCAGCTCGGACTCGTAGTGCATGTATTCGATATGGTTCGGGCGAACCGAGGTCTGGTTATCGCCGTTGAAGGTGTTCGGCGCTTTGATGAACACCAGCGGCTCGGTCGGCGGCGTGAAGTCCAGCTCGCTGGCGTGATCGGCGTAGTTCAGGCCGAGGGCAAACAGCGTCGGGTGCGGGTGTGCGCCGTGCGTGGGGGATACCTCGCGCTCATCGACCACCGGGTTTTCCAGCGCCGGGAAGCCTTCTGCCAGCACGCGCACGCGATCGCCCGGGCGGATCTCAACGCGGCTTTGCGGCGTACCGAGCAGGATCGCATCCCCCGGATTGAGGGTGGCGAACTCGCTCAGGGCGCTCAGCAGCTCGGCGGCACTGCGGTGCAGGTCAGCGGTGTTCCAGTGGTCGGCCTCGCGGCCGTTGATTTCGGTGATGATGGTCAGGTTGTCCACGCTGTCGACGGCGACCAACTCCCCTAACGGACAAAATCCGTCGCGGCATTTGGCCTTAATCGCCGGGCGATAGAAGCTCTCTTCCGGCAGGCTGATTTCGTTCGCCAGCGCGTATCCGGCGATGTACTCCGCGGCGTCTTCCGCGCGCACCTTGCTCGCCGTTTTACCGACCACCAGCGCGACGGTGGCACCGCTCAGCACCGTTTCTCCCTGCGGAAACGGAATGGGCTCGCCCGCGCGAATGACGGTGTTGTGGGGCTTAATAAACCAGACCGCCGTTTTCGGCGGCGCGTTATAGGGGGGCTTCGTGAACGCGTCTCCCCACGCCGCCAGCTGGCTTTGATGGTTTAACGCGACGGCAAAAACGGTACCTTTCATCCACATACTCCTCAGCCGGTTCTCCGGGCTGTGATTTCATTAATATGTTAATGATCTGGTTTTAAGCTTTTGCTGGTTAATTCGCAATCAGAAGTGAAAATTTTGTGATAGGAATAACAATAAATTTACATAACTATTTCGATATCTATACAAAACAGTGGGTTAATTAAAATGTGTGATTTCTGTTAAACTTTTTAGCGTTAAACAGGTTGTTTATAAAACCAGCGCTTATAGATTGTTTATGTATTAATGAATTTTGGGGTGGCTATGCATGACTCTTTAACCATCGCGCTGCTGCAGGCGCGGGAAGCGGCGATGTCCTACTTTCGGCCTATCGTGAAGCGGCATAACCTGACCGAGCAGCAGTGGCGCATCGTGCGCGTGCTGGCGGAAAACCCGTCGATGGATTTTCACGACCTGGCGTTTCGCACCTGTATCCTGCGCCCGAGCCTGACGGGCATCCTCACGCGCATGGAGCGCGACGGCCTGGTGCTGCGCCTGAAGCCGGTGAACGACCAGCGTAAGCTGTACGTGTCGCTGACCAAAGCGGGCAATTCGCTGTACGAGCATGCCCAGGCGCAGGTGGAAGAGGCGTATCAGCGCATTGAGGCGGAGTTCACGCCGGAGAAGATGCAGCAGCTAACGGCGCTGCTTGAGGAGTTTATTACGCTGGGGAATCGGCAAAATTCAGCGCCGGAAGAGTTGGATTAATCATCACTTTTAGTACGATTTTCGTAAAGTTTTCTCCTGCCAGGCCGAAAATTCTGTTATCTGTCTGATGGAAAGAGAAAACATGTTAAATCGTATCAAGATTGTCACCAGCTTATTGCTGGTTTTGGCCATTTTTGGCCTGCTACAGCTGACATCCGGTGGTCTTTTCTTTAATGCACTCAAGCATGACAAAGAGAACTTCACCGTCCTGCAAACCATTCGCCAGCAGCAATCCACGCTGAACGGCAGCTGGGTGGCGCTGCTGCAAACCCGTAACACCCTCAACCGCGCGGGCATCCGCTACATGATGGATCAGAGCAATATCGGCAGCGGCGCGACCGTTTCCGATCTGATGCAGATTGCGGCGGCGTCCCTCAAGCAGGCGGAGAAAAACTGGGCGGATTACGAAGCCCTGCCGCGCGACCCGCGTCAGAGCGATGCCGCCGCGCTGGAGATTAAGCGCAACTACGATATCTACCACGGCGCGCTGGCCGAGCTGATCCAGCTGCTGGGCGCGGGCAAAATCAACGCCTTCTTCGACCAGCCGACCCAGAGCTATCAGGACGGTTTTGAGAAACAGTACGTTAGCTACCTGCAGCAGAACGACGCGCTGTACCAGAAGGCGGTAGAAGACAGCAACAGCTCCTACAGCCAGGCTATCTGGGTGCTGATTAGCGTGCTGGTTGCCGTGCTGGTGGTGATTGTCGCCGTCTGGCTGGGCATCAAGCAGGCGCTGATTTCGCCGCTGAACCGCCTGATCGACAGCATTCGCCACATCGCCAGCGGCGACCTGGTGAAGCGCATCGACGTTGACGGCAGCAACGAGATGGGCCTGCTGGCCGATTCCCTGCGCCACATGCAGGGCGAGCTGGTGCGCACCGTGGGCGACGTGCGTAACGGGGCGAACGCCATTTACAGCGGCGCGAGTGAAATCTCGATGGGCAACAACGATCTTTCTTCTCGCACCGAGCAGCAGGCCGCCTCTCTGGAAGAGACCGCTGCGAGCATGGAACAGCTGACCGCGACCGTGAAGCAGAACGCCGAGAACGCTCGTCAGGCGAGCAACCTGGCGCTGAGCGCGTCGGAAACCGCGCAGAAGGGCGGTAAGGTGGTCGACAACGTGGTGCAAACCATGCGCGACATCGCCGGTAGCTCGCAGAAAATTGCCGACATTATCAGCGTGATCGACGGCATTGCCTTCCAGACCAACATCCTGGCGCTGAACGCGGCGGTAGAAGCGGCGCGTGCGGGCGAGCAGGGCCGCGGCTTTGCGGTCGTGGCCGGTGAGGTTCGTAACCTCGCACAGCGCAGCGCCCAGGCGGCACGCGAGATCAAGAGCCTGATTGAGGATTCCGTGGGCCGCGTGGAACTGGGCTCAACGCTTGTCGAAAGCGCCGGTGAAACGATGGGCGAAATCGTGAATGCGGTAACCCGCGTGACCGACATCATGGGTGAGATTGCCTCTGCGTCCGACGAGCAGAGCCGCGGTATCGACCAGGTGGGTCTGGCGGTGGCCGAGATGGATCGCGTAACCCAGCAAAACGCCTCGCTGGTGGAGGAATCCGCCGCCGCTGCCGCCGCGCTGGAAGAGCAGGCGAGCCGCCTGACGCAGGCCGTTGCGGTGTTCCGCATTCAGCAGGAGCAGATGAAGGCGCGCGAGCTGGCCGCGGCCAAAAACGTTGTCTCTCCGGTGATCTTGCGTAAAGCGGCAACCGCCGACGCGGGCGATAACTGGGAAACGTTCTAACCCTGCGCGTTGTGCCGGGTGGCGGCGTTGCCTTACCCGGCCTACGGATCGTGGTTATTGCCGGGTGGCGGCTTCGCCTTACCCGGCCTACGGTATGATGACGTGCGGTTTTTGTAGGCCCGGTAAGCGAAGCGCCACCGGGCGGTATTACAGAGGCAGGCATATGGCGCAGCGGATCGCGTCAGCCCGTCTGGTTGACGATTTTAATTTCGACCATGCCAATCCCTAGCCTGCGCGGAGAATGACCCAAAATATTCCCCTCGTTGGTGGACTGCGGCTCCGGCGGCACGATCACCACGGTGTTGCTACGGGACGGATTGTCGAAATGGAGCGTAGTGGTGCTGACCTCATTTCCGAGCGTCAGCGTTTGCTCCGTATCACCGACGCGCACCGGGATCGGGTGGCTGGCATTGGGGCCAAACGCCTTAGCCGTAATCACCAGATCGAATTTTTCCGGCAGAGGCTGCGTATACTCAATTTTCACCTCGTCGCCCAGCTGGGCGTTGGACCAGCGTCCCCAGGATTCCGGGCGTGAGATCCCGCTAAACTGCTTCACCTCTTCCGGCGCGCCGGCGACGTTGAAGATAAAGCTGTCCGCCTTATAGCGAATGTCGTTCTCGACAATTTTCAGCATATCCACGTTGTGCTGGTAGCGGGCGGTGTCGATGACCGTATCTTTAAACGCGGTTTTACCCTTCCACTGCGGTTTATCAACGTGCTGAACGGTTTGCTCTCCTCCGAGCTGGCCCTGGGAAACGCACCAGTCGGTTGAAAGCGACAGCGGCTGCGACCAGAGCTGGCCCATCTTGTAGCATCTGTCGATCCAGACGAAATTATCGCGCGGGGCAAAATCCGCGAGCTGGAAGCGCAGCGGCGCGGAGTATTCGCTTTCCGGCAGCGGTTCGACGCGCTTGTCCGACACGCGCAGCAGCAGCGGCAGGCGGAAGTGGCTGCCGGAGAAGGCGATCATGTTTTTATCCTTATCGACCGTGAACTCCTTGATCTCTTTCGGGAAGTTCCACAGGCGGATGATGTCCGGCTTCCAGGCGAGAATTTTTTCCTTCATGTTGAGGAACACCTCCGACAGCGACTGCCCCGACAGCGTGCTGCGCCCCAGGCCAATGAAGTTATCGCCCCCGAGAATATCCAGCACGGTGGCGCCGTTATCCATCGAGTTACGTCGGGTGGCGATGACATCCTGCTGAGGCTTATCGCCGCGCAGGACGAAGAACAGGTTGCTGCGGTCAAGCTTGTTCAGCTCGTCCCAGGCGCTGTTTTTCATCGCCAGATGGTCGGAAGAGACGACGATGACCGTATTTTTAAAGTACGGCGAGGCTTTGATTTTCTCGATTAACGCCGCGATATGCTCCTGGCTGCAGGTGACGGCGCTGAACGATTTATTACTTTTACCGTTAATGTCGTAGCTTTTGCGCTGGCAGGTGCGCGAGACAAAGCCGTCCGGATGGTGCGTGTCCACGGTCAGGGCAAACAGCGAGAAGCGCTTGCCGGAGCGGGAGAGTTCCTCAAATTTCTTCCAGGTTTCGTCCAGCACCGTGTCATCGTAAAAGCCCCAGTCGTTGCGATAGGTGGGATCGGCGACCGTGGCTTTTAGCTCTTCCGAACCGTACAGATGGTCAAAGCCGTGGGATTTCAGGAACACGTCTTTTCCGGCGAAGCGCAGGTTCGCGCCCTGCATAAAGTAGTTTTCGTAACCGGAGTTCTTCAGGATATCGCCCAGACAAATATTCTGCGGGAAGAAGCTCGACATCGACGCGGAGGCGTTCCCCTCAAACGGCGCAAAGAGCGGGATGCCGCACTGGGAGGCGACCATTCCGGCGATGGTGTAATCGGTGCCGGGCAGCTGCGCGGTGTGGCTAAAGTCGAGGCCTTCGTTTTTCAGGGCACCAAGTTCGGGCGTCAGGTTGGGGAAGGCGTCGTTATTAAAATAGGTACGCTCCAGGCTCTCGCCGTAGATATAGACCAGGTTGAGCGTCGGCGCGGCAATCTTTTTCGACGGCTCTTTGTAGTAGGCGACGAAATCCGGATCGCCGTCGCGGGACTGGGATTTCACCAGTTCCGTAATCTGATGAAATGCCGGGCTGGCATCTACGGACGCCAGCGCCAGAAACAGGGCCAGCACGCTGTAGCCGAGATGATAGGGATGGTGTCGACGACGGCGCAGCACCCAGGCCAGTGAACCGAAAATTGCCACAAGCGCAACAACCAGGCCCAGACCAGGAAGTATGTACTTACCAACACCTGCGCCCGTCAGGCTGTTCGTCAGGGTATAGAGAACGGCGTCGTTGATACCGTCGCCGGTAAAGTAATCGCTGGCATAAAGCGTAATGTTTAAAACAATAAAAATGCCGAGCACGACCAGGGTGGCGATAAACCACCAGGTGTTGCGGCCAGCTTTCCACGCGTAAATGCCGATGGAAGCCATAAAAAGGACAAGGGACATTAACTCTGACAACAGCATATCCTCATGACGCCAGTTGCTTTGCTGGCTAAGCGTTTATTTTTTGGGTGATACAATGTAATCGCGATGTCGTTAAGCTGCAATTTTAGTGTCACAAAAGTGTGCTGTGGTTAGGATTTGGTTGAGAAAATCGTTTCTTTGACGGCAGTCGCATCCAGGTATGGTGACGCTGAGAGAGGGCTTAGGAGGGGAAACGCTCATTTCACGCCGGGTCGTAAGGCTAACGCAATAAACCCGGCGTGTTGTGGCAGAAAATGGGGTCGATCAGGAGATGAAGTTAACGCCCTGTTTTAATACCAGATCGCAGGCTTTGGTTTTGACCTGTTTACCCAAAGACGAGTTGCCGATGGTGCTCAGATTGAGCTGCTGGCCGTTTTGCGCGTTGAGCAGGCCCTGAATACCGTCCATATAGTTGGTATCTTGCTTCTGCTCCTGCGTGTCCAGCCCCAGCTTGCCAAGCACCTGATTTTTGACGTTTTGCGCGTCCGTTACCGACGCCAGCTTTTGCTTCGCGCAGTATTCCAGAATCCCGGCCGCGTTGTTCATGGTGCCCGCGCTCAGGCTTTGCGAGCTGTTGCCCAGCAGGCCGGTCAGTGAAGATGCGGACAGTCCGCCCTGGGTCGAACCGCTTTCCTTAGTCAGCTGATTCGCGGCGCTGGTCAGTGAATCCTGCCAGGAGGCGGCCTGCGCCGTGCCAGCAGCCAGCAGTGCGCTGAAGAGTGTGCTTAAGAGGATCTGTTTTTTCATCATGGCTTACTCAAAAGAGGTCCGTAGTGGGCCGGAAGTTGAGCCAGTATAACGCCGCGGCCCAACGCGCATTTATAGCAAAAATCCTAATACTCTTTGCCGGTGACGCGGCTGCGGTAGCTATCCCAGTCGAAGATAACGTACAGGCTGTTGCCGAGCTTCATGCGGTCCATAACGCGCTCGCCGAGCAGGCGGGTCATTTCGTCGATATTGTGGTTGGTCAGCATGCCCGTCGGGCGCTTGGAAGAGGAGCGGCGGTCAACAATCTGGTTGATGATCACTTTTTCATAGCGCGATTCGGTCTGCACGCCGATTTCGTCGATGACCAGCAGGTCCACGTTGCTCAGATCGTTGAGCAGCTGCTCCTCGCTGGTTTCACGGTTGCTGAACGTCTCTTTCATCGCGGACATGATGTCGGCGACGGTGATAATCAGCACCGACTTTCCGCGCAGCAGGAGCTCGTTGCAGATGGCCGCCGCCAGATGGTTTTTCCCGGTGCCGGGCTTGCCGCTGAAGATAAAGCTGGCGATGTTGCCGTCGAATTCGTCCACATACTGGCGCGCGGCGGCGAGGGCGTTCATCTGCCCGCTGGTCTCGACCCGGTAGTTATCAAAAGAGCAGTTCTGGTGCAGCGGGCGAATGCCCGAGCGGTTGAAGGTGCGCTGCATTTTCATGGCGCGGTTTTCGCGGGCGAGCGCCGCCGCGCGGATTTCGCCCTGTTCTTTTTGCCAGGCCAGCAGCTCTTCACCCGTGGTAAAGGCGGGCTTGACGTTGGCGGGCATCATCTTCTGCAGACGTTTCATTAGGTCGCCGACATTTTTCATTTAGCACCTCGGAATCCGTTAGGGATCTGTTTATCCGGTTCTGAAAAAGCGTTGATATCCCGCTTAGGCTGGCCATTGTTGCTGGCGCGGTTGATTTGAATGCTGCGCGCGAGCTTTTGCTGCCACTGTACATGATGGAACACTTTCCCTTCCGCCTGCCAGTACGCGACAAACGCGGCCAGCTCTTCCGGGGTGACGGGCTGTGAGAGGGCGATGCCCCACAGCGCGGCCTGGCGCTGGAAGTCTGCATCCGGCTGCCAGCCCGCATACATGGGAAACTTGCCCATGGGGACGGCCACCGGGCCGCCCGTTGGCTCATCGAAAAACTGCGTATCCAGACTCACGTCGCTCGCCGGACGAGACAGGCGCGCTTCGGTTTCCAGCAGCTGCGCCAGACGTTCCGGGGTGATTGCATAGAACGCCGGGGCGTTGTCGGCAAATACCGCGAGCGTGCCTTTTTCGGCATGCGTCAGCATACCGCGCGGATCGCGCAGAAAGGCATCAATGCCAGCGATGCTGGAAGTCAGGATTCTGGAGGACATAACACTTTCTCAACTGGGTTACTACGGGCGTGATTGGGGCTTATGGTAGCACAGAGAGGGGAAGGGAAGGAGGGGGATGATATCCTCTCCGGGAAGGAGAGGATAGCGGACGCGATTACGCAATAATGTTCAGCGTCACGTCGATGTTGCCGCGCGTGGCGTTGGAGTAAGGGCACACGATGTGGGCCGCATCGACCAGTTTTTTTGCTTCAGCCGGATCCATGCCTTCGACGTGGATGTTCAGTTTGGCTTCAATGCCAAAACCGGTTGGCAGCGGCCCGATGCCCACTTCACCTTCGATAAACGCCTCTTTAGGCAGGCTGAACTTATCGCGGGCCGCAACGAACTTCATCGCGCCCAGGAAGCAGGCGGAGTAGCCCGCAGCGAACAGCTGTTCCGGGTTGGTTACCTCACCGCCCATGCCGCCCATCTCTTTTGGCACGCCCAGCTTAACGTCCAGTACGCCATCGGAAGAGGTTGCGCGACCGTCGCGGCCACCGGTTGCTTTTGCTTTGGCGGTGTAGACAACTTTTTCTAAAGACATGGCAGGTTCCTCATTTTATAAAGTTCGCTATTAAATAGCGTGCGATTTAGTTGGGTAAATAAAGACGCGTAAAGTATAGCCCTACGCGCGCTGAAGCTGTTGCCGCAGGTGTTCAAGCTGCTGCTTGAGCGCCAGCAGAGTGTCGGTATCACACTGCGCTGCGCAGCCCACGGCGTGCGGAATACCGGCGGCCTGCTGCTGCAGCTCACGTCCCGCTTCACTCAGCGTGACGGCGACCTGACGCTCGTCCTGTCGGGAGCGCTGGCGGCCGATCAGCCCGGCGCTTTCCAGGCGCTTGAGCAGCGGCGTCAGCGTGGCGGAATCCAGGAACAGCCGTTCGCCGATGTCCGAGACCGTCACGTCATCCTGCTCCCACAGCACCAGCATGACCAGATACTGCGGGTAGGTCAGTTTGAGCGGCGCCAGCAGGCGACGGTACAGCTTGTTAAGCGCCAGGTTTGCCGAGTAAAGGGCAAAACAGAGCTGGTTATCCAGCATTAGCGCTTCGGCAGAATTGTTCGTTTTCGCGTTCATGGGATGAATATAGGTAGTGCGCGATTTAATTGCAAGCAATTTATGGGCAGGTGTAGCGGAGGGCAACCTGAACCGCCATTTTACGGTAGTGCTGCCGCTGGGCCTGTTCGTCTGCGCCCTCTTCAAACAGCAGGGTAAAGGTGTAGCTGTTGGCGACATAGTGGAAGCTGAAGCTGCTGATCAGCCGGTGAAGATCGCGGGCGTCAACCGTGTGGTTGAAGAGCTGCTTCTCTTTGCCGCGAACCAGAATATCTTCCAGTAGCTCCAGCGCGCTGCGGTTAACCTGACGCAGATAGGCGGACTGCTTCATAAAGCGGCCGCGCTGCATGTTCTCCATGCAGATGATGCGGATGTAGTCCGGATGGTCGGCATGATAGTCAAAGGTGGCTTCAACGAGATGCACCAGCGCTTCAACGGGCGGCATGCCGGCCAGGCTGAGCCGCGTCTCGCTGGCGCGGATCTGAGTGTAAACATGCTCAAGCACCAGAAGGTACAGGTTTTCTTTGTTCTTGAAGTGATACACCACCATGCGTTTGGTCGTGCCCGCTTTTTCGGCGATTTGTTCCATGCGCGCGCCGTTTAGCCCGTACTCGGCAAAGAGGACGATGGCGCTCTGAAAAATCTTGTCCTTCAGGCTGGCGCTTTCATTCATTTCGAGATGTTCACTGTCAGGGGGAGCCACATCCTTTCCTTTTCATCACCAAACGGAGTGCAGGGATTATTACCATGGCCGCGTGAGAACACAAATCTCAAACGCGAGGGCGCTTACGATACAGCCACAGGCCGGGGATCGAAAGGCCAATGGACAGCGCGCCGACGATGGATGACGCCTTAAGGAAGTTGCTGAGCAACAGAATCATCTGCGGTTCGCTGTAGCCAAAGTGGCTGATTTTTACTGCTGAAATCATCGCCGTGTAGGCTGAAATGCCCGGGAACATGGGAATGACCGCGGCGACGGTAAAGACTTTAGGGTGCGCCAGATACCAGCGCGACCACTGAATGCCGATGCTTCCCACCAGCATCGACGCCATAAAGGTTGACCATTCAATATTAAAACCCGCCGTCATCATCACCATGCGCGAGCCGTGGCCAATGGCTCCCAGTAGCGCACACCAGGGCAGCGCGCGCTGCGGCACGTTGAACACCATGGCGAAACCGACGGCGGGAATGGCGGCGAGCAGCATGTCCTGAACCAGTGCGAGTAAAAATTCCATCACGCCCATCCGCGTAGCCCCCACAGCGTCATCGCCATCACCACGCCGATGCAGGTCGCCAGCGTGAGCAGGCTGGCGATGGCCCAGCGCGCCAGGCCGGTATTGATGTGTCCTTTGAACATATCGGCAACGGCATTAATCAAGGGAAAGCCCGGCACCAGCAGCAGCACGCTGGCGGCCATGGCGATAGTGGGCGTGTTGACGAACGTGGGCACGCGCAGCAGCAGGCCGGAAACCGTTGTGGCGACGAAGGCGGTAATGCAGAAGTTGATTTGAGGGTGCATGCGCCTTTGCGTCAGAAGCTGGCGGACATACATCGCAATGCTGCTGGCAAAGAACGTAATCACCGCGCCGTCCCACCCGCCGCCGTTGAGCTTGCAAAAACAGGCGCACGACAGGCCAACCATGAGAACGACCAGCCAGCGCGGGTAGCGTAACGGCTTGATTTGGTTGAAACGTTTCTCAACCCCCTGAAGGTCGAGCAGCTTATGTTCAGCCAGAATGACGATGTGCTGAACTTCCGTGACCACGTGCATATTGATGCCGCGATCGTGGTTCTTGCGGGTAGAGGTCAGGCATTGCCCGTCTTTGATGGTGGTGAGCACAATGGCGTTTGACGAGATGGCGCTCTCCACGCTGTCCATGCCAAGCGCCAGCCCAAGGCGCGTGGACAGCTCCTCGACCAGCGCGCTCTCTGCGCCGTGCTGGAGTAAAAATAGCCCGCACTGAATGCATAGCCTCGTTACTGAGCGTTGCCGCGACCGATCTTCCAGCATGTATTTCCCTGACGATAAGAAAGTTGGCAGCCTTGCGGCCCGGATTGCTTACTTTTAGCACAGAGTGTGGGGCCTTTTACTCTGGGTCAGATCAAGAATTGTGCAAACTGTGATGAGGCATAGCGCCAGTGTAGATACGCTTTATATGTAATATGAATGCTTAAACTAAAAATATAATAACAATATATTAAGTTATTCTAAATTTAATTTTTCATTCTTCTAATGCCAGTTTAATTAAATTTAATTGTTATTTGTGCGATATTAGCCCTGATTTGGGCGAATTTTAATTTATTAATTTTGCCTATTTTTTTTCGCTCATGGATGAAAATATCATACTTTGATGAGTGTGAAGGTTATTGCATAAACGATACAAGGACATGGAGGGCCTATGTTGCCATTGAATGGTAAACACGGAGTTGTAATCAGTAAGGTTCCCGTTATGCAAAGCGGGCTAGGCGGCGTTATGACGCATAATTTTCCTGAATATGAATTGACCTATTGTCGTTCATTACAGGAGTTGACGCTGCTGCAATTACGCCGTGCGTCGGTGATTGTCGCCGATATTTCGGGAGATTATCGGAATCCCCGGGGAACGCTTGAGCATTATTACACTTTACTTAATCAGTACAGAGATATTCACTGGATATTTTTAGTTTCTCGCCCACTTTACCCGCTCGCAGTGGAGCTGCTCATGCGTCCTGAAAGCACGTTGCTTTCAGATATGGAGCCCATTGAAGGCGTAGTAAATGCGATCCGGGCCGGCAGCGAACGCGCGGAACGGATCAGCCAAACATTATTAATGCCGGAAAATTCTGCCTCAGAAGAGGAGCAAGAGTGCTTTGTCGCGCTTACGCACTCTGAACGCAAAGTATTGCGTCTGCTAGGGAAAGGATGGGGCATAAACCAAATCGCTACCCTGCTGAAAAAGAGCAATAAAACCATCAGTGCTCAGAAAAACAGCGCGATGCGTCGGTTATCCCTACGAAGCAATGCCGATATGTACGCCTGGATTAGCAGTACACAAGGAATGCGAGAGCTGAATTTAATGTCGGCCTATGGAGAGTTTGAGGAATGGAAGAAACCACAGCAGCAAGACATATCGCCGTCATTGAAAATTGCGCAATGAGTGCTGTTGGGCTAGAGCATTTTTTTGCTCTTTCCCCGCTCGACAGTTATCAGGTTCATGTATTTAGCCGGTTTGAGGAATTTAAGAGCGCGTTGTTCCACACGCCTTTTTTCTCAGTGGTGTATTCACTGTCTGATGCACGTGAAGAGCGACGTAACTGCCTCGCCTATTTGCGCGACCTTGCATTCTCGCATAGCCATATACAGCGGATTATACTGGCGTCAGATGAGATGGAAGCGAGGCTTATCAGCCACCTGTCACCTTCCCGGCTGCACGGTATTATCAGTAAATCGGTGGCGCTTGACCAACTTTTGGAAGGGCTGGTGACTTTACTCAGCGAGACGCGCCGAGTAAATGACAACATGATTAACCACTGGTACGTCAGCCAGAACCGGATGTTGAGCCCAACTGAGCGAGCAATATTGCGCTATATGTCATGCGGCTATTCGATCCCCGAAATAGCGGTACAGCTTGGACGCAATGTTAAGACCATTCGGGCGCATAAATTCAATGCAATGGTGAAGCTTGGGGTCAACTCTGATGTGGGGCTGCTGGATGCCGCTGATATTCTTACGCATCTTCCCGTCAGGGAGCCTCATCGCTCGTTATTAAACGTTCCGATATTTTCCGCATAGTCACTTACACGCGCCAGATCGTCACTGGCGCGGTCATTTAACTGCACACGTCCACCCATTTTGCTGACGTCAGCTCCACCATTCTTTCCGGGGAAATACGCACGGCGCTATGAACGGCACCTGCTGCGGGCAGGACTTCTGGATACTGTTTTAACGAAACATCACAGTAAACCGAAAGCGGCGTTTCCAGCCCAAACGGGCACACGCCGCCGACGGGATGCCCGGTAATCGTGACGACCTCATCGCTGCTCAGCATGCGGGCTTTCGCACCAAAGGTCTCCTTTAGCTTTTTGTTATCCAGGCGCGCGTCGCCTTTCGCTACCACCAGAATCACGTCATTCTTAACCTTCAGCGAAAGCGTTTTGGCTATCTGGCCCGGCTCGACGCAATGTGCGGCTGCGGCCAGGGCAACGGTCGCAGTACTTTGGTTGAGCTCAATCACTTCTATATCCGGCGCGTGCTCGGCAAAGAACTGCTGTACTGACTGCAAACTCATTGTTTCCTCCTGACAAATACCCTGCGTAATCTGTCACAGGAAATTATGCTCTGTAAATATCTCTTCCGTAACAAATATCTCACATCGCTGATTTCTGGATCGCCTTCACATTCACGGAAACCGGTTACAGTAACCGGTTGCAGTACGTGATGCAGAGATTAATACTGAGAACGTAACGTCCCCTGTATCCAATAATAAGAGCCAATTATGAAACCATTCCGTTTAAGCAGTACCGCTGGTGTACGAACCAGTCAGGTTGTGAAGCTGATTGATGGCACAACGCGTGGCGTGGATGCGCCCGACATGAACGTCTGACAGGAGAGCCGCTATGTCTGCCAACCATGCTGCGTTTAATCTGATCTTCCGTTTTGTTGAGAATTACGTAAGTCCGATTGCCGGGCGGATCTCCTCCCAGCGTCACGTTATGGCGATTCGTGACGGCTTTATTTCCGCCATGCCGTTTATGATTGTCGGATCGTTTTTACTGGTATTTGCCTACCCGCCGTTTTCGCCTGACACCACGTGGGGCTTTGCCCGCGCGTGGCTGGAAATGGCAAAGCAGTTTGAAGGCCAAATTCTTACGCCGTTTGATATGACGATGGGCATCATGTCTATCTATATCTGTGCCGCGATTGCGTACAACCTGGGCAAACACTACGTTAAGACCCACCAGCTCGATCCGTTTATGTGCGCCATGCTGTCGCTGATGGCATTTCTGCTGGTGGCCGCGCCGAAAACCAAAGGAAGCATGCCTGTCGACAGCCTCGGTGGGACCGGCATCTTCACCGCGATTCTGGTGGCGGTTTACTGCGTAGAAATGATGCGTTTCCTGAAGGCGCACAACATTGGTATTCGCCTGCCTGACCAGGTGCCGCCGATGATCAAAAACTCCTTCGATCTGCTCATCCCGGTGCTGGTGGTCGTGCTGACGCTTTATCCGCTGAGCTTATTGATTCAGTCGCAGTTCGGCATGCTGATCCCGCAGGCGATCATGTCCATCTTTAAGCCGCTGGTTTCTGCTGCGGACTCTCTGCCTGCGATCCTGCTGGCGGTGCTGATTGGACACCTGCTGTGGTTTGCGGGCATTCACGGTGCCGCGATTGTCTCCGGCATGCTGCAGATGTTTTGGTTAACCAACCTGGGCGCAAACCAGACCGCGCTTGCGTCCAGCCTGCCGCTGCCGCATATCTTTATGGAGGCGTTCTGGACATTCTTCATTGTTATCGGTGGGTCCGGGGCGACCATGGGGCTAGTGATCTGCTATCTGCGCAGCCGCTCCGCCCATCTGCGCTCGATCGGCCGGTTAAGCGTGGTGCCAAGCTTCTTTAACATCAATGAGCCCGTCATCTTTGGCACGCCGATTGTGATGAACCCGGTGTTTTTCATACCGTTCCTGCTGGCGCCGATGGTCAACGCCGTGCTGGCGTGGTCAGCCATGAAGTTCGATTTGATTGGGCGCGTGATTTCCGTTGTTCCGTGGACGGCGCCAGCGCCGGTCGGGGCGGCCTGGGCGTTAGGCTGGGACTTCCGCGCCGCTATTCTGGTTATCGTGCTGGCCTGCGTTTCGGCAATCATCTACTTCCCGTTCTTTAAGGTGTATGAGAAGCAGCTGCTGGAGCAGGAAGCGGAAGAAGCGCAGCGTAATGCGGAAGAGGACAATCAGCAGATGGCCTAGGTAAAAGCAAAACGGCAATCTCGGTTGCCGTTTTTGATGTTTGTCCCCTCTCCCGGTAGGCGAAGCGCCACCGGGCAATTCACAGCACTACTTCAGCGTACAGTCTCCGCACTGCTGCACGTCCGGCAGGCGATAGCGCTGGCAGCAGGTCCGGCGCACCAGCAGCCCGTCGCGCGGTACCACGGTGCGGAAAAGCGGGTTATCGCTGCCGTCAGCCAGCTGCCTGGTAAAGAAGCAGGACTGGCGAAGGGCCTCCACCAGCTCCTCGCCGAGCAGCGGCTTCATTTCGGTTAAATACCAGTGAATCAGATAGCCGGTATTGCTCCAGATGAGTTTCCCATTGATCTCTCCGGTCTCCTCCAGCGCAGCCACGACGGGGATAAGCGCCTGCGTAACGAGCTTCTCCATGCGCGCCTGGGCGGTCAGGTGCCCTGCACTTCGGTCTTCGTTAACATCGATCCAGAAACAGGCGGCCCGGCCGGTTTCATGAAACTCAACGTGAAGATATTCCGGGGAGAGATCGATCATGGTGTCCTGCGTCAGCAAAGCCACCATCAGGGGAGGAACCATCAGCCCGATATACCACTGCGCCCAAAGGGAGAGCAGCGGTTTATTTTCCCGCTGCAGGGTCGGCTGGTTACGGTAGATATGGTCGGAATAGGCCGCCAGCAGCGACTGACGTTCTGAAGGGCGTTTCCACTGCGCCAGCGTCATCGCGTGGTGCGGATGCGCTTCGTCCAGCTTGATGAAATCCAGCAGGTGGGCGCGAGTATCAGCAATCTTATCCCGAATGGCGTCCGCAAGCGTCACGCTCCCCGAGGTGAGCGGAGCTCGCCAGAGGATGGGGTCAATAGCTTGCGCGGTACGAGTTGCCATAGTTGAGATAGAAATCTAAATGATAATGATTGCCAATCCTAGCTATAGATAATACCGATCGCAAGCGTTTTGTCTGCGCAGGACCGTGTTTTCAGGCCGTCTGCAAATCGTCGCTCAGAAGGATGCTGTTGCGCCCCATATGCTTCGCTTCGTACAGCGCTTTATCCGCTTTCTCCAGCGCGCTTTCAATGTCCTCATCTTCAAAAATGGCAATGCCAATGCTGATGGTGACGTTGGTGGCAACGCTGAGGTTAAACATATGCGGGATTTTAAGATCGTAAACTTTCTGGCGGATATTCTCCGCCGTCTGGCGGGCGTGCTCCAGCGAGATATTGGTCAGCAGCACCATGAACTCCTCGCCGCCAAAACGTGCGACGATATCGCGTGAGCGCACCGCATCGCGGATCGCCGCCGAGACGCGGATAAGCGCCTGATCGCCCATCATATGGCCGTAGTGGTCGTTATAGGCCTTGAAGTGATCGATATCCAGCAGCAGCACAAAGTTCTCGCCGCCGTCGGGCGTCGGGAGATTTTGCAGCCGACTTTGCAGCCCCCGGCGGTTATACAGCCCGGTGAGCGGATCCATCATGCTGAGGTCGGTTAGCGTTTCCCGCTCCTCCAACAGCCGCGAGAGCAGGTCCTGAGCAAAGCTGTCGTTGCGTCTTTGCAGCACGTGATGGATGCCAATCGCCACCATGGGCAGGGCAAAGAAATAGGCCATGCGCAGCCAGTGTTCATGATTGCTCAGCCACAGGCAGGCGATAAAAGAGGGCAATGAATGCAGCGTAAATGCTTTGATATTGCTCGCAAAAGCCAGAGAGCCGATGAACAGCACGGTTAACAGCACCAGAATTAAATAGGTCTCCTGGTCGTGAGTAATGAGTGAAAATTTAGAAACGATTTGCAGCGCCCACAGGCAGCCAAAGATCGTTGAAATAACGGGAATATTTATTTTGCGTGTACGGTGTTTCCAGTGCCAGAAGAGCAGCCCGCAGCTCATGATAATAATGGTGATAAGCGGCACCGAGAGCAGGCGAACGGAATACAGCGGGTTAGTTATTGAAAATAATGCAGACGCCGCGTTTAAGAACAGAAACAAACGTAAAGATAATTGATATTTGCTATTGACCAAAGACCGCCAGGAATGTGATGTCATAGTTGTGCGTTTTATTTATATTCAATTAAAACAATTAAGTAGGTGTTGTTGCAAAATTAAATGTTCGAATCAGATGATGGGTAATTATCAGAAAATCTTTATAAGACGTTAACGGATGTGCAATTTATCACCTTATAGATTCACTGTCATTATGGGAAAAGGGAAAGCCGTATAATTCTGCTCGGCGGGTGACAAATGATAATCTCTATCATATGATATTGGTTATCATTATCAGTGTGAGAGAGAAAATCATGTTGAGCAGAGCGCTGGGATCTGGTTGGGGAGTGTTACTGCCTGGGGCGGTCGTTGGCGGCCTGATGTTTGCCGATCTTTCCATTGACGTATGGAAGGCGCTTATCGTGTCGGGACTGCTGGTGACGTCTGGGATGATTTGGCATAAGCAGCTGCGGCACTATGTTCTTTTGCCGTCTTGCGTTGCTCTGGTCAGCGGCATGCTGGTGATACTAATGAGTTTGAAATGAAGAAAAAACGAGAGGTACAGCAGAGGGAACGTAAGATAATTGGTGCGAGGGGGGGGACTCGAACCCCCACATCCTAAGGACACTAACACCTGAAGCTAGCGCGTCTACCAATTCCGCCACCTTCGCACAGTCATCTTACTTTTTGATATTGCCTCGTTGGTGCGAGGGGGGGGACTTGAACCCCCACGTCCGTAAGGACACTAACACCTGAAGCTAGCGCGTCTACCAATTCCGCCACCTTCGCCCAGTGCGAGCAATATCTACGTGATTTATGGTGCGAGGGGGGGGACTTGAACCCCCACGTCCTAAAGGACACTAACACCTGAAGCTAGCGCGTCTACCAATTCCGCCACCTTCGCATACCATCGACACTGTAAAAGTATCGTAACCACGGAGGCGCATTCTAGATGTTTTCAGCTTTACGTCAATAGAAAAATACGCGCGCTGTTTTGATTGCTGCAAAAATGGGCGAAAGAGGCGGCGGGTATTACCGGCTGGCGCGAGCGCCAGTCCGGCTTACGGGCGGGATAAATTACTTTTTAGCCTGGCGCGTCATCACGGTGCGGTAAACCTTAAACCGGCCGGTCTGGGCAATCACTTCGTGGAAGCCGAAGGTTTCATCCAGCACTTTCGGATACGCCAGGAAGGCGTTCGCGACGATGCGCAGCTCACCGCCGCTGTTGAGATGACGTACCGCGCCGCGGATCAGCGTTTGCGCAGCCTCAAGGCTGGTTTCCATTCCGTCATGGAACGGCGGGTTGGAAATGATCATGTCAAAGCGGCCGCTGACGTCAGAGAAGACGTTGCTGGCAACCACTTCACCTTCAATGCCGTTGGCGGCAAGCGTTGCGCGGCTCGCCTCTACCGCCGGTGCGCTGACGTCACACAGCGTCAGGCGTACTTTCGGCGAATGGCTGGCAAGCACCGTTGCCAGCACGCCCGCGCCGCAGCCCACGTCCAGTACTTTGCCTTTCGTGTGCGGCGTCAGGGTAGACAGCAGAAGCTTGCTGCCGACATCAAGATAGTCGCGGCTGAACACGCCCGGCAGGGTCTTGATGGTCAAATCGTCAAGCTGATACTCGCCCCAGAATTTCTCTGCGTCGAACGCAGGCTGCTTTTCCAGGCGACCGTGATACAGGCCGCAGCGGCGGGCGCTGTCGACTTTATTCAGCGGCGCATACTCTTCGAGCATCTGTTCTGCGCTACGCACGCCGCTGCGGTTTTCACCGACGACGAAAATATCGCAGCCGACCGGCAGCAGGGAGAGCAGGTTCATCAGCTGGAACTGGGCTTCCGGCTTGTTCTTCGGCCAGTAGTAGATCAGCGTATCGCAATCGGCGATATCGCTCTGCTCTGCCACCAGGCTGAAGCGCGCGCGCTCGCCCATCTGGCGGCTCAGCACCTGCCAGTGGTGGTAATACTGGGTGTGGGCACGGCTTTCAGCACAGTCGAAACGCGCAGGCAGGTCATCCTGCATATCTCCGGCAAACAGAATACGGCTTTGTTCGAAATCATCACTGTGACGCAGCAAGACTTCACTTGCCGGGGTAAATGCAGACATGAATTGTTCCTCAATAAACTCAGGCGGGGATTATAGTAGGTAGATGGCGCAGTTTCGACACATTTGCTATATTTGCGCGCCTGAGAGACAGGAGTTTTCGCTATGACATCCCGACGAGACTGGCAGTTGCAGCAGCTGGGCATTACCCAGTGGGCCTTGCGTCGCCCGACGGCGCTGCAGGGCGAAATCGCGATCGCGATACCTGCACACGTGCGTCTGGTGATGGTGGCGAATGAACCGCCCGCCCTGAGCGAAACCGTGATCGGTGATGTGCTTCGTAGCCTGAAGCTCACGCCGGATCAGGTTTTGCAGCTCACGCCCGACCGCGTGGCGATGCTGCCGCCGGAAAGCCGCTGTAACAGCTGGCGCATGGGCGACGTGGGCGATATTTCTCTGGAAGGGAGCCAGATCTGCTCGCCAGCGCTGGAAGAACTTAAGGCCAACCCAAAAGCGCGCAGCGCGCTGTGGCAACAAATTTGCGATGACGAACATGATTTCTTCCCTCACGACGCCTGATCTCGCGCAAGCGTTCGCGATTGAAACCCGCGCCCACGCGTTTCCCTGGAGCGAGAAGACCTTTGCCAGCAATCAGGGCGAGCGTTATCTGAACTACCGTCTGGACGTTGACGGCACGATGGCGGCCTTCGCCATCACGCAGGTCGTCCTGGACGAAGCGACGCTGTTTAACATTGCGGTTGATCCCGCGTTTCAGCGTCGGGGGCTCGGAAGAGCGCTGCTGGAGAACCTCATTCGCGAGCTTGAAACCCGTGACGTTTTCACCCTGTGGCTGGAAGTGCGCGCGTCGAACGTCGCCGCCATCGCGCTCTACGAAAGCTTAGGCTTTAACGAGGCGACAATCCGCCGTAACTACTACCCCACCGCAGAGGGACGTGAAGACGCCATTATTATGGCTCTGCCGATTGGATAACAAAAATAAGGTTGTAACGATGAAATGGGACTGGATTTTCTTTGATGCCGACGAAACGCTGTTTACGTTTGACTCGTTCGGCGGCCTACAGCGGATGTTTCTCGATTATAGCGTGACCTTCACCGCGGAAGATTTTCAGGACTATCAGGCGGTGAATAAGCCGCTGTGGGTGGACTACCAGAACGGTGCCATCAGCGCGTTACAGCTACAGCATCAGCGTTTTGACGTGTGGGCCGAGCGGCTCAACGTCAACCCGGGTTTGCTGAACGAGGCGTTTCTGAACGCGATGGCCGATATCTGCGCGCCATTGCCGGGTGCCGTTTCCCTGCTGGACTCGCTCAAAGGTAAAGTGAAGCTGGGGATCATCACCAACGGCTTCACCGCCCTGCAGCAGATCCGCCTTGAGCGTACCGGCCTGCGCGATCACTTCGACGCGCTGGTGATCTCGGAAGAGGTCGGCGTGCCAAAGCCGGATCCGCGTATTTTTGACTATGCGCTTGAGCAGGCGGGCAACCCCGACCGCGCGCGCGTACTGATGGTCGGCGATACTGCCGAATCCGATATTCTTGGCGGCATGAACTCAGGCCTGTCGACCGTCTGGCTCAACGCGCACGGTCGCGTGCAGCCGGAAGGCATCCAGCCGACCTGGACCGTCACGTCATTGAACGAACTGGAGCAGCTCCTGTGTAAACAATGATTGCCTGCCCCCCGTTGATGGGTAAAATAGCCGCAATTTTGTATTCCATGATGCGTGGCGTGCTGCCGCGCTTATAAAAGAAGATTTAATTATGACGTTGTCTCCTTATCTGCAAGAGGTGGCCAAGCGCCGCACTTTTGCCATTATCTCGCACCCGGATGCCGGTAAAACGACCATCACCGAAAAGGTGCTGCTGTTCGGACAGGCCATCCAGACCGCCGGTACCGTTAAGGGCCGCGGCTCCAGCCAGCATGCAAAATCCGACTGGATGGAGATGGAAAAGCAGCGTGGTATTTCGATCACCACCTCCGTGATGCAGTTCCCGTATCACGACTGCCTGGTGAACCTGCTGGACACCCCGGGCCACGAGGACTTCTCTGAAGATACCTACCGTACCCTGACGGCGGTAGACTGCTGTCTGATGGTGATCGACGCCGCAAAAGGCGTAGAAGATCGTACCCGCAAGCTGATGGAAGTCACCCGCCTGCGCGATACGCCGATCCTCACCTTCATGAACAAACTTGACCGCGACATCCGCGATCCGATGGAGCTGATGGATGAAGTCGAAAACGAGCTGAAAATCGCCTGCGCGCCAATCACCTGGCCGATTGGCTGCGGCAAGCTGTTCAAGGGCGTTTACCATCTCTATAAAGACGAAACCTATCTGTATCAGACCGGTAAAGGCCACACCATTCAGGAAGTGCGCATCGTCAAAGGTCTGGACAACCCGGAGCTGGACGCGGCGGTAGGTGAAGATCTGGCGGCGCAGCTGCGCGACGAGCTGGAGCTGGTGAAAGGTGCGTCTCACGAGTTCGACAAAGAGCTGTTCCTGGCGGGCGAAATCACGCCGGTATTCTTCGGGACCGCGCTGGGTAACTTTGGCGTTGACCATATGCTGGACGGCCTGGTGGAGTGGGCGCCGAAGCCTATGCCGCGTAAAACCGACACCCGCGAAGTCGAAGCGCAGGAAGAGAAGTTCACCGGCTTCGTGTTCAAGATTCAGGCCAACATGGATCCGAAACACCGCGACCGCGTGGCCTTTATGCGCGTGGTTTCCGGTAAATACGAGAAAGGCATGAAGCTGCGTCAGGTGCGTATCGGTAAAGACGTGGTGATCTCCGACGCGCTGACCTTTATGGCGGGCGATCGTTCTCACGTTGAAGAAGCGTATCCGGGCGATATCATCGGTCTGCACAACCACGGCACCATTCAGATTGGCGATACCTTTACCCAGGGCGAAATGATGAAGTTCACCGGCATCCCGAACTTCGCACCGGAGCTGTTCCGCCGCATTCGCCTGCGCGATCCGCTGAAGCAGAAACAGCTGCTGAAAGGGCTGGTTCAGCTTTCGGAAGAGGGCGCGGTACAGGTGTTCCGCCCGATTGCCAACAACGACCTGATCGTTGGCGCGGTCGGCGTGCTGCAGTTTGACGTGGTGGTTGCGCGCCTCAAGAGCGAATATAACGTTGAGGCGATTTACGAATCGGTCAACGTGGCGACGGCGCGCTGGGTTGAGTGCGCTGACGTGAAGAAATTCGAAGAGTTTAAGCGCAAGAACGAGATTCAGCTGGCGCTGGACGGCGGCGATAACCTGACGTATATCGCCCCAACCATGGTCAACCTGAACCTGACGCAGGAACGCTACCCTGACGTTCAGTTCCGCAAAACCCGCGAACACTAATCCCCTTCAGAGCACGGCAGCCGCCGTGCTCTTCTTTTATTCCTGTCTTATTAACCCCTTGCGGAATGTTCTTAATTCATCGCTTTTTATTATCGATTGCACGTTTTTTCCGCAATTCTGAAAGCGGCTCCGGAAATGTGATCTATATTTAACTCAGTGTTTAACACCGGGCGTGGATGAATTAACTGTTCAATGCATGACTTTGGGTTCTCCATTTTGCCCGCGTGTTTATTCGCAAAATATAAATCTAGTATACGAGTGATAAAGGACGTTTGACGCCCGAATAACGGGATAAACACAGGAATACATCGATGAATATGACAAGACTGAAGATTTCTAAAACTCTGCTGGCTGTAACGTTAGGTAGCGCCCTGGTAAGCGGCTCCGTTCTGGCGGAAACCACCACCACGGATAAAGCGCACTCCACGACGAATAGCGCAGGGGAAAAAATCGATAGCTCTATGAATAAAGTCGGTAATTTTATGGACGACAGTTCCATCACAGCAAAAGTTAAAGCTGCCCTGGTGGACGATGAAGCCATCAAGAGCACCGACATTTCAGTAAAAACAGACAAGAAAGTGGTCACCCTGAGCGGCTTCGTTGAAAGCCAGACCCAGGCTGAGCAGGCCGTGAAAGTGGCCAAAGGCGTTGAAGGCGTAGCATCCGTCAGCGATAAGCTGCACGTTCGCGACGCGAAAGACTCCTCCGTGAAAGGTTATGCCGGGGATGCGGCTACCACCAGCGAAATCAAAGCTAAACTATTAGCAGATGACGTCGTGCCGTCTCGCAAGGTGAAAGTTGAAACCACCGATGGTGTTGTTCAGCTTTCCGGTACGGTGGATTCACAGGCACAGGTTGAACGTGCTGAAACCATCGCCAAAGCCGTTGATGGCGTGAAAAGCGTCAAAAACGATCTGAAAGCGAAGTAATCGACATAATTCGCCCTAAGGCCGAAACCTGCGGGCGAAATAAGAACGACATTTGAATACTGAGCCGGTGAGTTGCTGAGCACTCACGTATAGCGGCCGACATTAACTATGGTAAAGGAGAGGCTTATGTTTCGTTGGGGCATTATATTTCTGGTTATCGCGTTAATTGCCGCCGCATTGGGCTTTGGTGGACTGGCGGGTACAGCGGCATGGGCAGCTAAAATTGTCTTCGTTGTCGGTATCATCCTGTTCCTGGTCAGCCTGTTTACGGGCCGACGCCGTCCGTAGCAACACGCTAAGTGAAAGAAACGCTTCAAAGCCAGTCCCTGCGACTGGCTTTTTCTTGTTTGAGTAATGGTACACGAGTGCGCTACTGTGTCTTATCAGAACAATGAAAACAGGAAAGCAGAGGTGGGGCAGCGAATACCCGTTACGCTCGGCAATATCGCGCCGCTGGCGTTAAAGCCGTTTCGCGCAGGACAGCTTGCGCTGGTATGTGAAGGCGGCGGACAGCGCGGCATTTTTACGGCCGGCGTGCTGGACGAGTTTATGCGCGCGCAGTTTAACCCGTTCGATCTCTATTTTGGCACCTCCGCCGGTGCGCAAAACCTCTCAGCCTACGTCTGTAACCAGCCGGGCTACGCCCGAAAAGTGATCATGCGTTACACCACGGCGAAAGAATTTTTCAACCCGGTGCGCTTTGTGCGCGGCGGAAATCTTATCGATCTTGACTGGCTGCTGGACTCCACCTCCAGCCAAATGCCGCTGGCGATGGACACGGCGGCGCGGCTGTTCGATACCGGTAAATCGCTCTGGATGTGCGCCAGCAAAGGCGATGACTACTCTCCCAGCTATTTTTCACCGCAGAAAGAGAACTGGCTCGATATTATCCGCGCCTCAAGCGCCATCCCCGGCTTTTACCGCACGGGCGCGCTGCTGGAGGGGATCAGCTATCTTGACGGCGGGATAAGCGACGCGGTGCCGGTGCAGGAAGCGGCGCGGCGGGGCGCGAAAACCATTGTCGTGATCCGCACGGTGCCTTCGCAAATGTATTACACCCCGCAGTGGTTCAAGCGTATGGAGCGCTGGCTGGGCGACAGCAGCCTGCAGCCGCTGGTGGATATCGCCCATCGGCACGAGTCCAGCTATGGCGAAATGCAGCGCTTTATCGAAAAACCGCCGGGCAATCTGCGCATCTTTGAAATTTATCCGCCAAGGCCGCTGGTCAGCATGGCGCTGGGCAGCCGTCTCCCGGCGCTGCGCCAGGACTACAAAACCGGTCGGCTGTGCGGGCGCTATTTCCTTGCGACGGTGGGTAAAATGCTGGCAGCACAGCCGCCGATCCGGCGGCATAAAACGATCATCACGCCGCCCGCGGTGGTGGCTAACGACGCGCTGGACGTGCCGCTGGTTAACGCCGCGCAGGCGAACGACACCGCGTTTGATAACGAGGATCTGGCGTAATGCACCGCTTTGTCGACACCCACTGCCACTTTGACTTTCCGCCGTTTACGGGGGATGAAGCGAACAGTATCGACCGTGCGGCGCAGGCGGGCGTGCGGGCCATCATTGTGCCGTCGATTCAGGCCGACAGGTTTGAGCGCGTGCTTAAGCTCGCGCGGCAGCACGACGCGCTGTACGCGGCGCTGGGGCTGCATCCGATCGTTATTGAACAGCATCGCGATGAGGATATCGACAGGCTGGATGACGCGCTGAACGCGCCGAACGGCAAGCTCGTTGCCATCGGCGAGATCGGCCTCGATCTCTACCGGGACGATCCGCAGTTTGAGCGTCAGGAAGCGATCCTTGAGGCGCAGCTCAGGCTGGCAAAGCGCCACGATCTGCCGGTGATCCTCCATTCCCGCCGCACCCACGATAAGCTGGCGATGCACCTAAAGCGCCAGAACCTGCCGCGAACCGGCGTCGTGCACGGCTTTTCCGGCAGCCTGCAGCAGGCGCAGCGGTTTATTGAGCTGGGCTATAAAATTGGCGTCGGGGGCACCATCACCTATCCTCGCGCCAGCAAAACCCGCGACGTGATGGCACAGCTCCCGCTCCCGGCGCTGCTGCTGGAAACGGATGCCCCCGATATGCCGCTGAATGGCTTTCAGGGCCAGCCTAATCGCCCCGAACGGGCCGCGCGCGTGTTTGCTGAACTGTGCGAACTGCGACAGGAGCCGGAGGATGTGATTGCCGACGCGCTGCTTGAAAACACCCGCGCAACGTTCGGCATCACGCTAAAGGTATAGCGCCGGACGAATCACCCTAATCTGCTGCTTTTCCAGCGCCCGCGCCAGCGGCTCCACGTCGTCCGGCGTGGCGCTGCGCCATGACGCCGCCTCGCCGTAAACCCCGTGGGCGTGAAATGCGTTAATGCGCACCGGAATGCCCCCAAGCGCGCGGATAAACGCCGTCAGGGCGGACAGATGGTCCAGATAATCACACCGTTCCGGGATCACCAGCAGCCGCAGCTCGGTGAGGCGCTGGCGATCGGCCAGCCAGCGTATGCTCTGCTTGATCTGATGGTTATCGCGCCCGGTCAGGAAGCGGTGATGCTCACTGCCCCACGCCTTGAGATCCAGCATCGCGCCGTCAAGCACCGGAAGGAGCTTCTGCCAGCCGGTTTCGCTCAGCAGGCCATTGCTGTCCACCAGGCAGGTTAAGTGGCGCAGCGCAGGGTCGGCTTTGATCGCTGAAAACAGGGCGATCAAAAACGGCAGCTGGGTTGTCGCTTCGCCGCCGCTCGCGGTGATCCCTTCGATAAAGGGCGCGGCTTTGCGGATCTGCGCGAGGATCTCCTCAACGCTGTAGCGCTGCGCCATGGGCGTTGCCTGCTGCCGGCACAGGTGCAGGCAGGTATCGCACTGCTGGCAGAGGCTCTCCTGCCACCAGACGCGGCCGGCCTGCACGTTTAGCGCGTCGTGCGGGCAGTGGGGAACGCAGTCGCCGCAGTCGTTGCAGCGGCCGATTGTCCACGGGTTATGGCAGGTTTTACAGCGCAGGTTGCACCCCTGCAGGAACAGCGCCAGGCGGCTGCCCGGCCCGTCCACGCAGGAAAACGGGATAACCTGACTAACTAAAGCGCATCTGCTGTTCATGGCTCACCACTCGCGGCTGTCGCTCCAGAATGCGGGTATTGCGCGCGGCCTCCTCGCCGAGCCAGGTGGTGTTCGTGCGCGACCCCGCCTCGCGGTACTTCTCGAGATCCGACAAACGCACCATGTACCCGGTGACGCGCACCAGATCGTTACCGGCAACGTTAGCGGTGAACTCGCGCATTCCGGCCCTGAACGCGCCCAGGCAAAGCTGGACGACCGCCTGCGGGTTGCGCTTGACCGTCTCTTCCAGCGTCAGAATGTCGCTGATCCCGGCGTGGTAATACTGATGGTGCGGCGCAACGGCCAGCAGGTGGCTGATGGGATCGGGCTCATCGCCATAGGGCAGGCGCGCGCCCGGCGTCGTGCCGAGGTCGGAGCTGATCCCCGACTGCGCGTGCAGCATCGCCCGCTGCTTCCAGCCGTGCTTTACCGGCGTCTCGTCGACAAACGCCGCGAGCTGTTCGCTGATGCGATAGCCCAGCGCGTTGGCCCGCTCGTCCTTGCCGTAACGTCCATCGATCCCTTCCTTTTCGCACAGCGTATTGACCGCTTCCGCCAGGCTGTACATGCCAAACATCGGCACAAAACGGTCGGCGTCGATCAGACCCTCTTTCACCAGGAAGCTATTCTCAAAGAAGCCGGACTGCTGATAGAGGAAATCGCAGCGGGCATCAATGATCGCAATCTGCTGCTGGCAGTAGTGCGGCAGCGCGCGGGTGAAGAAGTCTTCGACGGATTCGCTCCGCCCGGCAATCGCCTTCAGGTTGAGGCGCACCAGGGTGCTGCCGCCGCCTGCGAGGGGCAGAGAGTTGTAACAGCTAACGACGCCGTAGCGTCCTTTTGTGAAAATTTTATCATTCACCGGGCCATTAGATACGTGCGGTTTACTGCATTCGCAAATGTTATTCGCGACGTTTAGCAGGAGATCGTCCGGCGTGATCTGCGGGTCATAGATAAAGGTCAGATTGGGCGCAACCTGCTTTAGATCAGCATCGGCGCGAAGAATGGCGCGCGTAACAGGCGTATCTTCCGGGCCGATGTTGGCGTGCATAAAGGCATCCGGCAGCGTGCGGTCCAGGTAGCGCCAGAAACGTTTTATTCGAACATCGATTTCTTCTTGTGTTAGAATTTTAACATACGGTTGCAGCAGCGCATCCAGATGGCCCAGGTACACCGGCATGGATGTGACGGAGGGAACATGGTGGTAGAGGATGGTGAGCAGCGACAGCGCGTCATCAAGATCCTGCGCCCCCTCCAGCTCCAGCCAGTCTGACCCGTTCGCGAGGAATTTGGCGTAGTCGGGCAGGACGTAGCGCGGTTTGTAGGGCGCGTGTCCCTCGAACATATCGCAGATAACGCCCTCGTCCAGCGCGGCGCGGGCTGCGGCCGGAAGCGCCGGGTAGGGTAGGTTGTTTTCCGCTTCCAGCGCCAGAAAATGACGCTTCTGCTCGGGGCTCAACGTCGGGCTTGTCACAATTTGCTGGCAACGTTGCTGCATGTCATCGGGGCTGGCGTGGGACATATTCGCTTCCTTTATCGTTCTGCGGATGATGCCGAGAATTTTAAGAAGCGATCCCGTCGGGGCTATTGATCCCACAGGGGTAACCGCTGTTTTAGGCAGCCGTTATCGGATTAAAATTTGATGCCGATCTCATTACAGTAATGCAAATTTGCACGAAGTTTTCATTAACTGTGATGAATGTCGAAGTGTAGGTGCGGCTGGATGTTAGAATAGTCACAGACCGCAAGGTAAAATTTATACGGCGATGCCGTTGGAGAATGTTATGACCGATTTAACCGCAAGCAGCCTGCGCGCGCTGAAGCTGATGGACCTGACCACCCTGAACGATGACGATACCAATGAAAAAGTCATCGCCCTGTGCCACCAGGCGAAAACCCCCGTCGGCAACACCGCCGCTATCTGCATTTACCCGCGTTTTATCCCTGTCGCGCGTAAAACCCTGAACGAGCAGGGCACGCCGGAGGTGCGTATTGCAACCGTGACTAACTTCCCGCACGGTAACGACGACATCGAGATTGCGCTGGCAGAAACCCGCGCGGCGATTGCCTACGGCGCAGACGAAGTTGACGTAGTGTTCCCGTACCGCGCGCTGATCGCCGGCAACGAGCAGGTGGGCTTTGACCTGGTGAAAGCCTGTAAAGACGCGTGCGCGGCGGCAAACGTGCTGCTGAAGGTGATCATCGAAACCGGCGAGCTGAAAGAAGAGGCGCTGATTCGCAAAGCGTCTGAAATCTCCATCAAAGCGGGTGCAGACTTCATCAAAACCTCTACCGGTAAAGTGCCGGTAAACGCGACGCCGGAAAGCGCGCGCATCATGATGGAAGTCATCCGCGATATGGGCGTTTCGAAAACCGTTGGCTTCAAACCGGCGGGCGGCGTGCGCACCGCGGAAGACGCGCAGCAGTTCCTGGCGATCGCGGACGAACTGTTCGGCGCCGACTGGGCAGATGCCCGCCACTACCGCTTCGGCGCATCCAGCCTGCTGGCAAGCCTGCTGAAAGCGCTGGGCCACGGCGACGGCAAGAGCGCAAGCAGCTACTAAGTTTGAATTGCCGGGTGGCGCTGCGCTTGCCCGGCCTACCGGATCGCAGCGCGGGTGAGCGCAGCGCCACCCGCCACAATTCCCCCGATTCCGCATGGAGGTTACCGTGTTTCTCGCACAAGAAATTATTCGTAAAAAACGTGATGGTCATGCATTAAGCGACGAAGAGATCCGCTTCTTTATCAACGGCATTCGTGATAACACCATCTCTGAAGGGCAGATTGCCGCCCTGGCGATGACCATCTTCTTCCACGATATGTCGATGCCCGAGCGCGTGTCGCTGACCATGGCGATGCGAGATTCAGGAACCGTTCTGGACTGGAAAAGCCTTAACCTCAACGGCCCGATTGTTGATAAACACTCCACCGGCGGCGTGGGCGACGTCACGTCGCTGATGCTTGGCCCGATGGTGGCCGCCTGTGGCGGTTACATTCCAATGATTTCCGGGCGCGGCCTGGGCCATACGGGCGGCACGCTCGACAAGCTGGAAGCCATTCCGGGCTTCGATATCTTCCCGGACGACAGCCGCTTCCGCGACATTATTAAAGACGTTGGCGTGGCGATTATCGGCCAGACCAGCTCTCTTGCTCCGGCAGACAAGCGTTTCTACGCCACGCGCGACATTACCGCCACCGTTGACTCCATCCCGCTGATCACCGCCTCGATTCTGGCGAAAAAGCTGGCGGAAGGGCTGGACGCGCTGGTGATGGACGTGAAGGTGGGCAGCGGCGCGTTTATGCCAACCTATGAACTCTCTGCCGCACTGGCTGAAGCCATTGTGGGCGTCTCCAACGGTGCGGGCGTGCGTACGACCGCCCTGCTGACCGACATGAACCAGGTGCTGGCCTCCAGCGCCGGTAACGCCGTTGAAGTGCGCGAAGCCGTGCAGTTCCTGACGGGTGAATACCGCAACCCGCGTCTGCTCGACGTCACCATGGCGCTGTGCGTTGAGATGCTAATCTCCGGCAAGCTGGCCAACGACGACGCGGACGCGCGCGCCAGGCTTCAGGCGGTGCTGGACAACGGTAAGGCGGCGGAGATCTTCGGCCGCATGGTGGCGGCGCAAAAAGGCCCGACCGACTTTGTCGAAAACTACGCCAAATACCTGCCAACCGCGATGCTCAGCAAGGCGGTGTACGCGGACAGCGAAGGCTTTGTGTCCGCGATGGACACCCGCGCGCTCGGCATGGCGGTTGTTTCCATGGGCGGCGGCCGTCGTCAGGCGTCGGATACCATTGATTACAGCGTCGGCTTTACCGATATGGCCCGTCTTGGCGACAGCGTTGACGGCCAGCGTCCGCTGGCGGTGATCCACGCGAAGGACGAGGCCAGCTGGCAGGACGCGGCGAAAGCGGTGAAAGCGGCAATTAAGCTTGACGATAAAGCGCCTGAAAGCACGCCTTGCGTCTATCGTCGCATCACCGAATGACTGTATACTGATCTGATCCCTATTTTTTAAGCACTGAGTACGGAGAACAATTATGAAACGTGCATTTATTATGGTGCTGGACTCATTCGGCATCGGCGCAACCGAAGATGCAGAACGTTTTGGCGACGTGGGTTCCGATACCATGGGCCACATCGCGGAAGCCTGTGCGAAAGGCGAAGCGGACAACGGCCGCAAGGGCCCGCTGAATCTGCCAAACCTGACCCGTCTCGGCCTGGTCAAGGCGCACGAAGGTTCTACCGGTAAAATCGCAGCCGGTATGGACGGGAGCGCGGAAGTGGTGGGCGCATACGCCTGGGCGCACGAGCTCTCTTCCGGCAAAGACACCCCGTCCGGCCACTGGGAAATCGCCGGCGTGCCGGTGCTGTTCGACTGGGGCTACTTCTCCGATCACCAGAACAGCTTCCCGCAGGAGCTGCTGGACAAGCTGGTTAAGCGCGCCAACCTGCCGGGCTACCTCGGCAACTGCCACTCTTCCGGCACCGTGATCCTGGACGAGCTCGGCGAAGAGCACATGAAAACCGGCAAGCCGATTTTCTACACCTCCGCTGACTCCGTGTTCCAGATTGCCTGCCACGAAGAGACCTACGGCCTGGATAAACTCTACGAGCTGTGCGAAATCGCCCGTGAAGAGCTGACCGAAGGCGGCTACAACATTGGCCGCGTGATCGCGCGTCCGTTTATCGGCGACAAGGCGGGCAACTTCCAGCGTACCGGTAACCGTCACGATCTGGCCGTTGAGCCACCGGCGCCAACCGTGCTGCAGAAGCTGGTCGAAGAGAAAGACGGCCACGTGGTCTCCGTGGGTAAAATCGCGGATATCTACGCCAACTGCGGCATCACCAAAAAAGTGAAGGCGACCGGTCTGGACGCGCTGTTTGATGCGACCATCAAAGAGATGAAGGAAGCGGGCGACAAGACCATTGTCTTCACCAACTTCGTGGACTTCGACTCCTCCTGGGGCCACCGTCGCGACGTGGCGGGCTATGCTGCCGGTCTGGAGCTGTTCGACCGCCGTCTGCCGGAGCTGATGGAGCTGGTGGGTGAAGATGACATTCTGATCCTGACCGCCGACCACGGCTGTGACCCAACCTGGACCGGTACCGACCACACCCGCGAGCACATTCCGGTGCTGGTGTACGGCCCGAAAGTGAAGCCTGGCTCGCTCGGTCACCGTGAAACCTTCGCGGATATCGGCCAGACGATTGCGAAATACTTTGGTACGTCTGACATGGAATATGGCAAGGCTATGTTCTGAGGTCATTGCCGGGTGGCGGCTGCGCCTTACCCGGCCTACAAAACCGTAGGCCCGGTAAGCGAAGCGCCACCGGGCAAAAAAAACTCAAATGAAAAGGAACTGAAGATGGCAACTCCTCACATTAATGCAGAAATGGGTGATTTCGCTGACGTCGTATTGATGCCGGGCGACCCGCTGCGCGCGAAGCACATTGCGGAAACTTTCCTCGAAGACGTGCGTGAAGTGAACAACGTTCGCGGCATGCTGGGCTTCACCGGGACTTACAAAGGCCGCAAAATTTCCGTCATGGGCCACGGCATGGGTATCCCGTCCTGCTCCATCTACACCAAAGAGCTGATCACCGACTTCGGCGTGAAGAAAATTATCCGCGTGGGCTCCTGCGGCGCGGTGCGTATGGACGTTAAGCTGCGCGACGTGGTTATTGGCATGGGCGCGTGCACCGATTCTAAAGTCAACCGTATCCGCTTTAAGGATCACGACTTCTCCGCCATCGCGGACTTCGACATGGTGCGCAACGCGGTTGACGCGGCGAAGGCGCTGGGCGTTGACGCGCGCGTAGGCAACCTGTTCTCTGCCGACCTGTTCTACTCCCCGGACGGCGAAATGTTCGACGTGATGGAGAAGTACGGCATCCTGGGCGTGGAAATGGAAGCGGCGGGTATCTACGGCGTGGCGGCGGAGTTTGGTGCGAAGGCGCTGACCATCTGCACCGTCTCTGACCATATCCGTACCCACGAGCAGACCACCGCTGCGGAGCGTCAGACCACCTTCAACGACATGATCAAAATCGCGCTGGAATCCGTTCTGCTGGGCGATAAAGAGTAACGTTGTGCTGCCGGGCGGCCTTCGCCGCCCGGTTTCTCATTACAGGTACACCACGCTGATGGTTGCCTGACCATCAAACTCGGTGCGTTCCGTTAACGAGAGCTTCTTAAGACTTTCTACCGCCAGCGAGACGTTAAGCGGGAAGGTGACGCGCGTGACCGACATCGGCTCGGTTTTCCCCGTGCGCGCGACGCTCATCAGCCCCAAATCCTTATTCGCGATTGTTCCCGTGGTGGTTTTCTGCCAGCGGTTAACGCCTCTTACCGCCGTGGCGGCCGTGCGGATAGGTTCGGCAGACGCGCCGTTCGCGGTGACTTCAGCCGTACGCGTATAAATAGCGTAAGCGCCGATGTTTTTGCCGTCGTGGGTCTTGCCCAGGCCGAAGGTGGACGTGGTGCCGAGCAGGGCGTTGCCGTTGGCCGTGGCATTCATCACTTTCAGATTGGTGTTGCCGCCGGTGCTGGCGTTGGTTTCGGTGCGGTTATCGGCAATGCTCCAGCCGACTTTCGTCGGGGTCGGGCAGGTGATGGTCAGGTTCAGGCTTTTCTCACCCAACTGCGTTGCCTGGGTTTGCGACAGCTCGCCAACCTGGACGCGGCCAAAATCGACCACGCCGTTATTACTCAGCTCCGGCGTGCAGGGCAGGCTTGTGAGCGAGGCCTGCACCCTCAGGACGGCGGCTTCGTCAGCCTGGGCGCACGAGGCGGCCATCGCCAGTGCGGCAAAGAGAAGACTCTTTTTCATGTTTTTTCCTTAACATAGAGTTAAATGAGCAGTTCATTACATCGGTACAGCGACTCTGTTTTACTGATTTTCTTTTTATTCGCTCGGGTTCATCACCCGGAAGTGAATCCTGCGGGCTCCGCGCCGCGGCTGAAGTTGGCCAGCTTCACCGGCACACGCCCTGTGCTTTTTCGTAATACGCTTCCTTATCCTTCTCATCGCTCAGCGAATAGTGGATTTCGCAAATTCTGTTCATCCTGTCGTCAACAACGTAAAGCGCAGGAGAGTCAGACGCGTCGGAGATAAAGACGATGCCGTTATCCATCACGCTGACGACGTAATGACTGCTGCTGTCGACGATGCTCAGCCCGCGCTCCAGCCACTCGCCGCTCTCTCGTTTGACCTCCAGCAGGACGCGGCGGGTGTTCAGCACCCTGAAGTCGACCTGCGCAAACGAGCCGTACGCCGCCGAGACGGACTGAATGCCGTTCGACAGATCCATCCCTTTTGGCAGCGATCCCGCGTTAATCACAATCTGTGATTTTTGCCATTCACGCAGCCCGGGCACCACGGCCTGGCCCCAGTAGTCGGTCCAGACGGTGCCGTCCGGCGTGGTGATTTCGATTCCGCTCTCGGGCTCGCTCAGGCGCGCAATGCCAAAGGTCTCTTTGATTGGATAAGGGGTAAAGGTCATGCCGTGGCGGTGAAGGGCGATCCCGCCGCTTAAGGAGGTGCTGTAGTTGCGCTGATCCCCGTCGCTCATTCCGGCTGAAAGGCCAAGCTGCGTGTAATGCAGGTTAGAGCTGAGGTTGCCGTAGAAGGCGTTGCTTTTATCTTTATGATCGCGATCGGCCGAGAGGGAGTAGCTCACGTTTTGGCTGACGTTCCCGCTGACCTGAGTGCCGTAGGTCTTATTTTCACCCTGGCTGCGCATATAGGTGCTGATGCGGTCATCGCCCAAAGGCAGGTTGAGGTTGACATAAAACAGGTCATCATCCTGGCTTTGGTTGGTGTCGCCACTGCTGCTGTTCATGGCGTGCTGCCAGTTCACCGAGAGGGACGCGTGGTCGATGCTCTTGCTCCACGAGGCGATCACGTAGCGCGAGTCATCCCCCTGCTCATAGCCTGACGTCGCGCTGTACTGCAATGACACCGCGCCGAGCAGGTCGTGGCTCCAGCCGAGGTTTGCGCTCCACGCGTTCTGGGCGCTTAGCGCACCCTCATCCATCGCCTCGGTAAATTCCCGGAAATCACCCTGGTAGCGGGAGGCGCTGATCCCCAGCGAGAGCTGCGAGGGGAGAAGAAGATTACTCATCATTTCGGCCTTGCCGCCGCGCTGGGAGCCGTAAAAATCAGACTGGCTCATCAACATCGTGGTGGAGACCATCCAGTCTTCGTTGACTGACCACTCCAGCATGCCGCCAGCCGCCTGGTACTTTTCCGCCAGCACGCCTGCGGTAACGCCGGAAAGCTGCGGGGCGAGTCGCGTTCCGGTTGAGACGTTGAACACCCACGGCGTGGTATCCGTACTGCCGCCGTCGCGAACCCGTCCCAGTGACATACTCAGCCCCTCGGTGCGGGTTAATCCGGCGAGATTCAGCGACGATGCCGGAACCGTAAACCGCGTGGTTGCGCCATTGGTTTCAATGACGCAGACGTCGAGATCGCTATTGCTACGCACCACCGGCACGTCCGTCAGGGTGAACGGGCCCGCGTTGACCATCGACGAGTAGATAACCTGCCCGGACTGGCGGATCTCCACGCGGGCCTGATTGCTCCGGGCGATGCCGGTAATGGTTGTCGACGGGATATTCGGCTGCAGCCCCGTTTCGGGCATGAGCTGAAGACCGGTGATTTGTGCTCCGCTAAAGAGCGCTGAGCTGACGTTGATCTCGCCAACCTGCGCGCGCACCTTGCGGTCTTCGAAGACGTGCTCGGCATAGGTATAAAGATTTTCTGCGCTGCGCTGGCCGTTATCATCCGTGAGAATGTAATTACTGCGCAGGGTCCAGTTGGCAACGTTAATGCCGGTGCCGATATTCCCCTGCGAATAGGCGCTGCTGCCGCCGCTGCCGAACTGGTTGTAGTTGCTGAACGCGCTGTAGTTGATCAGGCCCGCGACCCCGCCATACGCATAGTATTTTGCAGAGTAGAATCCGTTATCCATTGCTTCGGCGGGGACGAACAGCTCAATAGAATCGGAATTTGGCTGCGGGGTAATCGTCGCCGAAGGGTAATCCTTCAGCAGGTCGTGGCACGTCTCTTCCGGGCTGCTTTTCAGCGGCAGCAGGCCGGTTGCTGCGGTGAAATCGTTATCCGCACAGAGATGACCCTCTTCACCAATCTCGACAACCAGCGTGCCTTTATCCACGCCGTTGATTTTGACCTGCAGCGCATGTTTACCGGGCAGGTAACGCTGCGCCTCTGAGAAATAGTGGGCAAGGTTGGTACTGATACCGCGGTTCGTCAAAATATCGGTATTAAAGTCCAGTTCGGCTGCGTGCAGCGTAAAGACGGGCAGACAGGCTGAGGCTAAAGCCGTCTGCCTTAGCCTGTTTTGCACAGAGAATCCCTTCACCAACGCCTCTCCGTCAATTAACGCTTAAGCGGAGCGGTGTAGTTATCCACTTCGATCCCGTATCGGCTGGCCGGGCTAAATTCCACGGCGTTGTCTGCGCTACCGGCAGGCTTATCCATCTCCACCTTCATGGTTTCGCCCGGCAGGATGAACGTTTTGTTCAGAACGCCTTCCGTGCGCGAAGGCAAAAGCGTCACGCTGGTGTTGAAGCGAACAACGTACGGTGAGCTGTTCTTTACCTGCACCTCTTTTCCCGCCATGGACCAGGTGAGCAGCGTCCAGGCATCGGTGACAACGGGCAGGGTTTCAGGATGAATGAGCACCGGCAAACTCTGACGAAGGTTGATCCCCACCTTCACCTTCTTATCGCTGGTTTTTGGCGGGATGCCCTCGAAAATCACGCGCTTGTAGTGTTCGACGGTCAGCGGCTGGTCGGTTTCAAGGATGAAGCGAACCTGCTGCTCCTGTCCTGGCTCAAGCCTGACCAGAGGTTGAGTAACGCTGAGCTTTACCCCGGCGTCGCCATCAGGATCGACAATGGTGGTATAGAGCAGGGTAGGAATGGTGTCGGTGTTTTTGACGTTCATCACGCCGCCATGGCTGGCTTCTTCAATCATCAACAGGGTGGTTTCAGGCACCATGCCGGCGGCAAACAGTGAAGGCGACAGGGTGGCAAAGAGCGCAGGCAGTAAATAGAGCGATTTCAGATTAGTAGACATAGCGTTCACAGGTTTGGCGAAGTAAAAAAAACTCCTCTCAGAACGCGAGGAGTTTGCAGAGAAGGTCTAAATCAGAGATAAACCAGGGTGATGGTGGATTGACCATCAAGTTCGGTTTTATCCGTCAGGGTGAGGTTTTTGCTTGGTCCGATAGCCAGTGCGATCTTCAGCGGGAAGCTGGCGGTGGTGAACGCCAGCGGCGCGCGTTCGCCCAAGGCGGAGACGCTCATGACGTCAGTGCCGTTGTTGTACAGGATGCCGGTTGCCCACATGTTGATCCAGCTTTTGCTGCTGATCACGCCGCCCTTGTACAGGGTGCTGCCGATAGCCTGCACCGGAGCACCGTCGGCAGTTACGGAAGAGATATCGGTAGACACAGCGTAGCCGCCGATTCGTTCACCCGCGCTGGTTTTGCCAACGCCGCTCATCATGGCGCCAGTGGCTCTCACGCCGTTTGCGGTACCGTTTTCGATGTAAAACTCGCTGGCCAGGGTTTTCGCACCCAGGTTGGAGTCTGGACGATCGTCGTTAATCGCCCAGCCAACGCGCGTGGCGGACTGGCACTTGATGGTCAGCGTCATGTTTTTATGACCGGCCTGGTAAGGCACGGCTGAAGAGAGCGAGTCCAGGCCCACTTCACCAAAATTGGCCAGACCGCCGTTTGTTAATTCCGGTACGCAGCCTGCGGTGGTCAGCGAGCCCTGAACTTTAAGCATTGCTGTAGGATCTGCATATACTGCCGTTGCGGTCAGAGATAATACCGCAGCAAGAAGATGCTTTTTCATAGTTTTTCCTTAACCATAAAGCATGAAATATCGTTGAGCATATTTGAATAAAATTATTCTCGACTTCGCTTGCTATTCTTTTAACTGCAAAAATAACAAGTGGGCTGATTCTATTGATCATTCCTGTAATAAAGAATTTAGTTTTTCTACGTTACGGTTTGAGTATTATTAACTGATCAATGAATACATTTATGGATGTATTTATATTTGACCTTAAAACGGCGGAAATACTCCGCCGAGAAAATATCATGTACTCAGAAATTAGAGATAAAGAAGCGTAATGGTGGTTTCGCCGCTCAGCTGCGCTTCGTCAGTTGTGGTCAGACGATTCGTATTAACAATAGCCAGAGACACTTTGAAAGGGTAAACCACATTGGTGATTGGCAGAGGTGAAATACTTCCCGGGCGGGTCGCCGTCATGATTTCAGAATTTCCGTTGGCAATAATGCCGGAATTCAGGTTGCGCCACATATACTCACCCTGGCTGTTCACCCACGACGGGGCAAAGATCGCCTGGGCCGGCGCGCCATTGGCGGTAATTTCATTGAGGCGGGTGCTGATGGCGTAAGCGCCAATTTTCTCGCCCGCCGCGGTGGTGCCGACGCCGTAGGTCGTCCCTGCGCCGTAGACATCGCCGCCGTTGTCTTTTGCATCGCGGATGACGAACTCGCTGGAGCTCAGGTCGTTTGCGGCGTTGGAGTCCTCTTTATTGTCGGCGATGCTCCAGGCAACCTTGGTGGCGGCCGGGCAGTTGATGGTTAAAGACATGTCTTTATGGCCCATCTGGTTGGTCTGGGTCGGGGAGAGCTTGTCCAGCGCAATGGTGCCAAAATCAATGGCGCCGCCGTTGCTTAAGGTGGGGGTACAGGAGGCATTATTCATTTTGCCTTTTACTTTCATCACAACGGAATCAGCGAGCGAAGCGGTAGATGTCAACGCGACAATCATCGCAATAGCGATTTTTTTCATTGTTATTCCTTAACCATAAATTAAAAATAGGATATATTTATTTGGAAAGTCGCTTGTATAATACAAGCGAGCTGATTCTATTAAGGGAACCTGTAATTTAGATAATTAGGAACTCTTCATTGAATTTTGAGCGTTCCTAATGTGTGTAAATACATTTGCGCATGTATTTACACGAAGGGGATGGATTTTTTATTTAATGGCCTGATATATCCAGGCGGATAATTCTCGTAATTCCTTTTCCTGTTCAGGAAAATCGGCAATTAAGATATCGCACGCCTGCTGCAGCCTATCTGCCCGATACAAACACCCCTGCAATCGTATGGCCAGCGCCTCCAGCGGTGCCGGATTCAGGCTATCGGTAAAGACCTGCGTGCGGGTGATATGGCCTTTCTCCACGTCGAAGTGCAGCTCCACGCCGCCCCAGGTGAAGCGCTCGTCCAGCAGATGTGAAAACGCCGGGGCCTGACCGAAGTTCCACTCCCAGCTGCTCTGGCGCGCAAAGGTTTCAGCAAAATTGGGCAGGTCGGGCGTCTTATCCGGTGAAATCACTTCGGCCTGTACCCGCTCACCGTAGTGGGCAAAGAAAGCCTCCTGGACAGCCTCGCAGATTTGCTCGTGCGTAATGTCCGGCAGCAGCTCAACCAGGTTCGCCACGCGGCCGCGCACCGAGGTGATGCCTTTTGCCTGAAGCTTTTTCTTGTCTGGATTGAGGTAGTTTGCCAGACGGCTCAGATCGGCATTCAGCAGCAGGGTGCCGTGGTGAAAACCGCGATCCATGGTTTCGCGGTAGGCCGAGCCGGAGACTTTGCGATCGCCTTCGGCGGTTTTGACCACCAGATCGTTACGCCCGGAGGCCTCCGCCGTGACGCCAAGCGCGTTCAGCGCGTTGAGCACAATAGAGGTAGAGATCGTTTTATCGTATTCCGGCTTGCCCGCCATAAAGGTAAAGCAGGTATTGCCGAGATCGTGGAACACCGCGCCGCCGCCGCTGCTGCGGCGCGCGAGGCGGACGTTATCCTCTTCCATGCGCCGCGTGTTGCACTCTTTCCACGGGTTTTGCGCGCGGCCGATGACCACCGTGTCCGCATTGCGCCAGAGAAAAAGTACCCGCTGCGTGGCGGGCATCTGGCGGAAGATGCACTCTTCCACCGCGAGATTGAACCAGGGATCGTAAGAATCAGAGATGAGCAGGCGTAGCGTCGACATGGCAGATTTCCTTATTCCGAATCATCTGCCTACTTTATCACTAATCCTTCTTCTCGCTCTCTTCCTCTTCCGGAACGGATTTGCTGGCGGTCAGCAGGAAGGGGGATTGCTGCCAGCGGGTGCGCTTGCCCTGCAGCAGCGTGCGCGCCAGCACGACGCCGATGGCCAGCGAAAGCAGCAGCATCAGGCGAAGAATATTGGTAGTGTTATCGACCTGTTTGGCTTCGGTCGGCAGGGTGTGGGTGTCGAGCGTCAGGCGTAAATACCCCAGCGGACCATTCTTCCCCTGAATAGGTTCGACGATCTGCTGGTTGAAGTAGCCCCCGGCTTTTTTACCGTCCAGCGCCAGCCTGTCGCGCACGTCAACGTGCTCGCCCGCGCGGGCAATCAGGTCGCCTTGCTCATCGTAAACGCCGGCGTCGAGAATGCGGCTGTTTTCCGTAAGCTCGCGCAGCACCTGGCCTATCCGCTTGTCGTCCGGCGTTTCGGTACGCATCGACGGGGCGACGTTGAGCGTCACCTGGCGCGCCAGCGTGCGGGCCAGCTCCTCGAACTGCGGGTTGCGCTGACGTTGATGGTTCTGGCTAAACCAGGACGCCCCTTGCATCAGCAACACCAATAGTGCGAGACAGATCAGGACAATCACGGCGCGATGAAGCCGGAATTTCAGTTTTGCTCGAGCCATATTCCACCTGCTGAAAATTTACGGCTTAATGTTGCCAGAAGTGATGGTTACAGGGTAGCCTCATGCGTTATTTTCCCTCTTGACCTTGCGGCGCGAACGAATTTACAGGAGCTTCAATGCCGAACATTACCTGGTGCGACCTGCCAACGGATGTCTCTTTATGGCCAGGATTGCCGCTCTCGCTAAGTGGCGATGAGGTGATGCCTCTCGACTATCACGCTGGTCGTAGCGGCTGGCTGCTGTATGGCCGCGGGTTGGATAAGCAGCGCCTGACCCAATATCAAAGCATGCTGGGCGCGGCGATGGTGATTGTTGCCGCCTGGTGCGTGGAAGACTATCAGGTCATTCGCCTCGCGGGCTCCCTGACGCAGCGCGCCACGCGCCTGGCGCACGACGCCGGTCTGGACGTTGCGCCGCTCGGCAAAATCCCGCACCTGAAAACCCCGGGCCTGCTGGTGATGGACATGGACTCCACCGCCATTCAAATCGAATGCATCGACGAAATTGCGAAGCTGGCGGGCAGCGGCGAGCTGGTAGCGGAAGTGACCGAACGTGCGATGCGCGGCGAGCTGGATTTCACCGCCAGCCTGCGCCAGCGCGTGGCAACCCTGAAGGGGGCGGACGCCAACATTCTGCGCCAGGTACGCGATGAGCTGCCGCTGATGCCGGGGTTGACGCAGCTGGTGCTGAAGCTCGAAACGCTTGGCTGGAAGGTGGCCATCGCCTCGGGCGGCTTCACCTTCTTTGCGGATTACCTGCGCGACAAGCTGCGTCTGACCACCGTGGTGGCGAACGAGCTGGAGATCCTGGACGGCAAGCTGACCGGCCAGGTGATTGGCGACGTTGTGGACGCGCAATATAAAGCCAATACGCTGACCCGGCTGGCGGAAAAATATGAGATTCCGGTCGTGCAGACCGTCGCTATCGGCGACGGCGCGAACGATCTGCCGATGATCAAGGCGGCGGGGCTCGGCATCGCCTATCACGCCAAGCCAAAAGTGAATGAAAAGACGGAAGTAACAATCCGTCACGCTGACCTGATGGGGGTGTTCTGCATTCTCTCCGGCAGCATTAATCAGAAATAACGGTCTGCTTTGTAGGCCGGGTAAGCGTAAGCGCCACCCGGCACGCAGGCCGCACAGAAATAACGAGGTAACCCGTGGCGAAAGCTCCAAAACGCGCATTTGTCTGTAATGAATGTGGTGCGGATTATCCGCGCTGGCAGGGGCAGTGCAGCGCCTGCCATGCCTGGAACACCATCACCGAAGTGCGCGGCGTGGCGGCTTCGCCGAGCGTGGCCCGCAACGAGCGCCTCAGCGGCTATGCGGGAAATGCCGGCGTGTCGAAGGTGCAGAAGCTTTCCGACATCAGCCTCGAAGAGCTGCCGCGCTTCTCCACCGGGTTCAAGGAGTTTGACCGCGTGCTCGGCGGCGGCGTGGTGCCGGGCAGCGCGATTCTGATCGGCGGTAACCCGGGCGCCGGTAAATCGACCCTGCTGCTGCAAACGCTGTGCAAGCTCGCCGAGCAGATGAAAACCCTGTACGTCACGGGCGAAGAGTCCTTACAGCAGGTGGCGATGCGCGCGCACCGTCTGGGCCTGCCGACCGGCAACCTGAACATGCTTTCGGAAACCAGCATCGAGCAGATCTGCATGATTGCCGAGGAAGAGCAGCCGAAGCTGATGGTGATCGACTCCATTCAGGTCATGCACATGGCGGACATTCAGTCCTCGCCGGGCAGCGTGGCGCAGGTGCGCGAAACCGCCGCCTACCTGACGCGCTTCGCCAAAACGCGCGGCGTGGCGATCGTGATGGTCGGCCACGTCACCAAAGACGGCTCGCTGGCCGGACCGAAGGTGCTTGAACACTGCATCGACTGCTCGGTGATGCTCGACGGCGATGCGGACTCCCGCTTCCGCACCCTACGCAGCCACAAGAACCGCTTCGGCGCGGTAAACGAGCTGGGCGTGTTTGCGATGACCGAGCAGGGCCTGCGCGAGGTCAGCAACCCGTCCGCGATCTTCCTGAGCCGCGGGGATGAAATTACCTCCGGCAGCTCGGTGATGGTGCTGTGGGAGGGCACGCGCCCGCTGCTGGTCGAGATTCAGGCGCTGGTGGATGTGTCGATGATGGGCAACCCGCGGCGCGTGGCGGTCGGCCTGGAGCAAAACCGCCTGGCGATCCTGCTGGCCGTACTGCACCGTCACGGCGGGCTGCAGATGGCGGATCAGGACGTGTTCGTCAACGTGGTCGGCGGCGTCAAAGTCACCGAAACCAGCGCGGACCTGGCGCTGCTGCTGGCGATGGTCTCCAGCCTGCGCGACAGGCCGCTGCCGCAGGATCTAGTGGTCTTCGGCGAAGTGGGCTTAGCCGGTGAAATCCGCCCGGTGCCGAGCGGGCAGGAACGTATCTCCGAGGCGGCGAAGCACGGCTTCCGTCGGGCGATCGTTCCGGCCGCCAACGTGCCGAAGAAAATTCCGGAAGGGATGCAGGTTTTCGGCGTGAAGAAACTCGCAGATGCGTTAAATGTCTTTGACGACTTATAATTACGTAAATTTGATTTTGCAGGAGGCACCGTAATTCATGTCATCATTTGACTATCTCAAGACCGCCATTCGCCAGAAAGGCTGCACCCTGCAGCAGGTAGCGGACGCCAGCGGCATGACCAAGGGCTACCTGAGCCAGCTCCTGAACGCCAAAATCAAAAGCCCCAGCGCGCAAAAGCTGGAAGCGTTGCACCGTTTTCTGGGGCTTGAGTTTCCGCGCATCCAAAAGAACATCGGCGTGGTGTTCGGCAAGTTCTACCCGCTGCACACCGGGCATATTTATCTGATCCAGCGCGCCTGTAGCCAGGTCGACGAGCTGCACATCATTATGGGCTACGACGAAACCCGCGACCGTCAGCTGTTCGAAGACAGCGCCATGTCGCAGCAGCCCACGGTGTCAGACCGCCTGCGCTGGCTGCTCCAGACGTTTAAATACCAGAAAAACATTCGCATTCATGCCTTTAACGAAGAGGGCATGGAGCCGTATCCCCACGGCTGGGACGTGTGGAGCAACGGCGTAAAAGCGTTTATGGAAGAGAAGGGGATCGCCCCTAACTGGATCTATACCTCCGAAGAGTCCGACGCGCCGCAGTTCCGCGAGCACCTGGGCATAGAAACCGTGCTGATCGATCCGAAGCGCACCTTTATGAACATCAGCGGGGCGCAGATCCGCGAAAACCCGTTCCGCTACTGGGACTACATTCCCACCGAGGTGAAGCCGTTCTTCGTGCGCACGGTTGCCATTCTGGGCGGCGAATCGAGCGGCAAATCGACGCTGGTCAACAAGCTTGCCAACATCTTCAACACCACCAGCGCGTGGGAGTACGGGCGCGACTACGTCTTCTCGCACCTTGGCGGCGACGAAATGGCGCTGCAGTATTCTGATTACGACAAGATCGCGCTTGGTCACGCGCAGTACATTGATTTTGCGGTGAAATACGCGAACAAAGTGGCGTTTATCGACACCGATTTCGTCACTACCCAGGCGTTTTGCAAAAAATACGAAGGGCGCGAGCATCCGTTCGTGCAGGCGCTGATCGACGAATACCGCTTCGACCTGGTGATCCTGCTGGAGAACAACACCCCGTGGGTCGCCGACGGCATGCGCAGCCTCGGCAGCTCGGTGGACAGAAAAGAGTTCCAGACCATGCTGGTTGAGATGCTCAACGAGAACAACGTGCAGTTTGTGCACGTTGAGGAGTCGGACTACGACAGCCGATTCCTGCGCTGCGTCGAGCTGGTGCGGGAGATGATGGGAGAGCAGGGGTAAAAACGATCCGTCACCCGTCACCCCTCACCCTAACCCTCTCCCCATAGGGGAGAGGGGATTGCACTGAGCCGTCTTTTCCCCCTCGCCCCTACGGGGAGAGGGACGGGGTGAGGGGAGCAAGCAACTTAAAACTCAACCACCACTTTTCCCCGCATATGCCCCTCCAGCACCTTACGGTGCGCTTCACGGATGCTTTCCACGCTCAGCCCGTGCAGCGTTTCGCTGAGCGAGCTTTCCACCACGCCGTTATCCACCAGCTTCGCCACCTCATTGAGGATCTCGCCCTGACGCGCCATATCCGCCGTCTGGTACATGCTGCGGGTATACATAAATTCCCAGTGCAGCGCGGCGGATTTGGATTTCAGCTTGTCCTGATTCAGCGGATGTTCATTCTCAACGATGGAGCAGATATGCCCCTGCGGCGCAATCAGCTCGCTGACCGCATCCCAGTGGCCGTCCGTGTCGTTGAGGATGAAAATGTAGTCAACGAACGTAATGCCCTGCTTTGCCAGCTCGCCCTGCAGATCGCGATAGTTTACGACCAGATCCGCGCCGCGATCGCGACACCACCGGGCTGAATCTTCCCGCGACGCGGTGGCGATCACCCTGACCCTGCTGTTGTGCTTTGCAAACGGGATCGCAAGGGATCCCACGCCGCCCGCGCCGCCGACGATCAGCAGCGTTTTGTCCGATCCGGCATCCTGAATATTCAGCCGCTCGAACAGTCCTTCCCAAGCGGTGAGGGCGGTCAGCGGCAGCGCGGCGGCGGCGGCCCAGCCGAGGCTGGCAGGCTTGTGCCCGACGATGCGCGCGTCAATCAGCTGGTGGGTGGCGTTGCTCCCCGGACGCGTGATGTCACCGGCGTACCACACTTCGTCACCCGGCTTGAATCCGGTGACGCTCGCGCCCGCCGCTTTGACGAACCCGCTCGCATCCCAGCCGAGAATGCGCGGCTCGTTCAGGCCGCTTTTGGCGATCCCCGCGTGCACTTTGGTATCGACCGGATTAATGGAAACGGCTTTGACCTCAACGAGCAGATCGTGCTCGCCCGGCTGCGGCATGGGTTGGGAAATCTCAATAAAATCAGTAGGATTTTCAGGATTAACGGCGATGGCTTTAACTGACATGGTGTGCTCCTCGGTGGAATGCGTTTGTTGAGGCTAGTCTATAAAGCGAGCGATGGCGTGATAAGATGGACAATCGAGAACGAAGCGTTCGCACAGGATGAACAATCATGTTTAAACAGCTGCAGGACATGGCGCTGTTCGCGCTGGTGGCGGAGATGGGGAGCTTTACCGCCGCGGCGCAGAGGGCGGAACTGCCGAAATCGAGCGTCAGCCAGCGGATCAGCCAGCTTGAGCAGCAGATCGGGATTCGCTTGCTTAACCGCACCACGCGCAGGCTGAACCTGACGTTCGCGGGCGAGCACTATCTGGTGCACTGCCGCGAGATGCTGGCGGCCAGCGAGCGGGCGGAGTACGTCATCCAGCGTCTGCGCGAGAACCCCAGCGGGCGGCTCAGAATCACCTGCCCGGCGGGGATCGGCGCGACCCTGCTGGCGCACCTCAACGCCGAGTTTCAGCGCCGCTATCCGGACGTGTCGCTGGACGTCTCCATCTCTGACGACGTGGTCGACCTGGTAGAGTCCGGCTTCGACGTGGCGCTGCGCACCGGCAAGCCGCAGGACTCCTCGCTGATCGGCCGGATGATCGGCCACTGCCCGCGCTATATGCTCGCCTCGCCGGACTACCTGGCGCGCCGGGAGCCGCTGATCCATCCGCGTCAACTGGTGGAGCACCGCTCGATTACCCACAAGGCCTGGTCCGAATGGCTGTTGCGAAGCGAGAGCGAGGATTACCGCTATCTGCCGGATAACGCCCATATGACCGATAATCTGGTGTACGCCCGCGAGTGTGCCATCGCAGGCGCGGGGATCACGCTCTTACCCGCGTTTCTGCTGGAGGATAAGATCGAAAAGGGTGTGCTGGTGCAGGTGCTGCCGGAGTGGGGCGTGGAGGGAAACGAGCTGTGGTTAGCCTATCCGAGCCGCAAGCTAAACTCGCCCGCGCTGATGAGCTATATCGACTTTGCGATGCAGTTTGACGAGGTGAAGCGGTATTACGTGGGGAAATAAAAAAGCCGGGTGGCGGCTTCGCCTTACCCGGCCTACAAACAGCGCAGAACCGTAGGCCGGGTAAGCGTTAGCGCCACCCGGCAGTGGGCACTTATTTCGCTATACGCTTGTACTTGATACGCTTCGGCTCCAGCGCGTCCGCGCCCAGCGTGCGTTTCTTGTACTCTTCGTATTCGGTGAAGTTGCCTTCGAAGAACTCCACCTTACCTTCGTCCTGGTAGTCCAGAATGTGGGTCGCGATACGGTCAAGGAACCAGCGGTCGTGCGAGATAACCATCGCGCAGCCCGGGAACTCCAGCAGGGCGTTTTCCAGCGCGCGCAGGGTTTCAATGTCCAGGTCGTTTGTTGGTTCATCGAGCAGCAGTACGTTACCGCCCACCTGCAGCAGCTTCGCCAGATGCAGACGACCGCGCTCGCCGCCGGACAGCTCGCCCACGCGTTTGCCCTGGTCGGTGCCCTTGAAGTTGAAGCGGCCAACGTAGGCGCGGCTTGGCATCTCGGTGTTGCCGATACGCATGATATCCAGACCGCCGGACACTTCTTCCCACACGGTTTTGCTGTTGTCCATCGCGTCGCGGAACTGGTCAACGGAGGCCAGCTTCACGGTTTCACCCAGGGTGATCGAGCCGCTGTCAGGCTGTTCCTGGCCGGACATCATGCGGAACAGGGTCGATTTACCCGCGCCGTTCGGGCCGATGATGCCCACAATCGCGCCTTTCGGTACCGAGAAGGTCAGATCGTCGATCAGCAGGCGGTCGCCGTAGGACTTGCGCAGATTGGTCACTTCAACCACTTTATCCCCCAGACGTGCTCCAGGCGGAATAAACAGTTCGTTGGTTTCGTTACGTTTCTGGTATTCGGTGCTGTTCAGCTCTTCGAAGCGTGCCAGACGGGCTTTACCCTTAGACTGACGGCCCTTCGCGCCCTGACGAACCCACTCCAGCTCTTTCTCAATAGACTTGCGACGCGCCGCTTCCTGAGAAGCTTCCTGCGCCAGACGCTGATCTTTCTGCTCCAGCCAGGAGGAGTAGTTCCCTTCCCACGGAATACCTTCGCCGCGGTCCAGCTCCAGGATCCAGCCCGCTACGTTGTCGAGGAAGTAACGGTCGTGGGTAATCGCCACCACGGTGCCTTCGAAGTCGTGCAGGAAGCGCTCCAGCCACGCCACGGATTCCGCATCCAGGTGGTTAGTCGGTTCGTCGAGGAGCAGCATGTCCGGTTTTTCCAGCAGCAGGCGGCACAGCGCCACGCGGCGGCGCTCACCACCGGAGAGGTTCGCGATTTTTGCATCCCAGTCCGGCAGACGCAGGGCGTCGGCCGCGCGCTCCAGCTGCACGTTCAGGTTGTGGCCGTCGTGCGCCTGGATAATCTCTTCAAACTTGCCCTGCTGCGCGGCCAGCTTGTCGAAGTCCGCATCCGGCTCGGCGTATTTGGCATACACTTCATCAAGGCCTTTCAGCGCGTTAACCACTTCGGAAACCGCTTCTTCGACGGATTCGCGAACGGTATGTTCCGGATTAAGCTGCGGCTCCTGCGGCAGGTAGCCAATTTTGATGCCGGGCTGCGGGCGGGCTTCACCTTCGATGTCTGTATCGATGCCCGCCATGATGCGCAGCAGGGTGGACTTACCGGCACCGTTGAGACCCAGAACACCGATTTTTGCGCCCGGGAAGAAGCTCAGCGAGATATTTTTAAGAATATGACGTTTCGGCGGTACCACTTTGCCGACACGATGCATGGTATAAACGAATTGAGCCACGTTGGACTTCGCCTCTTTTATCGTGATGAGAAGGAATTTCAGCCTCGAAGTGTAGCCTTTTTCCCGCCCTAATCCCAGCCAGGAACGTCGGGAGTGTTAAAACGCGCAGGAAAGGTAAAAAAGTGTCCGTAACGTGGCGCGTTGCCGGATGCCTGGTTAGCATAAGTTGATAAGACTTTGACGCGGCAAGACGCTGCAATTGATGAAAAAACAATGAGGAAGAGCTTGTGGAAAAAGCCAAACAGGTGGTCTGGCGTCTGCTGGCGGCCAGCGTATGCGTGATGGCGGTGAGCCAGGCGGTGCATGCCGATTCACTGGATGAACAGCGCAGCCGCTACGCCCAGATCAAGCAGGCCTGGGACAGCAGGCAGATGGATACCGTTCAGGCGCTGATGCCGACGCTAAAAGATTATCCGCTGTACCCGTATCTCGAGTATCGCCAGATTACTGACGATCTCATGAATCAACCGACCGTCACCGTCAACAATTTTATCCAGGCGAATCCGACCCTGCCGCCCGCGCGCACCCTGAAGTCCCGCTTCGTGAACGAGCTGGCGCGCCGTGAAGACTGGCGCGGGCTGCTGGCCTTTAGCCCGGAAAAGCCGGGCTCAACCGAGGCGCAGTGTAACTATTACTACGCGAAATGGGCCACCGGCCAGCAGGATGAGGCCTGGGCAGGGGCGAAGGATCTGTGGTTAACCGGCAAAAGCCAGCCCAACGCCTGTGATTCGCTGTTTGGTGCCTGGCGCGCCTCCGGCAAGCAGGACCCGCTGGCCTACCTTGAGCGCATTCGTCTGGCGATGAAGGCCGGCAACACGCGTCTGGTGACCGCGCTGGCCGGGCAGATGCCGCCGGACTATCAAACCATTTCCACCGCCGTCATCGGGCTGGCGAACGATCCCAACTCGGTGCTGACCTTTGCCCGCACCACGGGCGCGACCGACTTTACCCGCCAGATGGCGGCGGTCGCCTTTACCAGCGTGGCGCGTGACGATGTCGAAAACGCGCGGCTGATGATCCCGCAGCTGGTGCAGGCGCAGCAGCTTAATGACGATCAAACCCAGGAGCTGCGCGACATCGTGGCGTGGCGGCTGATGGGCACTGACGTGACCGACGAGCAGGCCCGCTGGCGCGACGATGCGATCATGCGCTCTAATTCCACCTCGCTCGTTGAGCGCCGCGTGCGCATGGCGCTGGGAACGGGCGATCGCCACGGGCTAAATACCTGGCTTGCTCGCCTGCCGATGGATGCCAAAGAGAAAGACGAGTGGCGCTACTGGCAGGCGGATCTGCTGCTGGAGCGCGGCCGCGAGGAGGAAGCCAAAGCGATCCTGCACGCGCTGATGCAGCAGCGCGGATTCTACCCGATGGTGGCAGCGCAGCGCCTGGGTGAGGAGTACACGCTCAGGATCGACAAGGCGCCCGCCAACGCTAGCCCGACGCTGACGCAGGGGCCGGAGATGGCGCGCGTGCGCGAGCTGATGTACTGGAATCTGGATAACACCGCGCGCAGCGAGTGGGCCAACCTGGTGACCAGCCGCACGACGGATGAAAAAGCCCAGCTGGCGCGCTATGCGTTTGATAACCGCTGGTGGGATCTGAGCGTGCAGGCGACGATCGCCGGCAAGCTGTGGGATCACCTTGAGGAGCGATTCCCGCTGGCGTACAAGGATCTGTTCGATCGCTACACCAGCGGTAAAGATATCCCGCAAAGCTACGCGATGGCGATTGCCCGCCAGGAGAGCGCCTGGAACCCGAAAGTGCGTTCTCCGGTGGGGGCCAGCGGCCTGATGCAAATCATGCCGGGTACCGCGACGCACACGGTGAAGATGTTTAACATTCCTGGCTACAGCAGCCCGTCGCAGCTGCTGGATCCGGACACCAACATCAACATCGGCACCAGCTACCTGCAGTACGTTTACCAGCAGTTTGGCAATAACCGCATCTTCTCCTCGGCGGCGTACAACGCCGGTCCGGGCCGCGTGCGCACATGGCTCGGCAACAGCGCCGGGCGCATCGACGCGGTGGCGTTTGTCGAGAGCATTCCGTTCTCCGAAACGCGCGGCTACGTGAAGAACGTGCTGGCCTACGACGCCTACTATCGCTACTTCATGGGGCAGAAAGATACCCTGATGAGCGACGCCGAGTGGCAGAGACGTTACTGATCGGCGTGGGTTGTGTTATGCTGTACTCGCTAATGAGTACAAGAGGCAGCATAACATGACCCAGCATTCCCCGTATTCCTCGGCGATGGCCGAACAACGCAATCAGGAGTGGCTTCGTTTTGTGGAGTTGCTCCGCCAGTCCTATGAGAAAGACCTGCACCTGCCGCTGATGCAGCTGATGCTGACGCCCGACGAGCGCGAAGCGCTGGGCACGCGCGTGCGGATTATTGAAGAGTTACTGCGCGGCGAGATGAGCCAGCGCGAGCTGAAAAACGAGCTGGGCGCGGGCATTGCGACGATCACCCGCGGCTCAAACAGCCTGAAGTCCGCGCCGGTTGAGCTGCGCCAGTGGCTTGAGGCGGTATTGCTGAAAAACGCCGGATAACGGCTTCGTCTTATCCGACCTACACATTTAACGATAAATCGCGTTATGGAACGGGCTTAACGCCAGGATCACCGCCTGATGGTAAACGCTGGAGCGCGTGAGTTTTCCTGCGGTAAAGACGCCAATCGCCCCTTCCTTACGCCCAATCTCATCGATGCCGGTGTACTGCGACATCACCGGGCCAAGCGCGTCGCCTTCGCGCACTTTTTTCAGGATGATCTCAGGTAGCGGAAGCGTTGCCGAGCGCGCTTCACCGCGCTGCTCACGGCTTTCAATCACCACCCAGCTGAAGGTTGCGCCTTCGTCGATGCCTGCCTCAATGGCGACCCAGAAGTCAGCGTCAGGCGCAGCGGCTTTGGCATTCACCACGCGATTTCGTGCGCCAGCCCGCGTTTCCTCGCTGCCAAACGGCTGTTCGGGAACGCCGCTCTCGACGCCGACCGCGTCAATATGGCAGGATCCTTCGCCGAAGATCTCTTCAAATGCCCTTAGAATTGCCTGAATTTTTGCAGGATTAGTGGTAGCAGAGACAACATGGTGCATAATTAAGCTCGACTCAAAAAAAACTCATCGCAGTATAACGGAAAAAAAGCATGTTACAGGTATACCTTGTTCGCCACGGTGAAACGCAGTGGAACGCCGAGCGACGTATTCAAGGCCAGTCGGACAGTCCTCTTACCGAAAAGGGTGTGCAGCAGGCGTGGCAGGTGGCAGAACGCGCCAGAACGCTGGGCATTACTCACGTCATTTCAAGCGATCTCGGTCGTACACAGCAGACGGCACGCATTATTGCCGAGGCCTGCGGCTGCGATATTACCCTTGAGCCGCGCCTGCGCGAGCTGGACATGGGCGTGCTGGAAAAGCGCCATATCGACTCCCTCACCGAGGAAGAAGAAGGCTGGCGGCGCACGCTGGTGAACGGAACGGAAGATGGCCGCATCCCTGAGGGAGAATCCATGCAGGAGCTGAGCGGTCGCGTAAACGCGGCGCTGGCCGAGTGCCTGAACCTTCCGGCAGGCAGCCGTCCGCTGCTGGTCAGTCACGGTATTGCGCTGGGCTGCCTGGTGAGCACCATTTTGGGTTTACCGGCCTACGCTGAACGCCGCCTGCGCCTGCGCAACTGCTCGATTTCCCGCATTGATTATCAGGAAAGCGCGTGGCTGGCGTCGGGGTGGGTCGTGGAGATGGCAGGGGACATTTCGCATCTTGATGCCCCTGCGCTGGACGAGCTGCAGCGTTAGCGGCGTATCGGGATTAAAAATTCCATACGCAGATTGATTGGGCCTTCTTCCGGCTTAGCGTCGCTGGCCGGATAGTAGCGCTCAATGTCCTGACCCTTACGGCGATTCAGATTCAGCATCGGCATGCAGGTCCCGTAAACGGTCAGGATAAATTCCTGAACGCCCGTTCCCAGCCCCTCGTACGCGAACATCACGTACTCTCCACCTTCGATAACGACCGGTTTCGAGCCCTGAATGTAGCCATTGGCCAGCTCCGGCGTTAAGGCGGTGGTATAAAACACCTCCTGCTCGTCGTCTTTTTCCAGGCTCGGATGCGTTTCGTTCAGGCCATACAGCAGCGGCGGGATGGCCGGAGCGTGGCTGAGGAAATCACGCCAGAACTGTACGCGCATCTGATGGCGGAACTCGGAAATCTGCTCCAGCGAACAGGAGTAGCTTTGCGTGGTGCCAATCAGATGGGTTTCCGGCAGGGTGATAAACTCATACTTCGGCATAGCAAATTCGCCAAGACGCAGCGGCGGGCGCATGCCAAAGGAGCTCCAGTCAGGCGAGCGACGATACAGCGCTGGCGTTAACGAGAACTGTTTTTTGAACGCGCGGGTGAAGGTTTGCTGTGAGTCGAAGCGATACTGAAGCGCAATATCCAGAATCGGACGCGCGGTAAGGCGTAACGCCACGGCAGACTTTGACAGCCGACGCGCGCGGATGTAGGCACCAATTGCATGACCGGTGACATCCTTGAACATTCTTTGCAGATGCCACTTGGAATAGCCTGCTTTTGCCGCCACGTTATCCAGTGACAAAGGCTGGTCGAGATGACCTTCCAGCCAGGTGAGCAGGTCGCGAATAATTCCAGCCTGATCCATATACTATCCTCATCCTTAAAACAGCAGGTGCCTGATAACAGGTTAGCGGATAATAGCATTTTTTGATGTTTTAGCATTCAGTGTTTTTTTTGCGCATACGTGCTTTTTGCCGCACATTATGGACAAATATTTTCTAATCCTGTGATCTTGCTACATTTTTGTCTAACCTGTTGAATAATTGCTCACTGTAATTTTAAAGAATGGTAACAATATGAAATACAAGACTTTGATCTTCACCGCGCTGCTATTGATGGTAGGGCGCGCAGCGCAAGCGGAGCAGGTAGGCTCTGTCGATACGGTGTTCAAAATGTTTGGCCCGGACCACAAAATCGTCGTAGAAGCCTTTGACGATCCGGATGTGCAAAATGTCACCTGCTACATCAGCCGCGCGAAAACGGGCGGCATTAAGGGCGGATTAGGGCTGGCGGAAGATACCTCCGATGCGGCTATCTCCTGCCAGCAGGTCGGGCCGGTCGAACTGAGCGAGAAGATCAAAAGCGGTAAAGCGCAGGGGGACGTCGTGTTCCAGAAGCGCACGTCGCTGGTGTTCAAAAAGCTGCAGGTAGTCCGTTTCTATGATGCCAAACGCAACACGCTCGCGTATCTGGCCTACTCGGACAAAGTGGTGGACGGCTCGCCGAAAAACGCGCTGAGCGCGGTGCCGATAATGCCGTGGCGGGAATAAAAAAAACGGCGCTTTCGCGCCGTTTTTTACTGCGTTCGCTGCGGGATTACTCCTGCAGATCGCCGCAGAAACGATAGCCTTCGCCGTGAATGGTGGCGATGATTTCCGGCGTATCCGGCGTCGATTCGAAATGCTTACGAATGCGACGAATGGTTACGTCAACGGTACGGTCGTGCGGCTTCAGCTCGCGACCGGTCATTTTCTTCAGCAGCTCTGCGCGGGACTGAATTTTGCCCGGGTTTTCGCAGAAGTGCAGCATCGCGCGAAACTCGCTGCGCGGCAGTTTATACTGCTCGCCGTTCGGGCTAATCAGCGAACGGCTATTGATATCAAGTTCCCAGCCGTTGAACTTGTAGCTGTCTACGCTACGACGCTCTTCGCTGACCGTGCCCAGGTTCATGGTGCGGGACAGCAGGTTGCGTGCACGAATGGTTAACTCGCGTGGGTTAAACGGTTTGGTGATGTAATCGTCCGCACCGATCTCTAGGCCAAGAATTTTATCAACCTCGTTATCACGTCCCGTCAGGAACATAAGCGCGACGTTCGCCTGCTCACGCAGCTCGCGCGCCAGAAGAAGGCCGTTTTTGCCCGGCAGGTTGATATCCATAATGACCAGATTGATATCATTTTCAGAAAGGATCTGATGCATCTCTGCGCCATCGGTCGCTTCAAAGACATCGTAGCCTTCTGCTTCGAAAATGCTCTTTAACGTGTTGCGTGTTACCAACTCGTCTTCAACGATAAGAATGTGCGGGGTCTGCATGTTTGCTACCTAAATTGCCAACTAAATCGAAACAGGAAGTACAAAAGTCCCTGACCTGCCTGATGCATGTCGCAAATTAACATGATCGGCCTAACATGACTAAAGTACGTAATTGCGTTCTTGATGCACTTTCCATCAACGTCAACAACATCATTAGCTTGGTCTTGGGTACTTTCCCTTTGGACCCGACAGTGTCAAAAACGGCTGTCATCCTAACCATTTTAACAGCAACATAACAGGCTAAGTGACACCGGACACCCAATAAAACTACGCTTCGTTGACATATATCAAGTTCAATTGTAGCACGTTAACAGTTTGATGAAATCATCGTAGCCGAATGCTAGCCTTTGTCACAATTTTTCAATAATCCAACTAGTTGCGGACATTAATAGATAAACGATACGAATCCAAAAGTGAAGAGGTATTCACCAGCGTATTATCATTATAAAACATAAGGATAATGGCTGTTTATTAACATTCTATCTGATTGTTAAGTCACAAAATAGTTTAGCGTTTTTAATTTGTTATGAAACGCTATTTCGGTGATTTGTGTTGCAAATTTGTAAATTCGTGCTGCGTAATATGTTGAGGCGCATCACAGTTTTACCCGTTAACTGTATAAAAAGAGAGCATAAATGCATCTGTCGATTGTGCTGGTGGCGCCAGCAAGACCGGAAAATATCGGCGCAGCGGCGCGCGCCATGAAGACCATGGGTTTTACCGATTTGCGTATTGTCGATAGCCGCGCGCACCTCGAGCCTGCCGCCCGCTGGGTTGCGCACGGTTCAGGGGATATTCTCGATAATATAACCACTTACGCCACGCTAGCGGAGGCGCTGCACGACGTCTCGTTTACCGTGGCGACCACCGCGCGCAGCCGGGCGAAGTTCCACTACTACGCGACGCCGGAGGAGCTGGTGCCGATGCTGCGCGAGAAAAACGCGTGGCTGACGAAGGCCGCGCTGGTCTTTGGCCGGGAAGATTCTGGCCTGACGAACGAAGAGCTGGAGCTGGCGGACGTGCTGACGGGCGTGCCGATGGTGGCCGATTATCCGTCGCTGAATTTAGGCCAGGCGGTGATGGTTTATTGCTATCAATTAGCATCCTTAATGCAAATTCCTCAGCCGCCCGTTACAGGTACCGATGAAAATCAGCTGGCTGCCCTTCGCGCCCGCGTGGACAATTTGCTGTCGCAGCTCGGCGTGGCGGACGACCAGAAAATGGTTGACTGGCTGCAGCAGCGTCTTGGCCGTCTTGAGCAGCGCGACACGGCAATGCTGCACCGTTTGCTTCACGACATCGAAAAAAAATTGGCCGAGTAAAATTCTGTCATCGTTTTTTATTATGGTTCAACCGTCTGTTATTCGGGGTTGTATCCGGGAGGATCGGATGATAATAATTCTTTTCACAGCGCGACGTCAGAGCGCGCCAAAATGTGATCGAATTAAAAATTCATTGACTTAAGGTGCCCAATCCTTTAACCCTAAAAGAATACAGCACAGACAGATAATAATGACAGAGTACACAACATCCATGAAACGCATCAGCATCACCACCATTACCACAACCACCATCATTACCACAGGTAGCGATGCGGGCTGACGCGTACAGGAAAAACAGAAAAAAGCCCGTACCTAGACAGTGCGGGCTTTTTTTTCGGCTAAAGGAAATGAGGTAGAACCATGCGAGTGTTGAAGTTCGGCGGTACATCAGTGGCAAATGCAGAACGTTTTCTGCGTGTTGCCGATATTCTGGAAAGCAACGCCAGGCAGGGGCAGGTGGCAACCGTGCTCTCTGCCCCGGCAAAAATTACCAACCACCTGGTGGCGATGATTGAAAAAACCATCGGTGGCCAGGATGCACTCCCGAACATCAGCGACGCCGAGCGTATTTTCGCCGACCTGCTCCAGGGGCTGGCCGACGCGCAGCCGGGGTTCCCGCTGGCGAAGCTGAAGACCGTCGTTGAGCAGGAGTTCGCGCAGATTAAGCACGTCCTCCACGGCATCAGCCTGCTCGGGCAATGCCCGGACGGCGTGAACGCCGCGCTGATTTGCCGCGGTGAAGAACTCTCAATCGCGATCATGGCGGGCGTGCTGGAAGCGCGCGGCCACAGCGTGACGGTCATCGACCCGGTTGAAAAACTGCTGGCAGTGGGCCACTACCTCGAATCCACCGTTGATATTGCCGAATCAACCCGCCGCATTGCCGCAAGCAAGATCCCGTCCGACCACATGATCCTGATGGCCGGCTTCACCGCTGGAAACGAGAAGGGCGAGCTGGTGGTGCTGGGCCGCAACGGTTCCGACTACTCCGCCGCCGTGCTGGCCGCGTGCCTGCGCGCCGACTGCTGCGAGATCTGGACCGACGTTGACGGCGTTTACACCTGCGACCCGCGCCAGGTGCCGGACGCCAGGCTGCTGAAGTCGATGTCGTACCAGGAAGCGATGGAGCTTTCCTACTTCGGCGCCAAGGTGCTTCACCCGCGCACCATCTCCCCGATTGCCCAGTTCCAGATCCCCTGCCTGATTAAAAACACCGGCAATCCGCAGGCGCCGGGCACGCTGATTGGCGCCAGCAGCGACGAAGACGGCCTGCCGGTCAAAGGCATTTCCAACCTCAACAACATGGCGATGTTCAGCGTCTCCGGCCCCGGCATGAAGGGCATGGTCGGCATGGCGGCGCGCGTGTTTGCCGCGATGTCCCGCAACGGGATCTCGGTGGTGCTGATCACCCAGTCCTCCTCCGAATACAGCATTAGCTTCTGCGTGCCGCAGGGCGACTGCCTGCGCGCTCGCCGCGCGCTGGAGGAGGAGTTCTATCTGGAGCTGAAAGAGGAGCTGCTGGAGCCGCTTTCCATCCAGGAGCGTCTGGCGGTGATCTCCGTGGTAGGCGACGGGATGCGCACCCTGCGCGGCATCTCCGCCAAGTTCTTCGCCGCGCTGGCGCGCGCCAATATTAACATCGTGGCGATTGCCCAGGGCTCCTCCGAGCGTTCTATCTCCGTGGTGGTGGATAACGACGATGCGGTGACCGGCGTGCGCGTTGTGCACCAGATGCTGTTCAACACCGATCAGGTGATTGAGCTGTTCCTGATTGGCGTCGGCGGCGTCGGCGGCGCGCTGCTGGAGCAGGTCAAGCGCCAGCAGGAATGGCTGAAGAAAAAGCATATCGACCTGCGCGTGTGCGGCATCGCGAACTCAAAGGCGCTGCTGACCAACGTTCACGGCCTGAACCTTGAAAACTGGCAGGCCGAGCTGAGCGAGGCGAAAGAGCCGTTTAACCTGGGCCGCCTGATCCGCCTGGTGAAAGAGTATCACCTACTGAACCCGGTGATCGTCGACTGTACCTCACACCAGGCGGTGGCCGACCAGTATGCCGACTTCCTGCGCGAAGGCTTCCACGTGGTGACGCCGAACAAAAAGGCCAACACCTCGTCGATGGATTACTATCACCAGCTGCGCCTGGCGGCGAGCAAATCGCGCCGCAAGTTCCTCTACGACACCAACGTCGGCGCTGGCCTGCCGGTGATCGAGAACCTGCAAAACCTGCTGAACGCGGGTGACGAACTGCAGCGTTTCTCCGGCATTCTCTCCGGCTCGTTGTCCTTCATCTTCGGCAAGCTGGATGAGGGGATGAGCCTCTCTGAAGCCACCCGCGCCGCGCGTGAACTGGGCTATACCGAGCCGGACCCGCGCGACGATCTTTCCGGGATGGACGTGGCGCGCAAGCTGCTGATCCTGGTGCGCGAAACCGGCCGCGAGCTGGAGCTGTCCGACATCGTGATTGAGCCGGTGCTGCCCGCAGACTTTGACGACGGCGGCGACGTAAACGCGTTTATGGCGAATTTACCGCAGCTCGACGACGTCTTTGCCGCCCGCGTGGCAAAAGCCCGTGATGAAGGCAAGGTATTGCGCTATGTTGGCAACATCGAAGAAGACGGCGTGTGCCGGGTGAAGATTGCCGAAGTGGACGGCAACGATCCGCTCTACAAGGTCAAAAACGGCGAGAACGCGCTGGCGTTTTACAGCCACTATTATCAGCCCCTGCCGCTGGTGCTTCGCGGCTATGGGGCAGGAAACGACGTGACGGCGGCGGGCGTATTTGCCGACCTGCTGCGCACCCTGTCATGGAAGTTAGGAGTTTAATATGGTCAAGGTTTATGCCCCGGCTTCCAGCGCCAATATGAGCGTCGGGTTTGACGTGCTGGGCGCGGCGGTGACGCCGGTGGATGGTTCCCTGCTGGGCGACACGGTAACGGTTGAGGCTGCAGAGCGCTTCAGCCTCAACAACGTGGGCCGCTTCGCCAGCAAGCTGCCGACGGAGCCGCGGGAAAATATCGTCTATCAGTGCTGGGAGCGCTTCTGTCAGGAGATCGGCAAAAACGTGCCGGTCGCCATGACGCTGGAAAAAAGTATGCCGATTGGATCGGGCCTTGGCTCAAGCGCGTGCTCGGTGGTCGCCGCGCTGGTGGCGATGAACGAGCACTGCGGCAAGCCGCTCAACAACAGCCGCCTGCTGGGCCTGATGGGCGAGCTGGAAGGGCGCATCTCCGGCAGCGTTCATTACGATAACGTGGCGCCGTGCTTCCTTGGCGGCATGCAGCTGATGATCGAAGAAAATGGCATCATCAGCCAGCAGGTGCCAGGGTTTGATGAGTGGCTGTGGGTGCTGGCCTATCCGGGCATTAAGGTCTCCACCGCCGAGGCGCGCGCGATCCTCCCCGCGCAGTATCGCCGACAGGACTGCATCGCCCACGGGCGTCATCTGGCGGGCTTTATTCACGCCTGCTATACCCGACAGCCGCAGCTGGCCGCGAAGCTGATGAAAGACGTGATTGCCGAGCCGTACCGCACGAAGCTGCTGCCGGGCTTTAACGAGGCGCGACAGGCGTCCATGGATATTGGCGCGCAGGCGTGCGGCATCTCGGGCTCGGGCCCGACGCTGTTCGCCCTGTGCGATAAGCCGGACACCGCGCAGCGCGTGGCGGACTGGCTCTCTAAACACTACCTGCAAAATCAGGAAGGCTTTGTTCATATTTGCCGTCTGGACACGGCGGGCGCACGAGTACTGGGATAAATAATGAAACTCTACAACCTTAAAGATCATAACGAGCAGGTCAGCTTCGCGCAGGCGGTAACGCAGGGGCTGGGCAAAAACCAGGGGCTGTTCTTCCCGCACGACCTGCCGGAATTTCAGCTGACCGAGGTCGACGAGCTGCTCAAACAGGACTTTGTCACCCGCAGCACCAAAATTCTCTCCGCGTTTATCGGCGACGAAATTCCGCAGGAGCTGCTGGAAGAGCGCGTGCGCGCGGCGTTTGCCTTCCCGGCGCCGGTGAAGCAGGTTGAGCCGGACGTCGGTTGCCTGGAGCTGTTCCACGGCCCGACGCTGGCGTTTAAAGACTTCGGCGGCCGCTTCATGGCGCAGATGCTGACCCACATCAGCGGCGACAGGCCGGTGACGATCCTGACCGCGACCTCGGGCGATACCGGCGCGGCGGTGGCGCACGCGTTCTACGGCCTGAAAAACGTTCGCGTGGTGATCCTCTACCCGAAAGGCAAAATCAGCCCATTGCAGGAAAAGCTGTTCTGCACGCTCGGCGGCAACATTGAGACCGTGGCCATCGACGGCGATTTCGACGCCTGTCAGGCGCTGGTCAAGCAGGCCTTCGACGACGAAGAGCTGAAGGTCGCGCTCGGCCTGAACTCCGCGAACTCCATCAACATCAGCCGCCTGCTGGCGCAGATTTGCTACTACTTCGAAGCGGTGGCGCAGCTGCCGCAGGAAGCGCGCAACCAGCTGGTGGTCTCCGTGCCGAGCGGAAACTTCGGCGACCTGACGGCGGGCCTGCTGGCGAAATCGCTGGGCCTGCCGGTGAAGCGCTTTATCGCCGCGACCAACGCCAACGACACCGTGCCGCGCTTCCTGAAGGACGGGAAATGGGCGCCGAACGCCACGCAGGCGACGCTCTCCAACGCGATGGACGTGTCTCAGCCGAACAACTGGCCGCGCGTGGAAGAGCTGTTCCGCCGCAAGGTGTGGCGCCTGGGCGATCTGGGCTACGCGGCCGTTACTGACGAAACCACCAGGGCGACGATGCGCGAGCTGAAAGCGGTGGGGTACACCTCCGAGCCGCACGCGGCCATTGCCTACCGCGCGCTGCGCGACCAGCTGCAGCCGGGCGAGTATGGCCTGTTCCTCGGCACCGCGCATCCGGCGAAGTTTAAGGAGAGCGTGGAAGAGATTCTGGGCGAAACGCTGCCGCTGCCGAAAGAGCTGGCGGATCGCGCCGACCTGCCGCTGCTCTCCCACGAGCTGCCAGCGGATTTTGCCGCGCTGCGTAAGCTGATGATGACCCGAGCGTGATTTTTGTCGGGTGGCGGCTACGCCTTACCCGACCTACAACTCATGATGATGCGCGCGTGATTGTGTTGCCCGGCGGCGGCTACGCCTTACCGGGCCTACAACGACCATTACGCTCCCAACCGTAGGCCGGGTAAGGCGAAGCCGCCACCCGGCTTTTTTGTGAAGAAATTAAGGAGAAAAAACGCAGTAAATAAGCAGAAATTCCCAATAAATGCGGTCACTTAGAGAATAGGATTGCAGAGAATAACATCCTCCGTTCCCCTCACGTAATCTCCTTATATCGGCCCTCGCGGGGCAAGAAGAATAAGGAGTCACCCATGTCGAAACTGAAACCTGCACTCATCGCGCTTTCACTGATGCTGGTCGCGCCCATGGCGGTCCAGGCCTCGGAGATCACGCTCATCCCTTCGGTAAAACTGCAGATTGGCGATCGGGATAACAGCGGGCACTACTGGGACGGTGGCCGCTGGCGCGACCATGACTGGTGGAAAGCGCACTATGACTGGCGAGATAACCACTGGCGCCCGCACGACGAGCACCGCGATCGCGATGACCACCACGATAACGGCCATCACGATCGTCACGATGACCGCGGCCACGGTCCGGACTGGAAACACCATTAACGCAAAACCCCGCCAGCCGGCGGGGTTTGTTTTTACTGCTCGTGGCGCTTGAACACCAGCTCGCCATTCCCGGACGATCCCTCGTCAAAGAAATAGCCTTCGCTGTTAAATTCGACCAGCTGTTCGGGCTTCGTCAGGCGGTTCTGAATGATGTAGCGGCTCATCAGCCCGCGCGCTTTTTTCGCGTAGAAGCTAATGACCTTAAACTTGCCGTTTTTCTCGTCGAGGAAGACCGGCTTGATAATCTCGGCATCCAGCTTTTTCGGCTTCACCGACCGGTAATACTCGTCGGACGCCAGGTTAATGACGACGTCATCGCCCTGCGCGCGCAGCGCCGCGTTGAGCTTATCGGTGATGATGTCGCCCCAGAAGTGGTACAGATCTTTGCCCTTGGCGTTTTCCAGGCGGATGCCCATTTCCAGACGATACGGCTGCATCAGATCCAGCGGGCGTAAGACCCCGTACAGGCCGGAAAGCATGCGCAGGTGCTGCTGGGCAAAATCGAAGTCGGCTTCGCTAAAATCCTCCGCCTGCAGGCCGGTGTAAACATCGCCCTTAAACGCCAGGATGGCCTGACGCGCGTTTGACGGCATGAAGTCCGGATGCCAGTCGTGAAATCGGGTGGCGTTCAGGTCGGCCAGCTTGTCGCTGATGCTCATCAGCTTGCCGATTTGCGGGGCGGACAGCTTGCGCGCTTCGTGAATCAGCTGTTGCGAATAGTCCAGCAGTTCAGGCTGGGTAAAACGCTCGGTGGCGAGCGGGCTCTGGTAGTCGAGCGTTTTTGCAGGTGAAATCAGAATCAGCATATCCAGTCCTTGCAGGAAATTTAGAGCGACTTTAGCAAAAAATCGCCCTGAATTGATCGATAGCTGTTATTGCCGCGGCAAATCATCCCAGGTGCCGGGAGCCAGCTGCGCTTCTATCTCCGGGTAGCGGGAGGCGTCAAACACGGGCGGAACGCCGAGCTTGCGCTGGCGAAGGTAATCGCGGGCAATCAACGACACTACGGGCGAAAGCAGCAGGATCGCCGTCAGGTTGGTGATCGCCATCAGCGCCATAATCACGTCCGCCAGCTGCCAGACCAGCGACATGCTGAGCAGGGAGCCAATCATCACCATGGCGATAACGCCTGCGCGAAGCGCGCTGCGCGTATAGCGAGAGTCTATCTTCAGGAAAATGAGGTTGTTTTCCGCATAGATATAGTTCACCGCGATGGAGCTAAAAGCAAACAGCCCGACGATGAGCGTGACAAACCCCGCGCCCCAGCCGCCGACCAGGTTCGCCAGCGCCTGCTGCATAAGCTGTATTCCGGATGCGCTCGTTGGATGGGGAAGGGGGCCGGCCAGCAGCACGATCATCGCGCTGGCGGAGCAGATAATAATGGTATCCGTAAACACCCCAATCATCTGCACGATGCCCTGTGCGGCAGGATGCGGGGGCCACGAGGCGGCCGTCGCGGCGGCATTGGGCGTCGAGCCCATACCGGCCTCATTGGAGAACATTCCCCGCTGGAACCCTGCCGTCAGCGCCTGGCTGATGGTAAAGCCCAGCGCGCCGGACGCCGCTTCCTGCCAGCCGAACGCGCTTTTAAAGATTAGCGCGATGATGCCGGGCAGCTGTTCAATGTGCATTGCGCTCACGCACAGGCTGGCTCCAATCCAGAGTAGCGCCATGACGGGGACGAACCACCGCATCAGCCGGGCAATGCCCTTGAGCCCGAAGGAGATGGTGAGAAGCGTCAGGAGGGCCAGCACAAGGCCGCTTAGCCACTGCGGAGAGTCAAACGCGTAGCGCATCGCGTGGGCGACGGAGTTGGCCTGAACGGTATTAAATATCAGACCATAAGCGATGAGTAAAAAGAGGGAAAACAGGACGCCCATCCAGCGCATCCCCAGGCCGCGCGCCATGTACCAGGCGGGGCCGCCGCGAAACTGGCCTTTGGCGTCTTTTTCCTTATAAAGCTGCGCCAGAGAGCATTCGGCGAACGAGGTCGCCATGCCAATAAGGGCCGTGACCCACATCCAGAATACCGCCCCCGGGCCACCGGCCGTAATGGCCAGCGCCACGCCCGCCAGGTTACCGCTGCCGACGCGGGCCCCAAGGCTGGTGCACAGCGCCTGAAACGACGTTAATCCGCCCGGCTGCGGCGAGACGCTGTTTTTCAGACTTTTGCCAAACTTCCGGATGTAGCGAAACTGAATAAAGCCGCTGCGAAAGGTAAACCAGATGCCTGCTCCCATGAGCAGGTAGATCATTATCGAACCCCAAAGCACTTCGTTGATAAAGAAAAAGAAATCAGGCATTAACGTCCCTCTTGTTGATGCCAATATGAATAGGCAAGCGCTACCATTGATTGAGCATGCTGTTACTTAGCAGCCTGTTAATATTCTGAGTTTATCATACTCTGCCTTAGCGCACTGTCTGCGGTTGCGCTGCCCCGGCGTCGTGTTATCATCAGGGCAGACCGGTTACATCCCCCTAACAAGTAAACCTGTCATTTTTCCGCTGCTGGCAGGCTGTCGGTAGCGTGAATTATCCAGGGCACGTTAAAAGAGAAACACTATCATGACGGATAAATTGACCTCCCTTCGTCAGTTCACCACTGTCGTAGCTGACACCGGAGATATCGCGGCAATGAAGCTGTACCAGCCGCAGGATGCCACAACCAACCCTTCTCTCATTCTTAACGCCGCGCAGATCCCTGAGTATCGCAAACTGATTGATGACGCAGTGACCTGGGCGAAAGCGCAGAGCAACGACCGCGCGCAGCAGGTTGTGGACGCCACTGACAAGCTGGCCGTGAACATCGGTCTGGAAATTCTGAAGCTGGTTCCTGGCCGTATCTCTACCGAAGTGGATGCACGTCTGTCCTACGACACCGAAGCCTCTATTGCGAAAGCCAAACGCCTGATCAAGATGTACAACGATGCTGGCATCAGCAACGACCGTATCCTGATCAAACTGGCCTCTACCTGGCAGGGTATTCGCGCAGCCGAGCAGCTGGAAAAAGACGGTATCAATTGTAACCTGACCCTGCTGTTCTCCTTCGCCCAGGCGCGTGCGTGTGCGGAAGCGGGCGTATACCTGATTTCTCCGTTCGTGGGCCGTATTCTGGACTGGTACAAAGCTAACACCGACAAGAAAGAGTACGCACCTGCTGAAGATCCAGGCGTGGTTTCCGTGACTGAAATCTACGAATACTACAAGCAGCACGGCTATGAGACCGTCGTAATGGGCGCAAGCTTCCGTAACGTCGGTGAAATCATCGAACTGGCGGGCTGCGACCGCCTGACCATCGCGCCAGCGCTGCTGAAAGAGCTGGCTGAAAGCGAAGGCGCAATCGAGCGCAAACTGTCCTACACCGGCGAAGTGAAGGCGCGTCCAGAGCGCATCACCGAGTCCGAGTTCCTGTGGCAGCACAACCAGGACCCAATGGCGGTAGACAAACTGGCGGACGGTATCCGTAAGTTTGCCGTTGACCAGGGCAAACTGGAAAAAATGATCGGCGACCTGCTGTAATCATTCCGCGTGACCGGGTCCCCGGTCACGCTACTTCTTTCGTACGCTGTCTGATTTTCCCCTCTGCGTGTATCATTCCCCCTAAATGCATTAGTGGAATGGAATGAATATGAATACCTTACGCATCGGCCTGGTGTCGATTTCTGACCGCGCCTCCAGCGGTGTCTATCAGGACAAAGGCATCCCCGCGCTCGAAGCCTGGCTCGCCAGCGCGCTGACCACCCCGTTTGAGATTCAAACCCGCCTGATCCCGGACGAGCAGCCGATCATTGAGCAAACGCTGTGCGAGCTGGTGGACGAAATGAGCTGCCACCTGGTGCTGACCACCGGCGGCACGGGGCCCGCGCGCCGCGACGTTACTCCGGACGCGACGCTGGCAATTGCCGATCGCGAAATGCCGGGCTTTGGCGAGCAAATGCGCCAGATCAGCCTGCACTTTGTCCCGACCGCCATTTTGTCGCGCCAGGTTGGCGTAATCCGCAAACAGGCGTTAATACTTAACCTGCCGGGCCAGCCGAAGTCGATCAAGGAGACGCTGGAAGGGCTGAAAGCCGAGGACGGCAAAACAATCGTGCACGGCATTTTTGCCAGCGTACCGTATTGTATACAGCTGCTAGACGGCCCGTATGTGGAAACCGATGAGAAAGTGGTAGCAGCATTTCGCCCTAAAAGCGCACGCCGCGAGACATTATCCTGAACTTAATTGATATGTGACATTTGCAGTATCAGCCATAGCGCGCGGGTCTTTTTACGGTATAGTAATTTTTTCTTTACGGTTGCTGTAAAAATATAAAAACACCGAAGGTACGCTATGTCACATTCTGCCCGACCTCTGAATCGTCAGGACTATAAAACGCTCACCCTCGCCGCGCTCGGCGGGGCGCTCGAGTTTTACGATTTCATCATCTTCGTCTTTTTTGCCGCCGTGGTAGGCGCGCTCTTCTTCCCGGCGGATATACCGGAGTGGCTGCGCCAGGTGCAGACCTTTGGCATCTTCGCCGCAGGCTACCTGGCTCGTCCATTAGGCGGCATCGTGATGGCGCATTTTGGCGATCTGGTCGGGCGGAAAAAGATGTTTACCCTCAGCATTCTGCTCATGGCCCTGCCGACGCTGGCCATTGGCCTGCTGCCTACCTACGACACCATCGGCATTGCCGCTCCCGTACTCCTGCTGCTGATGCGCATTCTTCAGGGCGCAGCGATTGGCGGTGAAGTCCCGGGTGCGTGGGTATTCGTCGCAGAACACGTTCCGGTGCGGCGAATCGGCATTGCCTGCGGCACCTTAACGGCCGGGCTGACGGTCGGCATTTTGCTGGGCTCGGTTGTCGCGACGATTATCAATACCAGCATGACGCAGCAGGCCGTTCACGACGGTGGCTGGCGTATCCCGTTCCTGCTGGGCGGCGGGTTTGGCCTGGTGGCGATGTACCTGCGCCGCTGGCTGCAGGAGACGCCGATATTTCTCGAGATGCAGCAGCGCAAGGCGCTGGCGCAGGAGCTGCCGGTTAAGTCGGTGGTGGTGCGCCACCGAAGCGCGGTGGCGATCTCCATGCTGCTCACCTGGCTGCTGTCGGCGGGCATTGTGGTGGTCATCCTGATGTCCCCCGTCTGGCTGCAAAAACAGTACGGTTTCGCCCCGGCGGTGACGCTGCAGGCGAACAGCGTTGCGACCATCATGCTCTGCGTCGGCTGCCTGGCCGCCGGGCTGGCGGTGGATCGCTTTGGAGCCAGCCTGACCTTTATCATCGGCAGCCTGCTGCTGGCGGCGTCAAGCTGGGCGTTTTACCATCTGGCGGGGAGCCATCCCGAGCAGCTGTTCCTGCTTTACGGTACGGTGGGCCTGTGCGTGGGCGTTGTCGGCGCGGTGCCATACGTTATGGTGCGCGCGTTTCCGCCGGAGGTACGCTTCACCGGCATCTCTTTCTCTTACAACGTGTCGTATGCCATTTTCGGCGGGCTGACGCCGATTGCCGTCACTATGCTGATGGGCGTGTCGCCGATGGCGCCGGCCTGGTACGTGCTGGCGCTGTCGCTGATGGGGCTGGCGCTGGGCCTCTGGCTGCGCCAGAAGCCGGTTGAGGCAGCCGTGCTGGCGCGTTAAGGGGTTTGCCGCTTTCCTGGCGCCCGCTTGCCGAGCACAAAGCAGACCATCGGCAGGGGAAGCGTGACGATCAGCAGCATCCACAGCAGGGTGTAAACCGCGTCCACGCCGTCGTTTTGCAGGTTGGTATAGAGCTTCACCGGAATCCCCTGCGGGAAATAGGCAAAGATCATCACAATCCCAAACTCGCCGACGGCGCGCACCCACGCGAGGGTGACGGCGGACGCCAGCCCCGGCAGCGCCAGCGGCAGCGTCAGGTAGCGAAAGCGGTTCCAGCCCGATGCGCCTAGCGTTTGTCCGGCCTCAAGAATGCTTTTCGGCACCGTCGTAAACGCCGAGCGTGCCACCACAATAAAGTAGGGCAGGGCGCCGTAGACCTGTGCCAGCACAAACGCCGCCGGGTTATTGACCAGCGTAGCGCCAAGCACGGATAGCCATTGCCCGAATACGCCGTAGGGCCCAAACGCCGATACCAGCAAAATGCCCATTGCCAGCGGCGGCGTGAGAAGCGGGATCATCACCAGCAGCTCGCCGACGACCCGCCTGCGCCCGGTGGCCTGCGATAGCCACCACGCAACGGGAACGCCGATGAGAATGATGATCCCGAGCGCCAGCAGGCCGAGGCCCATTGAGACGGCGATTGCGTGGTCGTCCCGCCAGGCCAGATGGAGATCTCGCCACGGCGTAACGCTTACCAGCGTGATGAAGGGAATGCTTAGCAGCAGCATCGCGGGCAGCGAGAGCCAGCCCGCGATCCGGCCCGGACGGCTTAGCGGGCGTATACGCTATCCCCTTTCGGCTCCGCGTAGCCATACGCTTTAAAAAGCTTCTGCCCTTCGGCGCTTTTCATAAAGGAGACAAATTTCTGGCCCTGCGACACGCCGTTGGGCGCATTCTTCAGCACCGCCGCGTAGAACACCATTGGCTGAGTATGCAGAACCTGATCCTCTCCTTTACCGTCCTTAATGGTGAAGCTCACGGTGTCATACCACGGCTTCGCCATTGCCGGGTTGCTCAGGTTGATCTCATCCGGCAGGGCGATGTAGGGCAGATGCGCTGAACGCACTTCGCTCTCATACCCTGCTGCCGCGTCCACCTGGCCGCTCTCCAGGCGCGCCAGCAGGCCGCCCTCCTGGTGCGTCTGCTCCGGGTTTTGCAGCGAGCCTAAAATCTTCTCGGCGATGCCCGGCATCTTGTAATACTTCTCCGCCAGCATCAGGGTGAAGACAATATTTTGCCCTTTTGGATCGACGTACGGATCGGTTCGACCAAAGCTAATGTCTTTTTGCGCCAGCAGGTTCAGCCATGAACCGTCTTTCTTCTGGCCAGCTTGTTCAAACCTCGCGGCGTTTTTGCCCTTGGGGCTGTAGGCGATCACCATGCTCGTACTGGCGACCGGCACGGCGTCATCAATCAGCCCCGCGTCTTTCAGGATCTGCATCGGCCCCGGGGTAATAGAGACAAAGACGTCAGCCTCAATTTTGTGGCTCGCCAGCAGGCGTGCCATTCCGTAGGCGCCTTGCCCCTGGCCCTGATACTCGCCGTTGTCGGCTTTGGCAAACGCCGGGCCTAAGCCCTGGTCCATGACTTTGCCCATTGACCCGGCGTAGGTCACCCGAATGTCTTTTGCCAGCGCCACGGACGACATTTGCAGCAGCGCCACCGCTGCCGCGACGTACGTTATTTTTCCAATAGCCATAGAATTATCTCGTTATATATTATTTTGCATAACGAGTGTCCTGGAAAGAGGCGTTGATAACAAGACCTGCCTGCGGGCTGTTTACTTGAGGTTGAAGGTTCTGCTGCTTAAAAACGGCGTTGAAAGAGGCGGGGGAAAGCGGGAGTAACGTGCCCGCGAGGGCAGGCACGTTGGGAGATCAATCAGTGTTTTTCACCAATCGGCAGAATGATACGGCCAAACTGTTCGTTGAGCACTTCGCCCATCGCCAGGTAGATTGCGCTTGCGCCGCACACCAGGCCAACCCAGCCCGCAACGTGAACGATGCCTTCGTTATCCGCCAGGTGGCCAATCGCCAGCAGGGCGAACAGCACGGTCAGGCTCAGGAAGACGAACTGCAGCGCGCGGTTGCCCTTCAGCGTGCCGAAGAACATGAACAGCGTGAACACGCCCCACAGGCCCAGATAGACGCCAAGGAAGTGCGCGTTTGCCGCATCGGCCAGACCCATCTTTGGCATGATCAGAATGGCGACCAGGGTCAGCCAGAAAGAGCCGTAAGAGGTAAAGGCTGTTAAGCCGAAGGTATTGCCTTTTTTATACTCCAGCAGGCCCGCGAAGATTTGCGCGATACCGCCGTAAAAAATGCCCATCGCCAGGATGATACCGTCCATCGGGAACATCCCGATGTTGTGCAGGTTCAGCAGAATGGTGGTCATGCCAAAACCCATCAGGCCCAGCGGAGCCGGATTAGCCAACTTAGTGTTGCCCATAAGTCCTCAAAAAAATCATCATTAATATGGTGAAATGGTGAATCCCGCGTCAATTCTCCCTGACGGGGCGCGGCATCATAATGGGCGCAATCGGTGCCGTCTATGATCTCATCAGGGTGAAATTAAAATTTTTTTTATCCTTCCCCCTTGATGGATGCCGTTGCGACCCCATCTTGTAAGCAACCGCAGTGTGTGGACCTGAAAAAATCAAATCTGGGCAGTTGAAAAAGCACGTTCCGCCCTTATTACAGGTACACAACCACATGTTGACTGAATTTTTAGTGGAGACGTTTAGATGGGTAAAATTATTGGTATCGACCTGGGTACTACCAACTCTTGTGTAGCGATTATGGATGGCACCACTGCACGTGTGCTGGAGAACGCCGAGGGCGATCGCACCACGCCTTCTATCATTGCTTATACCCAGGATGGTGAAACTCTGGTTGGTCAGCCGGCTAAACGTCAGGCAGTGACAAACCCGCAAAACACCCTGTTTGCGATTAAACGCCTGATCGGCCGCCGCTTCCAGGACGAAGAAGTTCAGCGTGACGTTTCTATCATGCCATACAAAATCATCGCAGCAGATAACGGCGATGCATGGCTTGACGTGAAAGGCGCGAAAACGGCACCACCGCAGATCTCTGCTGAAGTGCTGAAGAAAATGAAGAAAACCGCGGAAGATTACCTGGGTGAGCCGGTAACTGAAGCTGTTATCACCGTTCCTGCATACTTCAACGATGCTCAGCGTCAGGCAACCAAAGATGCTGGCCGTATCGCAGGTCTGGAAGTCAAACGTATCATCAACGAACCAACCGCGGCCGCGCTGGCCTACGGTCTGGATAAAGAAGTCGGTAACCGTACTATCGCGGTTTACGACCTGGGTGGTGGTACCTTCGATATCTCTATTATCGAAATCGACGAAGTTGACGGCGAAAAAACCTTCGAAGTTCTGGCAACCAACGGTGATACCCACCTGGGTGGTGAAGACTTCGATACCCGCCTGATCAACTATCTCGTTGACGAGTTCAAGAAAGATCAGGGCATTGACCTGCGTAACGACCCGCTGGCCATGCAGCGCCTGAAAGAAGCCGCTGAGAAAGCGAAGATCGAGCTGTCTTCCGCTCAGCAGACCGACGTGAACCTGCCGTACATCACCGCAGACGCGACCGGTCCAAAACACATGAACATCAAAGTGACCCGTGCAAAACTGGAAAGCCTGGTCGAAGACCTGGTGAACCGTTCTATCGAGCCGCTGAAAGTTGCGCTGCAGGACGCTGGCCTGTCCGTTTCTGACATCCAGGACGTTATCCTGGTCGGTGGTCAGACGCGTATGCCAATGGTTCAGAAGAAAGTGGCTGAGTTCTTTGGTAAAGAGCCGCGTAAAGACGTTAACCCGGATGAAGCTGTCGCAATCGGCGCAGCGGTTCAGGGTGGCGTACTGACCGGTGAAGTGAAAGACGTACTGCTGCTGGACGTTACCCCGCTGTCTCTGGGTATCGAAACCATGGGCGGTGTGATGACTGCGCTCATCAACAAAAACACCACCATCCCAACGAAGCACAGCCAGGTGTTCTCTACCGCTGAAGACAACCAGTCTGCGGTAACCATCCATGTGATTCAGGGTGAGCGTAAGCGTGCGGCTGATAACAAATCTCTGGGTCAGTTCAACCTGGACGGTATCAACCCGGCACCGCGCGGCATGCCACAGATCGAAGTCACCTTCGACATCGATGCTGACGGTATCCTGCACGTGTCTGCGAAAGACAAAAACAGCGGTAAAGAGCAGAAGATCACCATCAAGGCATCTTCTGGCCTGAACGAAGCGGAAATCGAAAAAATGGTTCGCGATGCAGAAGCTAACGCTGAATCCGACCGTAAGTTCGAAGAGCTGGTTCAGACCCGCAACCAGGGCGACCATCTGCTGCACAGCACCCGCAAGCAGGTTGAAGAAGCCGGTGAGCAGCTGCCAGCGGATGACAAAACGGCTATCGAAGCTGCGCTGACCGCGCTGGAAACTTCGCTGAAAGGTGAAGATAAAGCGGACATCGAAGCGAAGATGCAGGAGCTGGCCCAGGTTTCTCAGAAACTGATGGAAATCGCTCAGCAGCAGCACGCTCAACAGCAGGCAGGCGCTGATGCATCTGCAAACAACGCGAAAGATGACGACGTTGTCGACGCTGAGTTTGAAGAAGTGAAAGACAAAAAATAATCGCCCTTTGAACGGGTAATTACTGGCACGGGCGAAGAGGTTTCCTCTCCGCCCGTGCACGCATGTTAGGGGCAGATAAAAAAGATGGCTAAGCAAGACTATTACGAGATTTTAGGCGTTTCCAAAACAGCGGAAGAGCGTGAAATCAAAAAGGCGTATAAGCGCCTGGCCATGAAATTTCACCCGGACCGCAACCAGGGTGATAAAGAGGCTGAAGCCAAATTCAAAGAGATCAAAGAAGCCTACGAAGTCCTGACCGACGCGCAAAAACGTGCGGCCTATGACCAGTACGGTCATGCAGCCTTTGAACAGGGCGGCATGGGCGGCGGTGGATTCGGCGGCGGCGGCTTTGGCGGTGGCGCAGATTTCAGCGACATCTTCGGCGACGTGTTCGGCGACATCTTCGGCGGCGGTCGTGGTCGTCAGCGCGCGGCGCGCGGCGCGGACCTGCGCTACAACATGGATCTGACGCTGGAAGAGGCCGTTCGCGGCGTTACCAAAGAGATCCGCATTCCGACGCTGGAAGAGTGTGACGTGTGCCACGGCAGCGGCGCGAAGGCGGGCACCCAGCCGCAAACCTGTCCAACCTGTCATGGTTCTGGCCAGGTGCAGATGCGTCAGGGCTTCTTCGCGGTGCAGCAGGCGTGTCCACACTGCCACGGTCGCGGCACGCTGATTAAAGATCCGTGCAATAAATGCCACGGTCACGGTCGCGTTGAGAAAACCAAAACCCTGTCCGTTAAAATCCCGGCGGGCGTGGATACGGGCGACCGCATCCGTCTGTCTGGCGAAGGTGAAGCGGGCGAGCACGGCGCACCGGCAGGCGATCTGTACGTTCAGGTTCAGGTGAAGCAGCACGCTATCTTCGAGCGTGAGGGCAACAACCTGTACTGTGAAGTGCCGATCAACTTCGCAATGGCGGCGCTTGGCGGCGAAATCGAAGTGCCAACGCTGGACGGTCGCGTAAACCTGAAGGTGCCCGGCGAAACCCAGACCGGCAAGCTGTTCCGCATGCGCGGTAAGGGCGTTAAGTCCGTGCGCGGCGGTGCGCAGGGCGACCTGCTGTGTCGCGTGGTGGTGGAAACCCCGGTTGGCCTGAACGACAAGCAGAAGCAGCTGCTGAAAGAGCTGCAGGAAAGCTTCGGCGGCCCAACGGGTGAAAAAAACAGCCCGCGTTCCAAAAGCTTCTTCGATGGCGTCAAAAAATTCTTCGACGATCTGACCCGCTAACCCTTTAGCAGGTCCCGTCTGACATCAGGCCCGGAAGCGATTCCGGGCTTTTTTTCGTTTATCGATATTCCTCGGAAAAACTGAATATATACTCAATATTAATCTGCTTTTGCCGAGTTATTTGGCTTGGTATGATGGTTTTATCGAAGTATTCCGCTTGAAGAGAGAATTGAAGTGAAACTACTACACCGTTTCTTTAGCAACGAAGCCTCCGGCGGCGTGATTCTAATTATCGCAGCCGTCGCGGCAATGGTGCTGGCTAACCTCGGCGCGACGCGTGAACTGTATCACGCTTTTCTGGAAACCCCGGTTGAGCTGCGGGTTGGCCCGCTGGAAATCAACAAGAACATGCTGCTGTGGATTAACGATGCCCTGATGGCCGTGTTCTTCCTGCTGGTGGGGCTCGAGGTGAAACGCGAGCTGGTGCAGGGGTCGCTGGCCAGCCGCCAGCGCGCGGCGTTCCCGGTGATCGCCGCCCTCGGCGGGATGGTTGTTCCCGCGCTGCTGTTCCTCGCCTTTACCTGGCAGGATCCCGTGGCGCGCCACGGCTGGGCGATCCCGGCGGCGACGGATATCGCGTTTGCCCTCGGCGTGCTGGCGCTGCTTGGCAGCCGCGTGCCGGTCGCGCTGAAAATCTTTCTGATGGCGCTGGCCATTATCGACGATCTGGGCGCTATCGTGATTATCGCGCTGTTCTACACCAGCGACCTGTCGATCCTGTCGCTCAGCGTGGCGGCGGGGGCCATTGCGGTGCTGGCGCTGCTGAACGTCTGCAACGTGCGCCGAACTGGCATCTACATTCTTGTGGGAATGGTGCTGTGGACGGCGGTGCTGAAGTCCGGCGTGCACGCAACGCTGGCGGGGGTGATTGTGGGCTTCCTCGTGCCGCTTAGGGCCGAAGAGGGGAAATCTCCGGCAAAACAGCTTGAGCACGTGCTTCACCCCTGGGTGGCGTTTATGATCCTGCCGCTCTTCGCTTTTGCCAACGCCGGGGTTTCCCTGCAGGGCGTCACGCTGGAAGGACTGACCTCCGTGCTTCCGCTGGGGGTGATTGCCGGGCTGTATATCGGCAAGCCGCTTGGAATTAGCCTTTTCTGCTGGCTGGCGGTGAAAATGAAGCTGGCATCGCTGCCGCACGGCACGACGTTCCGGCAAATCATGGCCGTTGGGGTGTTGTGCGGAATTGGTTTTACCATGTCGATCTTTATCTCGACGCTGGCGTTTGGCGCGCATGCGCCTGAGCTCATCGTGTGGGCGAAGCTCGGTATCTTAATTGGATCGGTGCTGGCCGCGGTGAGCGGTTACGCGTTGTTGAAAGCGAAGCTGTCAGGGCAGGTTGCTCAGGCATAAGAGGAGGCGGGGAAAGGGAAACTTTTCCCCGCGGCAGGATCGGGGAGCGAAGACACGATGTCTCATCTGAATTACAACCATCTTTATTACTTTTGGCACGTCTATAAAGAGGGCTCGGTTGTGGGCGCGGCGGAGGCGCTTCACCTGACGCCGCAAACCATTACCGGGCAAATCAAAGCGCTGGAAGAGCGCCTGCAGGGAAAGCTGTTTAAGCGCAAAGGCCGCGGGATTGAGCCCAGCGAGCTGGGTGAACTGGTGTTTCGCTACGCGGACAAAATGTTCACGCTCAGCCAGGAGATGCTGGATATCGTCAACTACCGCAAAGAGTCCAACCTGCTGTTTGACGTCGGCGTGGCGGATGCGCTCTCCAAGCGGCTGGTCAGCGGGGTGCTGGACGCCGCCGTGGTGGAGGATGAGCAAATCCACCTGCGCTGCTTTGAATCCACCCACGAAATGCTGCTGGAGCAGCTGAGCCAGCACAAGCTGGATATGATTATCTCGGACTGCCCGATCGACTCTACCCAGCAGGAAGGGCTGTTCTCGGTGAAAATTGGTGAATGCGGCGTGAGCTTCTGGTGCATCAATCCGCCGCCTGAAAAGCCGTTCCCGGCGTGTCTGGAGGAGCGGCGGCTGCTGGTCCCGGGGCGACGCTCGATGCTGGGGCGCAAGCTGCTGAACTGGTTTAACTCGCAGGGGTTAAAGGTTGAAATCCTCGGCGAGTTTGACGACGCGGCGCTGATGAAGGCCTTCGGCGAAGCGCATAACGCGATTTTCGTGGCCCCTACGCTGTACGCGCACGATCTCTATACGGATGATAAGGTCACGGAGATTGGACGGGTTGAGAACGTGATGGAGGAGTATCACGCGATATTCGCCGAGAGAATGATTCAGCATCCTGCGGTGCAGCGTATCTGTAATCGCGATTATTCGTCGCTGTTTACCCCGCCGGCGATCTGAAGATATAAAAAAACCCGCGTTAAGCGGGTTCTTTTAAAACAAGCAACAACAAGTGGAGATTAAGCCAGTTTGTTGATCTGCGCAGTCAGGTTTGCTTTATGACGCGCTGCTTTGTTTTTGTGGATCAGACCTTTAGCAGCCTGACGGTCCACGATTGGTTGCATTTCGTTGAATGCGTTCTGTGCAGCAGCTTTGTCGCCAGCTTCGATTGCTGCGTATACTTTCTTGATGAAAGTACGCATCATAGAGCGACGGCTTGCATTGTGCTTACGAGCCTTTTCAGACTGAACGGCACGTTTCTTAGCTGATTTGATATTAGCCAAGGTCCAACTCCCAAATATGATCTATGTGGACAATTCAAAGGCCGAGGAATATGCCCTCTATACCTTCTTTTGTCAATGGATTTGTGCAAATAAGCGCCGTTAAGGTGGCGACGCTACGTTACGTAGTGATGGCGCAGGATTCTACCAGCTTGTCTCTCGTGAATACAGCCTTTCAGCATAAAAAACGCAGTGCAGAGGCAGATTTTTTTGCTGCGAAAGGTCAGCGTGATGAAAACATTACGGCTTTCTGTTTTGCGTGAACAATCGTCGGTTAACCTTAACCGCCGTACAAGGTATACTTTGGCGATTTTCACTGTTTTGAGCCAGACATGAAGCTGATACGCGGCATACATAATCTCAGCCATGCGCCTCACGGGTGCGTGCTGACCATTGGTAATTTCGACGGCGTGCATCGTGGGCATCAGGCGCTGTTGCAGGGATTGCGTAAAGAAGGGGAGGCCCGCGGGCTGCCCGTTGTAGTGATGATTTTCGAGCCACAGCCGCTGGAGCTGTTTGCCGGTGATAAATCTCCGGCCCGCCTTACGCGCCTGCGTGAAAAGCTGCGCTATCTGGCTCAGTCCGGCGTGGACTACGTGGTCTGTATTCGCTTCGATCGTCGCTTTGCTGCCCTGACGGCACAAAATTTTGTTAGCGACCTGCTGGTGCAGCGCCTTGGCGTGCAGTTTCTGGCCGTGGGTGATGATTTCCGCTTTGGCGCTGGTCGTCAGGGCGATTTCTTGTTATTACAGAAGGCTGGCCTGGAGTACGGTTTTGACGTCACCAGCGCGATGACCTTCTGCGAAGGCGGCGTGCGCGTTAGCAGTACCGCCGTTCGTCAGGCGCTGGCCAATGACGAGCTGGATGCGGCAGAAAACCTGCTTGGCCATCCGTTCACGATTTCAGGCCGCGTGGTGCATGGCGACGCGCTGGGCCGCACGATAGGTTTCCCGACGGCGAACATACCGCTGCGTCGTCAGGTCTCCCCGGTTAAAGGGGTGTATGCGGTGGAAGTGGCTGGGCTGGGCGATAAGCCGTTCTACGGCGTCGCCAATATTGGCACGCGTCCTACGGTTGCCGGTGTGCGTCAACAGTTAGAAGTACACCTGCTGGACGTTGTAATGGACCTCTACGGTCGCCATATAGATGTAATACTGCGTAAAAAGATACGTAACGAGCAGCGATTTGCCTCGCTGGACGAACTAAAGGCGCAAATTGCGCGCGATGAATTAACGGCCCGTGAATTTTTTGGGCTATCAAACCCGGCTTAAATGCCTACGTGATAAATACGGAACCGAGAATCTGATGAGTGACTATAAATCAACCCTGAATTTGCCGGAAACAGGGTTCCCGATGCGCGGCGATCTCGCCAAGCGCGAACCGGGAATGCTGGCGCGTTGGACCGATGATGACCTGTACGGCATCATTCGTGCAGCCAAAAAAGGCAAAAAATCCTTCATTCTGCATGATGGCCCTCCATATGCGAATGGCAGCATTCATATCGGTCACTCTGTAAACAAGATTCTGAAAGACATTATCGTGAAGTCCAAAGGCCTCACGGGATATGACTCGCCTTACGTTCCTGGCTGGGACTGCCACGGTCTGCCAATTGAGCTGAAGGTGGAGCAAGAGTTTGGCAAGCCGGGTGAGAAATTCACCGCTGCCGAGTTCCGCGCAAAATGCCGCGAATACGCTGCCACTCAGGTTGACGGCCAGCGCGCTGACTTCATTCGTCTGGGCGTGCTGGGCGACTGGTCGCACCCGTACCTGACCATGGACTTCAAAACCGAAGCCAACATCATCCGTGCGCTGGGTAAAATCATCGGCAACGGCCACCTGCACAAGGGCGCGAAGCCGGTGCACTGGTGCGTTGACTGCCGCTCTGCGCTGGCAGAAGCGGAAGTGGAGTATTACGACAAAACGTCACCTTCTATCGACGTGGCGTTCCATGCCGTCGATCAGGATGCGGTGAAAGCCAAATTTGGCGTGTCGTCCGTCAACGGCCCGATCTCGCTGGTCATCTGGACCACCACGCCGTGGACGCTGCCCGCTAACCGCGCGATCTCCCTGTCCGGCGAGTTTGAATACGCGCTGGTGCAGGTTGACGGTCAGGCGCTAATCCTGGCGAAAGATCTCGTTGAGAGCGTGCTCAAGCGCGCGCAGATAGCTGACTACACCGTGCTGGGCACCGTGAAAGGCGACGCGCTGGAACTGATGCGCTTCAAGCACCCGTTCCTGGACTTCGACGTGCCGGCGATCCTGGGCGACCACGTAACGCTGGACGCGGGTACCGGTGCGGTGCATACCGCCGGCGGCCACGGCCCTGACGACTACAGCATCAGCCTGAAGTACGGTCTGGAAATCGCTAACCCGGTTGGACCGGACGGCGCTTACCTGCCTGGCACCTACCCGGCGCTGGACGGCATCAACGTCTTTAAAGCCAACGACATCATCGTGGATATGCTGCGCACCAGCGGCGCGCTGCTGCACGTTGAGAAAATGCAGCACAGCTATCCGTGCTGCTGGCGCCACAAGACGCCAATCATCTTCCGTGCGACCCCGCAGTGGTTCATCAGCATGGATCAGAAAGGCCTGCGCGCGCAGTCGCTGAAAGAGATTAAAGGCGTGCAGTGGATCCCTGACTGGGGCCAGGCGCGTATCGAATCCATGGTGGCTAACCGCCCTGACTGGTGTATCTCTCGTCAGCGTACCTGGGGCGTGCCGATGTCTCTGTTCGTGCATAAAGAGACGCAGGAGCTGCACCCAAACACCCTCGAGCTGATGGAAGAAGTGGCGAAGCGCGTCGAAGCGGACGGCATTCAGGCGTGGTGGGATCTCGATTCCCGCGACATCCTGGGCGCCGACGCGGACAGCTACGAGAAAGTGCCGGACACCCTGGACGTGTGGTTCGACTCCGGTTCAACGCACTCCTCCGTGGTTGACGTGCGTCCGGAATTTGCCGGTCACGCTGCCGACATGTATCTGGAAGGCTCCGACCAACACCGCGGCTGGTTCATGTCATCCTTGATGATCTCCACCGCCATGAAGGGTAAAGCACCTTACCGCCAGGTACTGACCCACGGCTTCACCGTGGATGGTCAGGGCCGTAAGATGTCCAAGTCCATCGGCAACACCGTCTCTCCGCAGGACGTGATGAACAAGCTGGGCGCGGACATCCTGCGCCTGTGGGTGGCTTCAACCGACTACACCGGCGAAATGGCCGTGTCTGACGAGATCCTGAAGCGTGCCGCCGACAGCTATCGTCGTATCCGCAACACCGCGCGCTTCCTGCTGGCGAACCTGAACGGGTTCGATCCGGTGAAAGACATGGTGAAGCCGGAAGAGATGGTCGTGCTGGACCGCTGGGCGGTAGGCTGCGCGAAAGCGGCGCAGGAAGACATCCTGAAAGCCTATGAGTCTTACGACTTCCACGAAGTGGTGCAGCGCCTGATGCGCTTCTGCTCCATCGAAATGGGCTCGTTCTATCTCGACATCATCAAAGACCGCCAGTACACCGCGAAGGCGGATAGCGTGGCGCGCCGCAGCTGCCAGACCGCACTGTTCCACATCGCAGAAGCGCTGGTGCGCTGGATGGCGCCGATCATGTCCTTCACCGCAGATGAAATCTGGGGCTACCTGCCGGGCGACCGCGAGAAGTACGTCTTCACCGGCGAGTGGTACGAAGGCCTGTTCGACCTCTCCAGCAGCGAAGCGATGAACGATGCCTTCTGGGATGAGCTGCTGAAAGTGCGTGGCGAAGTGAACAAAGTGATCGAGCAGGCGCGTGCTGATAAGAAAGTCGGCGGCTCTCTTGAAGCGGCAGTCACCCTGTACGCGGAACCTGAGCTGGCGGCGAAGCTGACCGCGCTGGGCGATGAATTGCGATTTGTCCTGTTGACCTCCGGTGCGAAAGTTGCGGATTATGCCGAGGCTTCTGCTGACGCTCAGCAGAGCGAACTGCTCAAAGGACTGAAGGTCGCGCTGAGCAAAGCCGAAGGTGAGAAATGCCCGCGCTGCTGGCATTACACCACCGATGTCGGCCAGGTGGCGGAACACGCAGACATCTGCGGACGCTGTGTAAGCAACGTCGCCGGTGACGGCGAAAAACGTAAGTTTGCCTGATGAGTAAATCTTTCAGTTCTACAGGACTGCGCTGGCTGTGGCTGGTTGTGGTGGTGCTGATTATCGATCTGGGCAGCAAGTTCCTGATCCTCCAGAACTTTGCTCTGGGGGATACGGTTTCGCTGTTCCCGTCGCTTAATCTTCACTACGCGCGCAACTACGGCGCGGCGTTTAGCTTCCTGGCCGACAGCGGTGGCTGGCAGCGCTGGTTCTTTGCAGGTATCGCTATCGGTATCTGCGTGATCCTGGCCGTGCTGATGTACCGCTCGAAGGCAACGCAAAAGCTGAACAACATCGCCTACGCGCTGATCATTGGCGGCGCGTTAGGTAACCTGTTCGATCGCCTGTGGCACGGCTTCGTGGTCGATATGATCGACTTTTACGTCGGCGACTGGCACTTCGCGACCTTTAACCTCGCCGACAGCGCAATTTGCATCGGCGCGGCGTTAATCGTGCTGGAAGGCTTCTTGCCTAAACCGGCTGCGAAAGAGCAGGCGTAACAAAACCAGCCGGGTGGCGCTGCGCTTACCCGGCCTACCGAATTTGTGGCCTCCCGTAGGCCCGGTAAGCGCAGCGCCACCGGGCAACAGGTGACCCAAAACAAGCGAGCAATTTGCATGTCTAAATCCGTACAGAGCAACAGCGCGATCCTCGTTCACTTCACGCTGAAGCTGGACGATGGCTCAACGGCTGAATCCACCCGCAATAACGGCAAGCCTGCCCTGTTTCGTCTTGGCGACACCTCCCTGTCTGAAGGTCTTGAGCAGCAGCTGCTGGGCCTGAAAGAGGGCGAGAAGAAGGCCTTTTCGCTCGAGCCGGATGCGGCGTTTGGCGTGCCAAGCCCGGACCTGATTCAGTACTTCTCGCGTCGGGAGTTTATGGACGCGGGCGAGCCGGAAATCGGCGCGATTATGCTCTTTACCGCTATGGACGGCAGCGAAATGCCCGGCGTGATCCGCGAAGTTAACGGGGACTCTATCACCGTTGATTTCAACCATCCGCTTGCCGGGCGTACCGTCCATTTTGATATTGAAGTGCTGGAGATTGACCCAGCGCTGGAGGCCTGAAATGCAGATCCTGTTGGCTAACCCGCGCGGCTTCTGCGCCGGTGTAGACCGCGCTATCAGCATTGTTGAAAACGCGCTGGAGATTTACGGCGCGCCGATTTACGTGCGTCACGAAGTGGTGCACAACCGTTACGTGGTCGACAGCCTGCGCGAGCGCGGCGCGATCTTTATCGAGCAAATTAGCGAAGTGCCGGACGGCGCGATCCTGATTTTCTCCGCGCACGGCGTGTCTCAGGCGGTGCGTAACGAAGCGAAAAGCCGCGACCTCACGGTGTTTGACGCCACCTGTCCGCTGGTCACCAAAGTGCATATGGAAGTGGCGCGCGCCAGCCGCCGCGGCGAAGAGTCGATTCTGATTGGCCACGCCGGTCATCCGGAAGTGGAAGGGACGATGGGGCAGTACAGCAACCCGGAAGGGGGCATGTATCTGGTCGAGTCGCCGGAAGATGTGCTGAAGCTGGACGTGAAAAACGACGCGCGGCTGTCGTTTATGACCCAGACCACGCTCTCCGTTGACGATACCTCTGACGTGATTGACGCCCTGCGTCATCGCTTCCCGAAAATTGTCGGGCCGCGCAAGGATGATATCTGCTATGCCACCACCAACCGCCAGGAAGCGGTGCGCGCGCTGGCTGAACAGGCGGACGTGGTGCTGGTCGTCGGTTCTAAAAACTCCTCTAACTCTAACCGTCTGGCCGAGCTGGCGCAGCGGATGGGGAAAGCCGCATTCCTGATTGATGACGCAACGGATATTCAGGAAGCATGGGTTAAAAACGTCGCCTGCGTCGGCGTCACGGCGGGCGCGTCCGCGCCGGATATTCTGGTGCAGAACGTGATTTGTCGCCTGCAGGAGCTGGGCGGCGGTGAAGCGGTGCCGCTGGAAGGTCGCGAAGAGAACATCGTCTTCGAAGTGCCAAAAGAGCTGCGCATTGACGCGCGTGAAGTGGAATAACGCCCTTTTCTGATGAAAGGCCAGCATCTCAAGTGCTGGCCTTTTTTTTGCCGCGATGACATGGTCAGCTAAAAACAACGGCAATCAGCGCTGCGTCTGATGAACCGGGACTATGATATTAACCTCGTATTACGCGCAGGGCGGGGGCGCCTGTTACCCTCTCTCGGTGACGCAGAGAAATATGAACCCCTGCGTTTCCCGTTATTGGCGTCACGTAAATAGTCCTGAACCACCAGTACGGATAAACAGGGAAAGTTGCGAAGTATTTCCCATTCTGCAAAAAACTAATGGAGTGAATATGAGCCGCTTACCTTCCCGCTATCCACGCCTGCTGCTTGCAACCCTGCTTGTCGGCGTTCTCTTTCCCGCCGTTGCGAAAAAAAACGCAGAGATCTACACGGAATCCCCGGGCGTTGCGGCCCATTTCCCGGTGCCAGGCGACGTGAATTTCACCACGCCTGCTTTTGCTCAGGGCAAGAAAGATTTTACTTCTCAGCAAGAGATGGAACAGTTTATTCACACGCTGGCCGCCTCGTCGCCCCATCTCCAGGCTGGCGTAATCGGGCAATCGCAGGAGGGACGTGACGTTCCGCTGCTGATTTTTTCCGCGGAAGGCTATACCTCGCCGCAGTGGCTCGTGAAAAGCGGCAGGCCGACGGTGCTGATTGTCGCGCAGCAGCACGGCAATGAGCCTGCGGGCGGCGAAGCAGCGCTGATGTTTGCCCAAAGCCTGGTGGAAGGAAAAATGGGCGACGTGCTGTCGCGGGTGAACGTGCTGATTATTCCGCGTGCGAACCCGGACGGCGCGGCGCATTTCACCCGCGATTTAGCCAACGGCATTAACCTTAACCGCGATCATCTGCTGCTGGCTTCGCCCGAAAGTCGCGCCCTTGCCCGGGTGATGAACGGCTATCAGCCTGACGTCACGCTGGATGCGCACGAGTTTAGCGTGGCCGGGCGCTGGGTGGATAAGTTTAACGCGGTTCAGAGCTACGATGCGCTGGTGCAGCACGCAACCACCCCTAATCTGCCGCAGGCGCTCTACGAAACGATGTCCGACCGCTGGAGCGCTGCACTTTCACAGGCCTTTAAAGATAACGATCTCCGCGATTCGGTGTACTACACCACCGACCGGATTAAGCTGGACGACAAGACGCTGTCGATGGGCGGGATAGCGCCCGACTCCCTGCGTAACATGGCGAGCTTACGCAATAGCATCGGTTTCCTGCTTGAAACGCGCGGCGTGGGGATCGGAAAAGCGCACTTTGAGCGTCGGGTCTGGACGCAGTTTGTTGCCATGCGCGCGATGGTGGAGCAGGCCGCCTCGGATCCGCAGGCGCTGCTGGCGCTGACCCGCGATGCTCGCCGCACGGTGGCCGCGTCAGACGGAAAAGGCGACCTGGTGGTGAAAGGGGCGGCGACAAAGGGCAAGCATGAAGTGACCTTGCTCAATGCGCAAAGCGGCGAACCGGTGACGTTTGAAGCCGACTGGCGATCGTCCCTGCACATCACGCCGGTCATCACCCGCTCGCGTCCGTGGGGATATCTGCTGGGGCCTGAACAGCAGGCCGCCGTCGAGAAATTGCGCGAGCTAGGGGTCGAGGTATATCGTCTTGGTCAGTCGCAAACGCTGCCGGTGGAGCGTTATGACATCGCTTCCCTGCGGCAGGGGCAAAAGGTTGATGTCACCGGGAAGATCGGTGCGGCCGGTAACGCCATGACCGAGGTGAAAACGACGCTGGCCAAAGCGGAACTGACCGATACGGCGGGCTACTGGTATGTGCCGCTGAGCCAGCCGCTGGCGAACCTGGCCGTTGCCGCGCTGGAGCCGGAAACGCAGAGTAGCTTTGTGGCGAATGGGGTGATAACGGTGTCTTCCGGCAGTGATAGCGCGGGTCATCTGCCTCTGTGGCGGGTGATGAAGAAGGTATCCTACCGGTTCTAATCCTCTTCTCCCGGCCTGCGGTTATGCCGCAGGCCAATCATATAGCTTTTACTGATATTCCCTCCTGTTTATCATTAAATTCTAATTATCGGCGTTTTCTGTGGCAGCCTCCGCGAAGGCTGGTTACTCTGAAAGCGGTTTACATCATTTTAACGTAAGAGAATAACTATGCATGATGCACAGATCCGCGTCGCCATTGCGGGCGCGGGCGGACGTATGGGCCGTCAGCTGATTCAGGCGGCGCTGCAGATGGATGGCGTGGCGCTTGGCGCAGCGCTGGAGCGTGAAGGCTCATCGCTTTTGGGTACGGATGCGGGCGAGCTCGCCGGGGCAGGCCAGACGGGCGTGACCGTTCAGAGCAGCCTGGACGCGGTAAAAGATGACTTTGACGTCTTTATTGATTTCACGCGCCCGGAAGGGACGCTGAACCATCTGGCATTTTGCCGTCAGCACGGTAAAGGGATGGTGATTGGCACGACCGGTTTTGATGAAGCCGGAAAGCAGGCGATCCAGGACGCCTCGAATGAGATGGCAATTGTCTTTGCCGCGAACTTCAGCGTGGGCGTCAACGTCATGCTTAAGCTGCTGGAGAAGGCGGCAAAGGTAATGGGCGACTATACCGACATCGAGATTGTGGAAGCGCACCACCGCTACAAGGTCGACGCGCCGTCCGGCACCGCGCTGGCGATGGGGGAAGCGATCGCGCACGCGATGGATAAAGATTTAAAAGATATCGCCGTCTATTCCCGCGAGGGGCATACCGGCGAGCGCGTGCCGGGAACCATTGGTTTTGCGACCGTGCGCGCGGGCGATATCGTCGGCGAACATACGGCGATGTTCGCCGATATTGGTGAACGCGTTGAGATTACGCATAAAGCCTCCAGCCGAATGACGTTTGCCAACGGTGCCGTTCGTTCCGCTCTGTGGCTGAAAGGCAAGAAAAACGGTCTTTTCGATATGCGTGACGTGCTGGATCTGAACAATCTATAATTATTTTTACCCTTCGTGATGTGGTTATTGCAGTCGTAATGACTTGATTGCATAGGGCAATATTTTATTGCCCTTTTATTTTTGGCTGTTTAATCACGTATCTTGCTTGTAATCGATAAATAATAAAGTTTCCTCTCTGTTTTTTGTTGAATGATTGTAAATTTTGACCGTTTGGTCCACTTTTTGTCTCCCTGGTTGATGAGTTCCCACTAAACTTGCCGCGCAAGCGTTTTCTACCACGATTTGGCTGATCTTTTTGCCGCTTAACCCGCACTCAGCCCATCAGGGCCGCAAAAGAATAAGCAAAATATCCGTTTTGAGTTGACTTTTACTGACCAAATCCCCAGAATGCCGCCGTTTGCCAAAAATCCGCTGGCAACACATTTGCATTGATTCATGACGTCGTTATGAATTAATATGCAAATAAAGTGAGTGAATATTCTCTGGAGGGTGTTTTGATTAAGTCAGCGCTATTGGTTCTGGAAGACGGAACCCAGTTTATCGGTCGGGCCATAGGGGCAACGGGTTCGGCGGTTGGGGAAGTCGTTTTCAATACTTCAATGACCGGTTATCAAGAAATCCTCACTGATCCTTCCTATTCTCGCCAAATCGTTACTCTTACTTATCCCCATATCGGCAATGTCGGCACCAATGCGGCTGACGAAGAATCCTCTCAGGTACATGCGCAAGGCCTGGTCATCCGCGACCTGCCGCTGATTGCCAGCAACTTCCGCAATACCGAAGACCTCTCTTCCTACCTGAAGCGCCATAACATCGTGGCGATTGCCGATATCGATACCCGCAAGCTGACGCGCCTGCTGCGCGAGAAGGGCGCCCAGAACGGCTGCATCATCGCGGGTGATAACCTGGATGCGACGCTGGCGCTGGAAAAGGCAAAAGCCTTCCCGGGCCTGAACGGCATGGACCTGGCGAAAGAAGTCACAACCGCAGAAGCCTACGGCTGGACGCAGGGGAGCTGGACGCTGGAGGGCGATCTGCCGGAAGCGAAGCCCGAGAGCGAGCTGCCGTTCCACGTCGTCGCCTATGATTTTGGCGCCAAGCGCAACATCCTGCGCATGCTGGTTGACCGCGGCTGCCGCCTGACGGTCGTCCCGGCGCAAACCTCTGCTGAAGAAGTGCTGAAGATGAACCCGGACGGCATCTTCCTCTCTAACGGCCCTGGCGACCCGGCGCCGTGCGACTACGCCATCGACGCCATTAAATCCTTCCTCGAAACCGACATTCCGGTATTCGGCATCTGCCTCGGCCATCAGTTGCTGGCGCTGGCGAGCGGGGCGAAGACCATCAAGATGAAATTTGGTCACCACGGTGGTAACCACCCGGTGAAAGATATCGATAACAACGTAGTGATGATTACGGCGCAGAACCACGGCTTCGCAGTGGATGAAGCGACGCTGCCAGCGACGCTGCGCGTGACCCACAAGTCGCTGTTCGACGGCACCCTGCAGGGTATCCACCGCACCGACAAACCGGCATTCAGCTTCCAGGGCCACCCGGAAGCGAGTCCGGGGCCGCACGATGCTGCGCCGCTGTTCGACCACTTCATCGAGCTTATTGAGCATTACCGCCAGTCCGCGAAATAATCAGGAGTTAGAGAGCCATGCCAAAACGTACAGACATAAAAAGTATCCTGATTCTGGGCGCGGGCCCAATCGTTATCGGCCAGGCGTGTGAGTTTGACTACTCCGGCGCGCAGGCGTGTAAAGCCCTGCGCGAAGAGGGCTACCGCGTAATCCTGGTCAACTCCAACCCGGCGACCATCATGACCGACCCGGAAATGGCCGACGCGACCTACATCGAGCCAATTCACTGGGAAGTGGTGCGCAAGATTATCGAGAAAGAGCGTCCGGACGCGGTGCTGCCAACCATGGGCGGCCAGACGGCGCTGAACTGCGCGCTGGAGCTCGAGCGTCAGGGCGTGCTGGAAGAGTTCGGCGTGACCATGATCGGCGCGACCGCCGACGCGATTGATAAAGCAGAAGACCGCCGCCGCTTCGACGTGGCGATGAAGAAAATCGGCCTCGACACCGCGCGTTCCGGTATCGCACACAACATGGAAGAAGCGCTGGCCGTCGCGGCCGACGTGGGCTATCCGTGCATCATCCGTCCGTCGTTCACCATGGGCGGCACCGGCGGCGGTATCGCCTACAACCGCGAAGAGTTCGAAGAGATTTGCGAACGCGGTCTGGATCTTTCACCAACCAAAGAGCTGCTGATTGACGAGTCGCTGATTGGCTGGAAAGAGTACGAGATGGAAGTGGTGCGTGATAAAAACGACAACTGCATCATCGTCTGCTCCATCGAAAACTTCGACGCGATGGGCATCCACACCGGCGACTCCATCACCGTTGCGCCAGCCCAGACGCTGACCGACAAAGAGTATCAAATCATGCGTAACGCCTCGATGGCGGTACTGCGTGAAATCGGCGTGGAGACCGGCGGGTCTAACGTCCAGTTCTCCGTGAACCCGAAAACCGGACGCCTGATCGTTATCGAAATGAACCCGCGCGTGTCGCGCTCCTCCGCGCTGGCCTCCAAGGCGACCGGCTTCCCGATTGCCAAAGTGGCGGCGAAGCTGGCGGTGGGTTACACCCTCGACGAGCTGATGAACGACATCACCGGCGGCCGCACCCCTGCGTCCTTCGAGCCGTCCATCGACTACGTGGTCACCAAAATTCCACGCTTCAACTTCGAGAAATTCGCGGGCGCGAACGACCGCCTGACCACCCAGATGAAGTCCGTCGGCGAAGTGATGGCGATTGGCCGCACGCAGCAGGAATCCCTACAGAAGGCGCTGCGCGGCCTGGAAGTGGGCGCGACCGGCTTCGACCCGAAAGTGAGCCTCGACGACCCGGAAGCGCTGACCAAAATTCGCCGCGAGCTGAAGGACGCGGGCGCAGAGCGTATCTGGTACATCGCCGATGCCTTCCGCGCGGGCCTCTCCGTAGACGGCGTGTTCAACCTGACCAACATCGACCGCTGGTTCCTGGTGCAGATTGAAGAGCTGGTGCGTCTGGAGGAACAGGTCGCAGAGCTGGGTATCAACGGCCTTGACGCTGACTTCCTGCGCGTGCTGAAGCGTAAAGGCTTCGCCGACGCGCGTCTGGCTAAGCTGGCGGGCGTGCGCGAAGCGGAAATCCGCAAGCTGCGCGACCAGTATGACCTGCACCCGGTCTACAAGCGCGTGGACACCTGCGCGGCGGAGTTCTCCACCGATACCGCCTACATGTACTCCACCTATGAAGACGAGTGCGAAGCCAACCCGTCCGTCGACCGCGACAAGATTATGGTGCTGGGCGGCGGTCCAAACCGTATCGGCCAGGGCATCGAGTTCGACTACTGCTGCGTCCACGCCTCGCTGGCGCTGCGCGAAGACGGTTACGAGACCATCATGGTTAACTGTAACCCGGAAACCGTCTCGACCGACTACGACACCTCCGACCGCCTCTACTTCGAGCCGGTCACTCTGGAAGACGTGCTGGAAATCGTGCGCATCGAGAAGCCAAAAGGCGTAATCGTGCAGTACGGCGGGCAGACTCCGCTGAAGCTGGCGCGCGCGCTGGAAGCAGCGGGCGTGCCGGTCATCGGCACCAGCCCGGATGCGATTGACCGTGCCGAAGACCGCGAGCGTTTCCAGCAGGCGGTTGACCGCCTGAAGCTGAAACAGCCTGCGAACGCCACCGTCACCGCCATTGAGATGGCCGTTGAGAAGGCGAAAGAGATTGGCTACCCGCTGGTGGTGCGTCCTTCCTACGTGCTGGGCGGCCGCGCGATGGAAATCGTCTACGACGAAGCCGACCTGCGCCGCTACTTCCAGACCGCGGTGAGCGTCTCCAACGATGCGCCGGTGCTGCTCGACCGCTTCCTCGACGATGCGGTTGAGGTGGACGTTGACGCCATCTGCGACGGCGAAATGGTGCTGATTGGCGGCATCATGGAGCACATCGAGCAGGCGGGAGTCCACTCCGGCGACTCGGCCTGTTCTCTGCCAGCGTACACCCTGAGCCAGGAGATTCAGGACGTGATGCGCCAACAGGTGCAGAAGCTGGCCTTTGAGCTGCAGGTTCGCGGCCTGATGAACGTCCAGTTCGCGGTGAAAGACAACGAAGTGTACCTGATTGAAGTCAACCCGCGCGCGGCGCGTACCGTGCCGTTCGTCTCCAAAGCCACCGGCGTGCCGCTGGCGAAAGTGGCGGCGCGCGTGATGGCGGGCCAGACGCTGGCGCAGCAGGGCGTAACCAAAGAAATTATCCCGCCGTACTACTCGGTGAAAGAAGTGGTGCTGCCGTTCAACAAATTCCCGGGCGTTGACCCGCTGTTGGGGCCAGAAATGCGCTCGACCGGGGAAGTGATGGGCGTGGGCCGCACTTTCGCAGAAGCGTTCGCCAAGGCGCAGCTGGGCAGCAGCTCCACCATGAGAAAATCGGGCCGCGCGCTGCTCTCCGTTCGCGAAGGCGATAAAGAGCGCGTGGTTGACCTGGCCGCCAAGCTGCTGAAACAGGGCTTCGAGCTGGACGCAACCCACGGCACGGCGATTGTGCTGGGCGAAGCGGGCATCAACCCGCGCCTGGTGAACAAGGTGCATGAAGGGCGTCCGCACATTCAGGACCGTATCAAGAATGGCGAATACACCTACATCATCAACACCACCGCGGGCCGCCAGGCGATTGAAGACTCCAAGCTGATTCGCCGCAGCGCGCTGCAGTACAAAGTGCACTACGACACCACCCTGAACGGCGGTTTCGCGACGGCCATGGCGCTGAACGCGGATGCCACCGAGAAGGTGATTTCAGTCCAGGAAATGCACGCGCAGATCACGAAGTAAGCTTCGGAATCCTCTCAAAACCCGCTTCGGCGGGTTTTTTTACGGCTTTCCGACCAATTTTGGCGGTTGCGCCATCCCTCTCCTGAACGCATGTTAAGCCCACAAACTAAAAAAGGAGCTGCATGTGATCCGTTCCATTACCCTGGTCTCTCTGGTGGCGCTGCTGTCCGGCTGCGCTGATTTTTCCTCATCCGTTACCAACACGATTGATAAAATGGGGATGACGCCTGATTACGCTAAAGGGCTACAGGACGACCTTCAACCGCAAAAAAAACTCACCACGCCTGAAGTTAAGGTTGCCGATACGGTGCCGGAAGGAAAGCTGGTGGAGAAGTACGATAACGGTAATAAGAAGTTTGAAACCGTCGTTAAGGACCGCTGCTTCAATGAGTTCATCGATATTTACTATCCTAATGGCGTGTTGAGGAGCCATACCCCGCTGGTGAATTGTAAAGCCGAGGGGCTGTCGCAGGGCTACACCCAGGAGGGCAAGCTGCGCTCGACAATTACCTTCAAAGCGAGCGTGGCGAACGGCGAGGCGAAAACCTATGACGCAAGCGGCAAGGTTGTGCAGACGGTCATCTATAAAGACGGTTTCCCGACGAAAAGCTAGCTTGCGTTCTGCGGCGTCTTCAGAAAGTTCTGTATTCATCCGCGAGCGTGGTATTTTCTACTACAGTATTAACTCAGCTGATAAAAAATGACTAATAGCAGGGAGAATACGATGAAAAACAAACTTTTGATGACTTCAATCTTTGCCGCAGCAGCTATGTTTACCGTTGCCGGTTGCTCGTCCAACCAGGCAGTAAAAACCACCGACGGGAAAACCATCGTGACCGACGGCAAACCGCAGGTTGATGACGATACCGGCCTGGTGTCGTATAAAAATGCCGAGACGGGTAAGACCGAGCAGATTAACCGCGATCGCGTCAAATCGATGGGTGAACTGGATAACTAAAAAAAAGCCGTGGCGCAGGCCACGGCTTTTTGCTTTCTGAAAGATTACCAGCGATGGTTCAACAGAACATGTCCGCCGTAGGCAGCATAGCTGTTTTCACCCCATTCACCGCTCGCGCGCAGCGAGATGGTGGTCGTGTCGTTCAGATTACCGGTCACGCCCAGCTCTAACTGACCGCGATCCTCAGGCGTATCGTTGCTGGTGGTTTCGCCGTTGAAGGCCAAATCGTTTTGGCCCGCCCCTTTGAGCCAGTTTACCGCTACGTAAGGCTGCCAGGCCTTCACGTCTTTCTGCTCGAAGTAGCTCGCCTTCACGCCAAGACGCCCGAACAGGCTGTCGTTATCCAGCGTGGTGACGCGCACGCCGTCAGCATCAGTATGATTCTCCTGATCGAGATAGCTGTAAATTACCTGCGCCTGCGGTTCAATTTTCCAGGTCCGCTCGTTCTCAGAAGCAACGTTCCACGCATGGCCCACTTCGACGGACGCGGCAAAGCCCTGGCTGTGGTAGCTTTCATCGTTACGGTCGCTGGTCACTTTGTTGTTGAACCAGCTATAGGCCGCCCAGGTGTCAACGTAGCTGCCAAGACGTAAGTTCTGATCTTCCTGCCAGGTCGCGTACAGGCCCACGTTAAAGCCGTCCACCTTACCCTGCGCATCGCGCACGTTGTGTTTTGCTTCGGAATGGGTTTTCGCCTGGCCTGCGCCGAACATGCCGCCCGCGTGCAGAACGCCCTTATCCATGGCTTTGCTCATGAAATCGCTGCCGACCTGAAGGGTGGTGGTCGTGGTATCGTAGCTGCCCTTATCACCGTCGACGTTGTTTTCGTGATAGCGGCCTTTCACGTACATCCACGTGTTGAGATCGTCAACGTTGCGGAAGGTGATCTGATCGCGATCGTCACGCTTGTGCAGGAACATGCCCTGAGCGGCCAGATAGTTGCCCAGGTACGCGCTGGTTTCAGGTGCCAGCACTTCAGGCCCAGTATCTACACCGTTCTGGGACGGGGTATTACCGCCTGTGCCGTTGCCGTTATCGGTGTTATTGCCATTATTATTACCATCGGTATTGCCGCCAGCGTTGTCAGGATCGGTGGTCTCGTCGGCAGGAACTTCAGCTTCATTCGCTTTTGATTCCAGATACCAGTTGCCATCGTTATGTTTGTTAAGGCTGTATTCCCATTTGCCCGCCACAACCGGTTTGGCCAGGTTCATGGTAGCGTCAGAGCTTCCGCCGACGCTCACCACTTCCATCCCGTTGACCGTCTGCGCGCCTTGTCCGCCAATGTTATTGATGCTGATGCCCGATTGACCAAAGCTGCTGCCGGTGATGGTCAGGTGATCGGTTGCCGAGCTGTCATCGGCCACCACGCTGTTCATGACGATGGTGCTGCCCGCGGAGCCGGTATAGTCGCCTTTGATCGTATAGTTGTTGCCAACGGCGTTGTTCTGACCGCTCAGCAGCAGAGTGCCGCTGTTGGTCACGTTACCGTTGAGGGTATCGGCCGTTGCCGCCGTGGAGGCTTTATTGCCTGAGATCGCGTTCCAGGCTGCCAGCGTACCGCCGCTTAAAATCGTGAGGTTATTGTTCACTTCACCCGCAGAGGCGAAGGTCGCTCCGTTCTCGACGGTGACGGTCGCATTGCTACCCTTCACGCCCAGCGTCGCGCCTTCCGTAACTAACGTCGTGCCGGCATGCAGAACGGTATTCCCGGTGTAGCTGTTTTTGCCGGTGAGCGTCAGGGTTTTTGCATCCGCTTTTTCAACGCTGCCGGTGCCGGTCATGTCGGTGGCAAAGGTGAAGTTTTCACCCTGGTTGAAAATAACGGTGCCGTTGTTGGTCAGACCGCCGCTCAGCGTCGCGTTACCCTTGCCGGTGCCAAGCTGCAGCGTGGCGTCTTTTGCCACCAGCGTAGTGCCGCTGTTGGTGACGTCGCCGCCGAGCGTCAGGCTGCCGGTATTCACCTTGATGGAATCACCGGAGCCGATAACGTCGATATCACCAGTCATCACCCAGTTTTCACCGGCCATGGTCACGGAGGCAAAGCCGTCGTCGGCGTTCAGGCCGACAAAGTTGCTGTCTTCACTGGCGGAGCCAACAAGCTTCACCGTGTTGCCTTTAGAGACGGTGGTAATCACATCGCCGTTCAGGATCGAGCCAGTGTTCAGCATTAACGAGTTGTCTTTGTCGCTGCCGAAAAGTATCGCGGTCGCGCCGCCGTCGACTTTCCCCGAGTTGGTGATGTCCGCTCTGGCGGCATCCGAGACGTTAATACCGTTTGCGCTGGCCTTGATTTCACCTGTGTTAGTCAGCTTGGTATTGCCGTTTGTTAAAAATACGCCATCACCGTTGGTCGCGGTAATTGTCCCTGCATTATTAACGCCGATGCCCACGGCGGAGCTGATACCGGTTTGGCCTTTAATGCTGCCGGTCGCGCTATTATTGATGCTGATGGCGGAGGATTTATTGCTGACTAAAATACCTTTTTCAGCGCCAGTAACGCTGCCGCTGTTATTAAAATCGCCCAGCATGGAGATAACGTTGACCGCGCTACCCGTGGTCGAAGAAATAGAGGCTCCAGCATTATTATTAATCACGACGCGCTGCGCGTCGGTATTCACGTTCAGGGCATCACTTCTACCTGAAATATTCCCCTGAATGGTGGTTTCGGTAACCTTGAAACCTGTTACGGTCACTGCCGGGGTGGTATCAGCGGAGGTAATCGTAACGTCTTTATTTACGATATATTGTGCATCTGCGGAGAATTCTTGTGGTACGGAGGTCGATTTATCAATAGTTCCTGCAGAAGCTATCACTGGGGTCAATACTAATAGCGCGGGGAATATTTTCGCCAGAGTTTTGGTTGTTCTGTTTAATTCAAATGACTTGTTACTCATATACACATCCATTTGTTTGAAAACGCGTTCAAGACTGAGTTTCTCTGCATCATCTTTTTTAATATTTATGACGAGATGTATCAAATGATGAAAATGACTCGAAATTATTCGTTTTTCAATGTGTTGTGTATATAGCAATTTGTTTAAGAGTAAATTTAGCAAATCTTAAAAATGACAAATTATCGATCTTTTTAGCAAAATAATTCATCGGATCAATTTCTAAGATTGAAGTAGGCACGCCCCGCGCAGGGCTTTAACCGGGTTGGCAATTGTTGCCGTTTGCGAAGGCGAAGCCGCGCGGCGCTTTAAGCGAAGAGACTAACTGTCTACACTCTTAGACACAAAGAGAACCTGGACAGGGAACACATCGCGCTTATGATTTTAATTATTTACGCGCATCCGTATCCGCAGCACTCGCATGCGAATAAAAGGATGCTTGAGCAGGCAGGGACGATTGAGGGCGTAGAAATTCGCTCTCTTTATCAGCTCTATCCCGATTTCAATATCGACATCGCCGCCGAGCAGGAGGCGCTGTCTCGTGCCGATCTGATTATCTGGCAGCACCCGATGCAGTGGTACAGCACGCCTCCGCTGCTCAAGCTGTGGATTGATAAGGTCTTTTCTCACGGCTGGGCCTACGGCCACAACGGTAATGCCCTAAAAGGCAAAAGCCTGATGTGGGCCGTGACCACCGGCGGCGGTGAAAGCCATTTTGAGATTGGCGCCTTCCCGGGCTTTGACGTTCTCGCGCAGCCGCTGCAGGCCACCGCCCTTTACTGTGGCCTCACCTGGCTCCCACCTTTTGCTATGCACTGCACCTTTATCTGCGACGACGAAACGCTGCAGGCGCAGGCTCGTCATTACAAACAACGCTTACTCGAGTGGCAGGAGACGCACAATGGATAGCCATACGCTGATACAGGCGCTGATATATCTCGGCGCCGCGGCGCTGATCGTGCCCGTGGCGGTTCGCCTGGGGCTAGGGTCCGTGCTGGGCTATCTGATTGCGGGCTGCGTCATCGGCCCGTGGGGGCTTCGCCTGGTGACGGACGCCGAGTCGATTCTGCACTTTGCGGAGATCGGCGTGGTGCTGATGCTGTTCGTTATTGGCCTGGAGCTGGATCCGCAGCGCCTGTGGAAGCTCCGCGCCTCGGTATTTGGCGGCGGGGCATTGCAGATGGTGGCCTGCGGCCTGCTGCTGGGCGGGTTCTGCATCCTGCTGGGAATGGACTGGAAGGTCGCCGAGCTTATCGGCATGACGCTGGCGCTCTCCTCTACGGCCATCGCCATGCAGGCGATGAACGAGCGCAACCTGACGGTTTCCCAGATGGGGCGCAGCGCCTTCTCCGTGCTGCTGTTCCAGGATATCGCCGCCATTCCGCTGGTGGCCATGATTCCGCTGCTGGCGGCCAGCGGCGCATCGACCACACTGGGCGCCTTTGCGCTGTCGGCCCTGAAGGTGGCGGGCGCGCTGGCGCTGGTCATTCTGCTGGGGCGATACGTTACGCGTCCGCTGCTGCGCTTCGTGGCGCGCTCGGGGCTGCGCGAAGTGTTCAGCGCCGTTGCACTATTCCTGGTGTTCGGCTTCGGGCTGCTGCTGGAGGAGGCCGGGCTGTCGATGGCGATGGGGGCCTTCCTGGCGGGCGTCCTGCTGGCAAGCTCCGAATACCGCCACGCGCTGGAAAGCGACATTGAGCCGTTCAAGGGGCTGCTGCTCGGGCTTTTCTTCATCGGCGTCGGGATGTCTATCGACTTCGGTACGCTGGTGACTCACCCGCTGCGGATAGTGATTCTGCTGGTCGGCTTCCTGGTCATTAAAATGGGGATGCTGTGGCTGATTGCCCGTCCGCTGAAGGTGCCGAACAGGCAGCGTCGCTGGTTTGCCGTGCTGCTGGGGCAGGGAAGCGAGTTTGCGTTCGTGGTCTTTGGCGCGGCGCAAATGGCGAACGTGCTCGATGCCGAGTGGGCGAAAGCGCTCACGCTGGCGGTGGCGCTGTCGATGGCGGCGACGCCGATCCTGCTGGTGCTGCTGACGCGCCTTGAAAAATCGGACAGCGAACAGGAGCGCGAAGCCGATGAGATCGACGAAGAACAGCCGCGCGTCATTATCGCGGGCTTTGGGCGTTTCGGGCAGATTACGGGCCGTTTGCTGCTCTCAAGCGGCGTCAAAATGGTGATTCTCGATCACGACCCCGATCACGTGGAAACCCTGCGTAAGTTCGACATGAAGGTCTTCTACGGCGACGCCACCCGCGTCGATCTGCTGGAGTCTGCCGGTGCGGCGAAGGCCGAGGTGCTGATCAATGCGATTGACGATCCGCAGGCCAGCCTGCAGATGGTGGAGCTGGTAAAAGAGCACTTCCCGAACCTGACGATCATCTCCCGCGCGCGCGATGTGGATCACTACATCCAGCTGCGCCAGGCGGGCGTCGAGGCCCCCGAGCGTGAAACGTTTGAAGGCGCGCTGAAGTCAGGCCGTATGGCGCTGGAAAGCCTGGGGCTGGGCGCCTATGAAGCGCGCGAGCGCGCCGATCTGTTCCGCCGCTTTAATATGGATATGGTCGAAGAGATGGTGGCGATGGCGGGGAGCACGGCTTCAGAGCGCGCGGCGGTGTTTAAACGCACCAGCGCGATGCTGACCGAAATCATCAACGAGGACCGAAATCATCTGTCGCTGGTACAGCGCCACGGCTGGCAGGGCACGGAAGAGGGCAAGCATACCGGCAATCCTCAGGACGAGCCGGAGAGTAAACCTTCCGCGTGAAGTGGAGTTGCCAGCAATATTAAAAAATATCTGTTTCTTTACTCTGCCGCCAGTCGACGAAAGATTAAGCTTTCCGTATAGTGGCGGCAATTTTTTGCATCCGGGAAATTTTCAATGATCAGTCTGATTGCAGCGCTGGCGGTAGACCGCGTTATCGGTATGGAGAATGCCATGCCGTGGAACCTGCCTGCCGATCTCGCATGGTTTAAACGTACTACGTTAAACAAGCCGGTAGTGATGGGCCGCCTGACCTGGGAGTCGATTGGTCGTCCATTGCCGGGCCGTAAGAATATCGTTATCAGCAGCCAGCCGGGCACTGACGATCGCGTTCAGTGGGTGAAATCCATTGACGAAGCGATTGCCGCCTGCGGTGATGCCGAAGAGATCATGGTGATCGGCGGCGGTCGCGTGTACGAGCAGTTCCTGCCGAAAGCGCAGAAGCTTTATCTGACGCATATTGATGCGGAAGTGGAAGGGGATACGCATTTCCCGGATTACGATCCGGACGAGTGGGAATCGGTGTTCAGCGAGTTCCACGACGCGGATGCGCAGAACTCACACAGCTACTGCTTCGAGATTCTGGAACGTCGCTAAGCGTTAACACGCCTCTCCCTTTCGGGAGAGGTCTATTCTCAGGAGGCAACCGCCTCGCCTTCACTTAAGCCTGACTGTCGATTAGACGGCTGCACGAAGTACGTTTGATCTTCCCAGCGCAGGCAGGTTAAATCTCCGCCCCAGCAGCAGCCGGTGTCCAGCGCATACACGCCTTCCGGCGTACCTTTTCCTTCCAGCGATGCCCAGTGGCCAAACGCGATGCTGTACTCGTTTGTCACCGGCCCGGGAATGGCGAACCACGGCTTGAGCGGCGCGGGCGCGTTCTCCGGCGTATCTTTGCAGTACATATCCAGCTGACCGTTCGGGAAACAGTAGCGCATGCGCGTAAAGGCGTTGGTGATGAAGCGCAGCCGCGCCAGGCCGCTAAGATCCTCGCTCCAGTTGTTCGGCATATCGCCGTACATGGCATCAAGGAAGAAGGGGTAGGAGTCGCTTGCCAGCACCGCCTCGGCGTCGCGCGCGCAGGTCCTGGCCGTCTCGAGATCCCACTGCGGCGTGATGCCCGCGTGTGCCATCACCAGCTTTTTCTCTTCGTCTACCTGCAGCAGCGGCTGGCGGCGAAGCCAGTTCAGCAGCTCGTCTGCGTCCGGCGCGTCAAGCAGTGGCGTAATACGATCTTTCGGCTTGTTGCGGCTGATCCCGGCAAACACGGCCAGCAGATGCAGATCGTGGTTGCCCAGCACCATGCGCACGCTGTCGCCCAGCGATTTTACGTAGCGGAGCACGTCAAGCGAGCCAGGGCCGCGCGCGACTAAATCGCCCGTCAGCCAGAGCGTATCCTGCCCCGGCGTGAAGTCGACCTGCTTTAATAATGCGATCAGTTCATCGTAGCAACCGTGAACGTCGCCAATCAGATATGTAGACATTAGATTAATGAATGAGTGTAGGTACGGCGAGACGGAACACAGGAATAGCAATACGGAACGGATTGCCATCGACGTCGACCATTTCATAATGGCCTTCCATGGTACCCATTGGCGTTTCAATCACCGCGCCGCTGGTGTACTGATACTCTTCGCCAGGGTTGATGTGCGGCTGTTCGCCAACCACACCCTCGCCCTGGACTTCAATTTCGCGGCCGTTGCCGTTGGTGATAAGCCAGTAGCGCCCGAGCAGCTGCACGGGCATCCGCCCCACGTTGCGAATGGTCACGGTGTAAGCAAAGACAAAACGTTCTTCATCCGGCGAGGACTGAGATTCAACATAGACGCTTTGCACATGGACACAGACGCGGGGCGAATCAATCATGGCTTAACTCTCCTTCGGCGGGGCATTGTCGCTGATGTAATTAGCCAGCTTGCAATATTGCTCCACGGAAATGTTCTCCGCACGCATTGCCGGGTCGATTCCCAGCTCGGCTAATACCTCAACGGTAAACGAATTGCTCAGGCTGTTACGGATCGTTTTACGGCGCTGGTTAAACGCCTCGGTAGTGATGCGGCTCAGCACGCGCAGCTCTTTAACCGGGTACGGCATAGTTTTATGCGGCACGAGGCGCACAACCGCAGAGTCTACCTTTGGCGGTGGCGTAAACGCGGTCGGCGGAACTTCAAGTACCGGGATCACGTTACAGAAATACTGTGCCATCACGCTTAAACGACCATACGCCTTACTGTTCGGTCCTGCAACCAGGCGATTCACCACCTCTTTTTGCAGCATAAAGTGCATGTCGGCAATGGCGTCAGTATAGCTAAACAGGTGGAACATCAGCGGGGTCGAGATGTTGTACGGCAGGTTGCCGAACACGCGCAGCGGCTGGCCCATTTTCTCTGACAGTTCGCCAAAGTTCATGGTCATCGCATCCTGCTGATAAATCGTCAGCTTAGGACCGAGGAACGGATGCGTTTGCAGGCGTGCTGCTAAATCGCGGTCCAGTTCGATGACGGTCAGCTCGTCAAGGCGTTCGCCTACGGGCTCGGTCAGCGCAGCCAGCCCCGGCCCAATTTCAACCATGGCCTGGCCTTTCTGCGGATTAATGGCAGAGACGATGCTGTCGATCACGAACTGATCGTTAAGAAAGTTTTGCCCGAAACGTTTACGGGCTAAGTGGCCCTGATGGACTCGATTAGTCATTGCGTATTAACAATCATTTTGATGGCGAGATTAAGCGCCGTAATAAAACTGCCGACATCCGCTTTTCCCTGGCCTGCCAGATCCAGCGCAGTACCGTGGTCAACGGACGTTCGAATAAAGGGTAAACCGAGGGTGATATTCACGCCGCGGCCAAATCCCTGGTATTTTAGCACGGGCAGGCCCTGATCGTGGTACATCGCGAGCACGGCGTCGGCATTATCCAGGTATTTCGGCTGGAAAAGGGTATCCGCAGGCAGCGGCCCGCTGAGATTCATCCCTTTCGCGCGCATTTCTTCAAGCACCGGGATGATAATGTCGATCTCTTCCGTCCCCATATGCCCGCCTTCCCCGGCGTGCGGGTTCAGGCCGCAGACCAGAACATGGGGCTGCTGAATGCCGAACTTCGTCTGCAGGTCGTGGTGCAATATCCCGATAATTTCCCGCAGAAGCGCAGGCGTGATGGCATCGGGAATGGCTTTGAGCGGCAGGTGCGTCGTCACCAGCGCAACGCGCATCTCCTCGGTTGCCAGCATCATCACCACTTTCGGGCTCTGAGAGCGTTCTTCAAAGAACTCGGTATGCCCGGTGAAGGGAATGCCCGCCTCGTTAATCACGCCCTTATGCACGGGGCCGGTGATCAGCGCGGCAAATTCGCCTTTCAGGCAGCCGTCGCAGGCGCGGGCGAGCGTTTCAACGACGTAATGGCCGTTTTCAGTGCTCAGCTGGCCGGGAGTGACGGGGGTTCGGAGCGGAACGGAAAGGAGCGTGAGCGTGCCGGCCTGCTGGGGCCTGGGCGTATTACCTTCAACGTAGGGGATCAGCGTTAAAGGAAGACCGAGCAGGGTTGCCCGGTCTTGTAACAGTGTTGCATCCGCGCAGACGACCAGTTCCACCGGCCAGCCGCGTTGAGCCAGCTGGACGACGAGGTCCGGACCAATCCCGGCGGGCTCGCCGGGAGTGATAACAACACGATGCGGTTTCATCAGTTGCTCAGAATTTTCACGTAGGCGCTGGCGCGTTGTTCCTGCATCCAGGTTGCCGCTTCTTCAGAGAATTTACGGTTAAACAGCATGCGGTAAGCCCTGTCTTTCTGCGCCGCATCGGTTTTATCAACGTTGCGGGTATCCAGCAGTTCGATCAGGTGCCAGCCGAAGGAAGAGTGAACCGGCGTACTCATCTGGCCCTTGTTCAGCTTCATCAGCGCATCGCGGAAGGCCGGATCGTAGATATCCGCTGCCGCCCAGCCCAGATCGCCGCCCTGGTTAGCAGAGCCGGGATCCTGCGAGAACTCTTTAGCCGCGTTGGCAAACGAGGTTTTTCCGCTCTTAATGTCGGCCGCAATTTGCTCCAGCTTCACGCGCGCCTGATCGTCGGTCATGATCGGCGACGGCTTAAGCAGGATGTGGCGAGCGTGAACTTCCGTTACGGAGATGTTCTGGCTCTGACCGCGCAGATCGTTCACCTTCAGAATGTGGAAGCCCACGCCGGAACGAATGGGTCCGACGATGTCGCCTTTCTTCGCGGTGCTCAGCGCCTGGGCAAAGATAGACGGCAGCTCCTGAATACGGCCCCAGCCCATCTGGCCGCCCTTCAGCGCCTGCTGGTCGGCAGAGTAGGTGATGGCGAGCTTACCGAAGTCGCCGCCGTTACGCGCCTGCTCGACGATAGAGCGTGCCTGACTTTCCGCTTCGGCAGCCTGATCGGACGTTGGGTTTTCCGGCAGCGGGATCAGAATGTGGCTCAGGTTCAGCTCGGTGCTGGCATCGTTCTGATTACCCACCTGCTTCGCCAGCGCGTCGACTTCCTGAGGCAGAATGGTGACGCGACGACGCACTTCGTTGTTACGCACTTCTGAAATCAGCATCTCTTTGCGGATCTGGTTACGGTAGGTCGCATAGTTCAGCCCGTCATAGGCCAAACGGCTGCGCATCTGATCCATGGTCATGTTGTTTTGCTTTGCGATGTTGGCGATGGCCTGATCGAGCTGCTCGTCAGAGATCTTCACGCCCATCTTCTGCCCCATCTGCAGGACAATCTGATCCATGATCAGACGTTCCAGGATCTGGTGGCGCAGCGTGGCGTCATCAGGAAGCTGCTGACCGGCTTCGCCCGAATTGAGCTTCACCGACTTCATCAAACCATCAACGTCACTTTCAAGCACGACGCCGTTGTTTACCACGGCCGCGACTTTATCGACAACCTGGGGGGCTGCGAAGCTGGTATTCGCAACCATGGCGACACCGAGCAGCAGCGTTTTCCAGTTCTTCATACTTTTTCCATTTCAATTAACCGCAAAGCGGATTACGTTGTAAATCAAGCACATTACATTGAAGTGCGATACGGCAGAATGTTCGAGCGCAGCATCTGCTGCGTGCCCAGGCCGTAGTTGGAACTCAGGCCGCGCAGCTCAACATTAAAGCCAATCACGTTGTCGTATTTGCTCTGATTGTTTTGTGTATCCCAGCCGTTCAGCTTGCGCTCGTAGCCTACGCGCAGCGCATAGCAGCAGGAGTTATATTGCAGACCCACCATCTGGTCAGCCGGCTTGTTGGCGTTCGTGTCGAAGTAGTACGCTCCCACGATTGACCAACGGTCAGCGATTGGCCAGCTTGCCGCGCCGCCAACCTGCGAAATGCCTTCTTTATACTGATCGGCATTGGCGTAGTTTGGCAGCGTCGCCTGGATGTATTCCGGGCTCGCGTAACGGTAGGTCAGCTGCAGCATACGGTCTTCATCACGACGGTACTCAATGGCGGCACTGCTGGTCGCCACGTTGTCCAGACGCGTATCGTATTGCAGCCCGCCGCGCAGGCCCCAACGATCGGTCATGCGCCAGTAGGTATCGCCTGCCCATACCAGAGAACCCGTTTTGTTGTCTTTCTCCCAGTTAATGTCGTCATCACCGGTACGAGATTCGGTGAAGTAGTAGATTTGACCAACGGAAACGTTAAAACGTTCAACGGCAGCATCATCAAATACGCGGGTAGTGACCCCGGTCGTCAGCTGGTTCGCTGAAGCGATACGGTCAAGACCGCCGTAGGTGCGGTCGCGGAACAGGCCGCTGTAGTCAGACTGCAGGAAGGAGGAGTCGTAGTTCTGAATTTTGCTCTGATCGCGATACGGCACATACAGATACTGCATGCGCGGCTCAAGCGTCTGGGTGTATCCATCCGCCAGCAGGCCCATATCGCGTTCGAAAATCAGCTTGCCGTCCATTTTGAACTGAGGCAGCACGCGGTTTACCGACTCTTCAAGATCGGTACCGTAGCGGTTGTTGTACCAGTCCAGATTCTTCTGCTGGTAGTGCGTCGCCATCATCTTGGCTTCGGTATTCAGGCTCGCCCAGTTGTTGGAAATCGGCAGGCTGATGGTCGGCTCAAGGTGCACACGCGTCGCTTCCGGCATATCGGAGTTGGTGTTGACGAAATGCACCGCCTGGCCGTAAACGCGGGTGTCGAATGGACCGACGTCGTTCTGATACCAGTTAACGTCCAGCTGCGGTTCCGCGCCGTAGGTGCTTGAGGTCTGCGTGTTGAAGACCTGGAACTGCTTGGTTGATACCGTGGCGTTAAAGTTTTGTACCGCATAGCCCGCGCTGAAAATCTGCGTGGCGTAGCCGTCGGTACTGGAGCCGTATTTGGAGTCGAAGTCGTTGAAGTAGTATGGGTCGCTAACCTTGGTGTAGTTAACGTTGAAGCGCCACACCTGGTCGAGAACGCCGGAATGCTGCCAGAAATACATCCAGCGGTGCTTATCACCGTCTTTAGGATGTTCATCCTGGAAAACGTCATCCGACGGCAGATAGTCAAACTCCATCAGGCCGGTGCCTGCCTGGGTCAAATAGCGGAACTCGTTTTCCCACATGACGTTGCCGCGCTTGTGGATATAGTGCGGCGTGATCGTGGCGTCCATGTTGGGCGCGATGTTCCAGTAATACGGCAGGTAGAACTCAAAGTAGTTCGAGGTGCTGTATTTGGCATTCGGGATCAGGAAGCCGGAACGACGCTTATCGCCAACGGGCAACTGCAGATAAGGGCTGTAGAAAACGGGGACCGGACCCAGCTTAAAGCGGGCGTTCCAGATCTCAGCGACCTGCTCTTCACGGTCGTGAATGACCTCGCTGCCGACGACGCTCCAGGTATTCGAACCCGGCAGGCATGAGGTAAACGAGCCGTTTTCCAGAATCGTATAGCGGTTCTCGCCGCGCTGCTTCATCAGATCGGCTTTCCCGCGCCCCTGGCGGCCAACCATCTGATAGTCACCTTCCCAGACGTTAGTATCTTTCGTGTTCAGGTTTGCCCAGGCTTTCGGACCTTTCAGGATGACCTGATTGTCGTCGTAGTGCACATTACCCAGCGCATCGACCGTGCGCACGGGTGCGGCGGCCCCATCCGGCTGCTTCTGGTGGAGCTGCACTTCATCGGCCTGCAGACGGCTGTTGCCCTGGTTAATATCCACATTGCCCGTAAAGGTCGCATTGTCAGGATAATTACCCTTCGCACTGTCGGCGTTGATAGTGACCGGCAGGTCGTTTGCGTCGCCCTGAACGAGAGGACGATCGTAACTTGGAACGCCAAGCATACACTGCGAGGCAAGATCGGCTGCCAGCCCCTGATGGCTATACAGGGCGGTGCCAATCATGGTGGCCAGGAGGGTGGGGATACGTTTTTTCATACGTTATATTTTAGTGTTCCGTCATCAGTGGCTACGGCTTACAAACGCTCAGAGACTATCTTACTCATCAGCGCAGTACCAGCGTTAATCCTGCCCGTTTGCGTGCCAGAGTGTTAGGCTCGCTATCGAATGACGAGTATGATAATGCAAATTATAGGCGATGTCCCTCAATTGACCGTGGCTCGACCACTGTAATGATGGAGTTGCGTCGAACCAGGACCATGACTATTTGGGGAGTATATGCAGTATTGGGGTAAAATAATCGGCGTTGCGTTCGCCATTGTGATGGGTGCCGGCTTTTGGGGCGTCGCGCTTGGGCTGATTATCGGCCACATGTTTGATAAGGCCCGCAGCCGCAAAATGGCCTGGTTTGCCAACCAGCGCGAGCGCCAGTCGCTCTTTTTCTCCACCACCTTTGAGGTGATGGGGCACTTGACCAAATCAAAAGGGCGCGTGACGGAAGCCGACATTCAGGTCGCCAGCGTCTTTATGGATCGCATGAACCTGCACGGTGAATCGCGCCTGGCGGCGCAAAATGCGTTTCGTATTGGTAAAGCGGATAACTATCCCCTGCGTGAAAAAATGCGTCAGTTTCGCAGCATCTGCTTTGGCCGCTTTGATTTAATTCGGATGTTTCTGGAGATTCAAATCCAGGCCGCGTTCGCCGACGGCTCGCTGCACCCTAACGAGCGCGACGTTCTGTACGTGATAGCCGAAGAGCTCGGCATTTCACGGATGCAGTTCGACCAGTTCCTGCGCATGATGCAGGGCGGGGCGCAGTTTGGCGGCGGCTATCAGCACCAGCAGTCCTCCGGCGGCGGCTGGCAGCAGGCGCAGCGTGGCCCCACCCTGGAAGACGCCTGCAACGTGCTGGGCGTGAAGCCTTCTGATGATGCCACCACCATCAAGCGCGCCTACCGCAAGCTGATGAGCGAGCACCACCCCGACAAGCTGGTGGCGAAAGGCCTGCCGCCAGAGATGATGGAGATGGCGAAGCAAAAAGCGCAGGAAATTCAGAAAGCCTACGAGCTGATAAAAGCGCAGAAAGGATTTAAATAAGAAGGGCCGCGCAAGCGGCCCTTTGTTTTAGCGGAACGACACGTTCACGCCCGTATTGAACTGCCAGCCGTCAACGCCCGCTTCGCCCAGGCGAGCTTGATAGCCGCCGTTGGCAAAGAGCGTAATGTTTTCAGCCGCTTTTACATTTACCCCCAGCGTGAAGCTGGCGTAGCTACCCGGCGTGGCGGCGCTAAAGTTCGCAGTTTGATCCGTGTTTGTCCCGGAGATCGTCACGTCAGGATTGTTGCTTTCATCCCAGTTCACCTGTGAGCCAGCAGTGAGCTCCAGCGCATCGGTCAGGTGATAGCGATAACCCAGACCTGCATGATAGAGCGGACGAACAATACTGTCGTAAGACGCGTGCGTGCTATCAACGTCGCTAATATCGTCAATATCAAGATACTGCACACCTACACCCATTGCTGGCGTGACGACATGCCTGCCGAAGGTCAGATCTCTCCCCACGTTCAGATCGGCGGTCAGCCCTTTCGCTTTTACGTTAGCCACGTTCTCGCCGCGTAGCGTTGTGCTGATATCGCCGCTGTACTTGGACACATCCAGCATCAGCTCGCCGAACCAGCCGGAAGCGTGACGCCATTCGGTCAGGGTACTCAGCGTATGCGCCGTGTAATCTCCCTGGCTATCTCCATCCTGTGCATGCGGCGTAACGCTAAGCTCTGCCGTTGACCACGCGACGTTAAGGGAGAGCTGCTGGGCCTCATCCGGGCTTTGCCAGCGCGCGACTCGCCCACCAAACAGGAATCCGTTGGCCTTTTGATCGAAATCGTAACCAAACTGGCTAAAGCTCAGGTCGCTGTTATAGCGGTTGTCCTGGTGGAAGTACTCCATGAAGAAGCCGAGATCCTGCTTTTCAGACCACATGGCCTGCTGGTGGAGCGTGTTGCGCAGCATGTTGTTGTAGTTCAGCAGCGCCGTCGGCAGCGACAGATAGGATGGCACCTGCGGAATGACGGCACGGCGAACGTTATCTGAGGGCGGTTCATTTTCAGCAGGCGTATCAGCCGGTGGCGTGACGTCTGGCTGTTCAGGCTCGACTGGCGTAACGTCAGGCAGTTCATCGTCGGGGATTTTTGGCTCTTCGGTTGGGATGGTATTTTCCCCTTCAGAAAGCAAATCGTTTTGCAGGCGATAGTCCCAGTAACGTGCGCTGGAGGTGATGTTACCATCCGCATCACTTTTCCCCGGCGCGAAAGCATAAAGCGAATAGCGCCATGCTCCCATTGCTACATAGCCGCCGCTGAGCTTAACGCTATCCTTATTGACGTTGCCGTTCACCTGCACCAGTGAGACGCCTTCCTGCGCATCGGCCATGCCGTTGCTGTTGGCGTCGGTATTCAGAGCTTCTCCCGAGAGTGAAAGATTGAGCCATAGCGGTTCGCTTCCGATAATATCGCCATTAACCGTAAGACGATCGGAAAGGCTGCCGTTTTCGCCGAGCTGGGTGCGCAATACCGCCTGGCTGTTGTTACCGGTCGTTAGCGTACCGTTAATGCTCAGGGATTGAGGAGTGAACGCGTTTGCTTTCAATAAGGTTGCAGGCGCTTCACGCTGCCAGCCCGGATAAATCACCGCGTTGTCGCCAAGGGTAATATCGGCCGTGGTGCCAGACCCGCTTAACAGCGTTTCATCGCCCATCGTGAGGGAGGAGGAGAGGGTTCCGTTTAGCGCCAGCTGCCCGGCCGCGATTGTTGTGCCGCCCGTCCAGCCGCCGTTGCCGGTATACCATAGGATCCCATCCCCGTCTTTCACCAGCTTGCCGTCACCGCGGATATCGGCCGTAATTTCAACATCATTATAGCCGTCGGTGCTCTGATCCAGTGAACTGTCCTGAATCACGCGCAGCGTGGCATTTTCTGCAAGATAGGCCGAACCGCTGAATTTACTCCGGCTTTGCATGACGAGCTCAGCGCTATCGCTCACGTTCACATCGCTGCTCAAGGCGCCATGCTCGCCCACCATCAGAGCGGTATTATTGTTAACGGTAGTGGTGTTTGCCACAAAGGCGCTGTCGATCCAGTCGTTGCTGATAACCAGGTTATTGGCGTGAGGGGTTGGACGACCGCGCAGGATAAGATTGCCGTTCGTGAGTGTCAGCGCGTTGACGGCGACATCGCCAGCAAGCGTGCGCGTTTTACCCTCTTCTGTGGACACGACAAGATCGAGATTGTCCCGGCTCTTTGCGGCGCCGATTTCACCGATAAACAGCCTGTCCTGTTTGGAAGAGAGCGCGAGCGTGGAGCGCTGCTGGTCATTCGTATTGAGAAGGATGGCACCGTCATCGTTATGTTTAATTTCATCAAAGGTCATGTTGTAACCGTTGAGATCGAAATTACCGCCTCGGAAACCAAACTGGACGTTATCTGCCGCGATTTGATTTTCACCCGCCAGCTGCACGGTAGGGCGGCCACTCACCAGGGTAATGGTTGAAAAGGCCTGGCTTTGACCGTCTGCATTCTGCCGCTGCGCCAGCACGACCTTGCCATCGCCAACGTTCAGCGCGCCGCCGTTAATGCCTTCGGCATTCACATACAGCGTGCCCGCGCCAATTTTATGAAGCGTGTCTCCCGCAAGGCCATTGACCTGCCAGCTAACGGTTTTCCCGTCATCCACCTCAATACCGCCGCCGACCCAGGTGCTGTTTTTTCCTTCGGCAGACGTGACCGTGTAGTCGGCGGAGAACTGCAGTTTGGCCGCGCCGTGGTTAACCGCCTGTTCGAGCACGATCGTGCCGCCATCACCGTTAAAGCGCAGGTCTTTGGTTGCATCCAGCTCGGCGCTGGTGGCGTTTGAAGGTAAAGCCTGAGTGCTCACGCCGTGCCAATCCCAGCGGTTCGCCCCCTGCGTGATAGCGTTTGCTGCCCATGTGATGGTGCCATCCCGTGCGGAATCGGTGACGTCAGGATCGGTATTGGCTGCCAGGACCGTATCCATAAAGTCTGGGGTAAAGTAGAGCATGTAAGTTCTGAAGTTGTACGGTGCCGAGCCGCCCACGCTGGTGGTGACGCCAAGCAGCTTCCAGATCTTCTCCTGGCCGTCAAAGACAAAGACTGGGCTACCGCTATCGCCAGCCTGCGCGGCCGAGCTGAAGGGTTGGGCTCTGCTGTCTGGTGGCCCATAGTTTTGCCACTGGATGCGGTAATCATTCTCATACGCGGGGTTGGTAAACATTCCGGTACTCAGCCATTTATAGCCTTCACCTATCTTCTGCGCAGTCTTACTCACCGGATCAACTTGATACTGAACGCCTGAACCCACGCGGGTAAACCACTGAAATCGAGCTGCGACGGCCGCTTTTTGATCGGCTGGCTGATATTTGGGAATGATATCTTTTTTATCCAGCGTCGGTATCGGCGCCGTTTCGGTAACCACCTTATTCAGCCGGGGAATATGAATGTCCATATTGTATTCGGGAATCGTTGGGTGGTTATTCCGGTTAATGATTTTGTAGGTGGTCTTAAATTTGGCATTGTTGCCGAAATCAACGCCAGAGTATCCACTGTTATGCTTAACGCTGGTGATGTAAGAAGGCTTAACCAGGGTGGCAATACCCAGGCTATCCGAAACGCTGAAATCAGGGATGGGGAACGCTAATTCACCAGCGATAGTGCCGTCGGTTTTATAGACAATCACGCCGGTCGCGCCCGGGGTGTATTTCCCTTTATTTTCCGCAAAATCCCGATAGTCCTGCACGTCAACATCTTCGCGCATGACGCCTGCATCAGCATCAAAAAGAGCCAGCGAAATTAAGCTTGTTAGCAGTTTTTTTTTCCATTTCATTTTTTTTATTCCAGGATATATTCTTGTCGTGTTTCAACGGCAGTATAAAAGCTGTTCAGTTTCCTGGAATGAATTGTGCTTATTAATGATTGTCGTAAAATTAAATATATTTGGAATGTTTATGTTTTGGGGGGAGATATAAATGGAAGTGTTGATAGGTAAAAAATCGGGTGGCAGCACATTTCCACCCGATGACGTTCGACATTACCAACTATAGCGCACGTTCAGGCTTCCGCTCATATCGCTGTAGTCATTGCCGCCCTTCTGGCCCGCGGCCTGCGCGGTGATGCTCCACTGTTTGTTGACGTTGGCCTGAATCCCCACCTTCAGCTCTGCGCGATCCGCAGGCCGATCCTGCGCGATCCTGGTATCACCAAAGGTGACGGCGGCGTCATGAGAAGCGTGCAGCCAGTTAGCTTCAGCAAACGGCTGGATAACGCCGCTCTGGCCTTTAGCCAGCTTGCTGTCCACGCGCAGGCCCAGGCGGGTCGTCAGGCTGTCGCTGTCCTGGCCGTCAATCATCGTGCCGCCGCTATCCTTCACGCCGTCGGCGCTGTATTTCTGCCAGACAGCCTGCGCCTGCGGCGTCAGGCTCACCGCGCCAAGATCGTAACGGTAGCCCGTTTCCAGCGAAACGGCATGCGCGGTAGAGTCGTAATCCGTGCTTCCCAGGTCGCCATTCTTCACGCTGTTGTTATAGATGCCGTACTGATACCAGCTATCGACATACGCGCCCTGATGCGTCACGGCGTCGGCAAACCAGGTGGCGTACATCCCCAGACTGTAGCCGTTAACGCTGCCGTTCGCGGTGAACTGGCTGCCGTCGGCACCTTTGCTGCCCGTGCTGTCGGTTTTGGCATTGACGTAGCTTGCCATTACGCCGACGGACAGGCTTTGCTTGCCGTTGTTCCACGCGGCAATATCGCCGCCAATCTGGAACTGGGCGTAGTTGCCGTCCACGTCGACATCGCCCCCGGCGGCGGAGGTGCCGTTTTCACCCGCCTTAAAGCGGGCCCACATAGCGCCGTTGTCAGAGCGGAACTGGCTGCCTTCACGATCGTAGAGGGTCTGCATCTGCAGGTTCTGAACGATGGACTGGTTTCCGAGGTAGGCGCCAATATCGGCGCGATACTGCGGCGCACCGCCATCGCTTCCATCGTCTGCTCCGCTGATGGCCGAACGCAGATACCAGTCGCCTTCATCCTTGTACATGCGATATTCATAGGCGTTGATTTGCACCTGATTACCCTGGGTAAACTCGCCGTTCGATGCGCCTGCGACGTCGATAATTTTGATGCCTTTGTCGGTTTGCGCTCCGTTTCCGCCCGCGTTGTTGATATGCACGGTGGTATCGCCAGACGTATCACCGTTCACCACCAGCCTGTCGGTAAGTGAGCTATCGTCGCCAAGCTGAGTGTTGATGATGAGCTTGCCGCCTTTGCCGCTGTAGTCGCCGTTGACGATCAGCGTATTGCCCGCCGCCGATCCGCCACCCGACGCGTCACCGCTTGAGAGGACGCCAGCGTTGGTCACGTTGCCGTTGAGGGTAAGCGTGTCGTCAAACTTCACGGTGCCGTTGTTCATCACCGCCGCATTTGCCGTGCCGTTCTGACCGCCGAACGTGGCGCCTTGCGCCACGTAAATCGCCCGATCGCTGCCTTCTGCGCCGATCGCGCCCTGGTCGGTGATCCACAGCGTACCGCCATTCACGTGGGTATCGCCGCTGTAGCGGTTTTCAGCATCCAGAACGAGGGTTCCGTCTCCCTCTTTGACGAGCGATTTACCGTCCCATCCGGTAGCGGCATCCGCTGACTGATCCCTAAGCACGGTGTGCAGGGTAAAACTTTGGTCCGCATCGTCAATGGTGAAGGTGCCGTGGGCGGGAGTCGCGGCGTTGTTTGAGTCTGCAAACCAGGTCAGAGACGCTAAGACGTCATAACGGGTATTGTCTTCGCTGTTGATCTGGCCGCTGAGGGTGAGAAAGTCAGCTTTATCCATCCCCGCGGTGGTGACGCTGCTGAAATCGCCCGCTATTGCGCTTTCGGCATCAACCACGGTGACTTGGTTGGTTTTTGCTAAATCTTCAATACCCTCAAAACCGGTAATATTCAGCGTACCGCCCAGCCTGGCCTGCTGCGCGGTAATCGGCGCGGCCTCAGAGGTGCTGCTGAGCCAGACGTCAGTCGTGCTGCTGTCGTTCAGCGTCAGGTTTCCCGCATTCAGCGTACCGCTGTTGCCATTTTTATCCCCGAGGGTAATGCGGCCGCTGCTGGTGAGATTGCCGACGTCTGAGCTGCCGCTCATGATCCACTGGCTGGCGTTATCCAACGCCATGCTGACGTTGCTGCCGCCCGCGTCCACCGCACCGGAAAGGAGGCTGTTTTCGGCCGTGAAGGTGACGGTATCGGTGGTGTTATTCACCGTAAGCAGGTTGTCGCTGTTAACGGACTTGATGTTTTTTGCGCGGATCGTCGCCGGGGATGAGTCCACCAGAAACGCGCTGCCTCCATCGGTTGTGGTGGTGATAGAACCGCCGTCCAGGGTGAGCGCGTTAGGCGTGGCGCTGGCTTTTTTACCCTTAACGAAATAATAGCCCGCGCCTGCGCCAGTGACATTGCTGCTGGTGATGGCTACGCTGCTGCCATTTTCCAGAACGGTGCCATAAGACTGGGCGCCAGTGATATCAAGATTGCTTGCAATGATTTTACCGCCGTCTATGGCGTACATGCCGTGTGCGTTAGCACCGCTGGTATTGATGGTGCCGCCATCAAGCGTAATGACGGAGTTGGTGCCGTAGTAAGGATTCGAGATCGACTTTATGCCATTAGCGCCATCGCCGCTGGTGGTAATCCGGATATCAGTCAGCGTTGAATTAGGGCTTTCATTAAGAACGCCCCCACTATTTGTACCGGTCGTAATAATTGTCACCGCATCGAGATTCGTAAAACCATTGATCAGCGTGACACCGGCGAGGTTATCTCCTGAAGTGTCAATGGAAATAGCAGAGCCCGTGAGTAAATTATCTTCGTTACCGATATTCCAGATACCCATGCCCATTGGGCCTGTCAGGTGAATCGAGACATTCTTGAGGTCTGCCTTTCCGGCGCTAACGTCAGTGCTGTTGATGACTATGCCACGAGATAAAGCTGATGACGAACCGGAGATTTCTACATTACTTAGCGATAATGTGCCTGAGTCCACCATTACGCCATACGCATTATCTCCATATGTGGTTATTGTGCCGCCATCCAGGGTGAGGGAAGCATTACCGCTAACAAACACTGCATGTGCATTCTTGCCATATGTCGTAATGCTGGTGTGAGTGGAGTCCAGTTCGGCGCGAGCGCGATCGTTTCCTCCCATATATAAACCATAAGAATCCTCACCCTTCGTCATGATGGTGACGGCGTCGGCATCCTCTACAATCGCGTTTTCAGCGATATAAACGGCAGTGGATTTATCCTTTGAGGTGGAATAGCTGCCGCCAATAGTGTTTTCACCCGGTACGGCGACAAATGAATTATCCGCTGCGTTGCTTGCGCCGCTTGCAAGGATTAATGCGGCAACTAACCCGCCAGCGCGCACCCGGGATTTGATTCTGCTGTCGCCGCGGGCCAGCTCGGATGCCACCACGTACATATTACGGGCGCTGTTCCAGACAATATTATACTGCTTATTCATTTATGCATTCCTTTGCTGAATAATTGAGGGGTTAATGCGCGAGAATTGATATGAATAAAGAGGGCATTAACAAATGATGATATACAGTTACAATTGAGATAAACCTCACTAATAACGTTTGTCTGTGAAATGTGCAATTTAGTTATATTAAACGCCGCTTTTAGCTTATTTTAAAATAATAATGTGGGTTATTTGATTGGGCGTTTACTGCGCAGTTTTGCGTTAAATGAAGAATATTTAATATATATGGATAATGGATGGCGACGCACGGCCAGGCAACATGCCTGGCGTGAGAGACGGGGAGAGGGTCAAAAATCTACGGGCGCTTTAAACGTCATCGCATTGCCAAAGGCGGGATGCGTAATGGTCAGCGTCTGGGCATGTAGCTGCAGGCGCGGCGCCATCGCCAGCGCTTCCGGGGAGGCGTAGAAACGATCGCCCAAAATCGGATGGCCCAGCGCCAGCATATGCACGCGCAGCTGGTGGGAGCGCCCGGTAATCGGCTTAAGCACTACGCGCGCGGTATTATCCGGCGCGTACTCCAGCACTTCATACTCGGTTTGCGCCGCCTTGCCGGTTTCATAGCACACCTTCTGCTTTGGCCGGTTCGGCCAGTCGCAGATCAGCGGCAAATCCACCAGCCCTTCCGCGGGCTGTGGATGGCCCCATACGCGCGCAACGTACTGCTTTTTCGGCTCGCGCTCGCGGAACTGACGCTTCAGCTCGCGTTCCGCCGCCTTATTTAAAGCCACCACAATCACGCCGCTGGTTGCCATATCCAGACGATGGACGGATTCGGCCTGCGGATAATCACGCTGAACGCGCGTCATCACGCTGTCTTTATGTTCGTCCAGACGCCCCGGCACGGACAGCAGGCCGCTCGGCTTGTTGACCACCATAATGTGCTCATCCTGATACAGAATGACCAGCCACGGGTCCATCGGCGGATTGTAGGGCTCCATTACCATTTTTCGCTCCGCTTACTGATGCGTGACAACGATCAGACGCAGCGCGTCCAGACGCCAGCCCGCCTGATTCAGGCTTTCCAGCACCTGCTGGCGGTTGCTTTCAATCGCCGCCAGCTCGTCGTCGCGGATGTTCGGGTTCACCGCCTTCAGCGCTTCCAGGCGCGACAGCTCGGCAGAGAGCTTCTCGTCGGCCTCGGCGCGCGCGGCATCGATCAGCGCGCGGGCCGCTTTCTCAGCCTGGATTTCACCCTGCTGCAGAATGGCATGCACGTCCTGCTGGACCGCGTTGACCAGCTTGCTGCCCGTATGGCGGTTCACGGCGCTCAGCTGGCGGTTAAAGCTTTCGAACTCCACCTGGCCCGCCAGGTTGGTGCCGTTCTTATCGAGCAGCAGGCGCACGGGGGTCGCCGGCAGGAAGCGGTTAAGCTGCAGCTGCTTCGGCGCCTGGGCTTCCACCACGTAGATCAGCTCCAGCAGCAGCGTGCCGACCGGCAGCGCCTTGTTTTTCAGCAGCGAGATCGTGCTGCTGCCGGTATCGCCGGAGAGGATCAGATCCAGGCCGTTGCGGATCAGCGGGTGTTCCCAGGTAATGAACTGCGCGTCCTCGCGGGACAGCGCCACGTCGCGTTCGAAGGTGATGGTACAGCCGTCCTCCGGCAGGCCCGGGAAATCCGGCACCAGCATGTGATCGGACGGCGTCAGGACGATCATATTCTCGCCGCGATCGTCCTGGTTGATCCCCACTATGTCGAAAAGGTTCATGGAGAAGCCGATCAGGCTGGTATCGTCATCCTGCTCTTCAATGCTTTCGGCCAGCGCCTGCGCCTTCTCGCCGCCGTTGGAGTGGATCTCCAGCAGGCGGTCGCGCCCCTGTTCCAGCTGGGCCTTCAGGGCGTCGTGTTTTTCACGGCAGGTTTTAATCAGCTCGTCGAAGCCTTCGGTCTCTTCCGGCGAGGCAAGGTAGCCAATCAGGTCACCGTGCACCTGGTCGTAAATGGTGCGGCCCGTCGGGCAGGTGTGCTCAAACGCGTCCAGGCCTTCGTGGAACCAGCGGACCAGCACGGACTGGGCGGTTTTTTCCAGGTAAGGCACGTGGATCTGAATATCATGCGCCTGGCCGATACGGTCCAGACGGCCGATGCGCTGCTCGAGCAGATCCGGGTTAAACGGCAGATCGAACATCACCAGGTGGCTGGCGAACTGGAAGTTACGGCCTTCGGAGCCGATCTCCGAGCACAGCAGCACCTGCGCGCCGCTGTCCTCTTCGCTGAACCAGGCCGCGGCGCGGTCGCGCTCGACGATGGACATGCCTTCGTGGAACACGGCGGCGCGAATGCCTTCACGCTCGCGCAGAACCTGCTCCAGCTGCAGCGCGGTGGCGGCTTTGGCGCAGATCACCAGCACCTTCTGAGAGCGGTGCGCGGTCAGGTAGCCCATCAGCCACTCAACGCGCGGATCAAAGTTCCACCACGTGCCGGTATCGCCTTCAAATTCCTGGTAAATCTGTTCCGGGTAGAGCATGTCGCGGGCGCGATCTTCCGCGCTCTTGCGCGCGCCCATAATGCCGGACACCTTAATTGCCGTCTGGTACTGGGTCGGTAGCGGTAGCTTGATGGTGTGTAATTCGCGTTTCGGGAAGCCCTTCACCCCGTTGCGGGTGTTGCGGAACAGCACGCGGCTGGTGCCGTGGCGGTCCATCAGCATATCGATCAGCTCTTTGCGCGCGGATGCCGCGTTGTCGCTCTCGCTGTTGGCTGCCTGCAGCAGCGGCTCAATGTCCTGCTCGCCGATCAGGTCGCTCAGGGTATTCAGCTCGTCGTTAGACAGGCGATTGCCCGCCAGCAGCAGCGCGACGGCGTCGGCAACCGGGCGGTAGTTATTTTGTTCTTCAACGAACTGCGCGAAGTCGTGGAAGCGGTTCGGGTCGAGCAGGCGCAGGCGGGCGAAGTGGCTTTCCAGGCCCAGCTGTTCCGGCGTTGCGGTCAGCAGCAGCACGCCCGGCACGCGCTCGGCCAGCTGTTCAATCGCCATGTACTCGCGGCTTGGGGCATCTTCGCTCCAGACCAGGTGGTGCGCTTCGTCAACGACCAGCAGGTCCCACTCGGCGTCGCACAGGTGCTCCAGGCGCTGCTTGCTGCGGCGCACAAAGTCCAGGGAGCAGATCACCAGCTGTTCGGTGTCGAACGGGTTATCGGCATCGTGCTGGGCTTCGGCGTAGCGCTCGTCGTCGAACAGCGAGAAGCGCAGGTTGAAGCGGCGCAGCATTTCCACCAGCCACTGGTGCTGCAATGTTTCAGGAACCACAATCAGCACGCGCTCGGCCGCGCCGGAGAGCAGCTGCTGGTGCAGGATCATCCCCGCTTCAATGGTTTTCCCCAGGCCAACTTCGTCTGCCAGCAGCACGCGCGGCGCGTGGCGGCGGCCCACGTCATGGGCGATGTTGAGCTGGTGGGGGATCAGGCTGGTGCGCTGGCCGCGCAGGCCGCTCCACGGCATGCGGTACTGTTCGCTCTGGAACTTACGCGCGCGGTAGCGCAGGGAGAAGCGGTCCATGCGGTCAATTTGCCCGGCGAACAGGCGGTCCTGGGGCTTGCTGAACACCAGCTTGCTGTCGAGCAGCACTTCACGCAGGACGACGTTGGCCTCGTCGGTGTCGAGGCGAGTCCCAACGTAGGCGAGCAGTCCATTCTCTTCTTTTACGTCTTCAATCTTGAGCTGCCAGCCGTCGTGGCTGGTCACGGTGTCACCCGGATTGAACATCACGCGGGTCACAGGGGAGTCATTGCGAGCGTACAGGCGGTTTTCACCGGTGGCGGGGAAAAGGAGGGTAACCATGCGCGCATCGACTGCCACCACGGTTCCTAATCCAAGTTCGCTTTCTGTATCGCTGATCCAGCGTTGACCAAGTGTAAAAGGCATAGTTGTTCGGCTCTACTCTTTAATTGCAGGCAATAGTTCGACCGCCGTCGCAGAATGACGGCCATCGAAAAATGGGTCCGGGAATGGAAAGGGCGCTATGGTACTGGATGGCAGCGCTTTCGTCACGCGTCAAAATAGGCCAAGTTGCCCTGTCACTAGTGTAGCAAAGTCGTCGTCCATGAAGGGCAAAATTCCCTCCGCAACCGGCTGAAGCTGACGCGTAAGATAGTGGTCGTAATCCAGCGGCGAGTGCTGGTAATCAACGGGTTCCGGGCCGCTGGTGGTCCAGACGTATTTAATGGTGCCGCGGTTTTGATACTGCGGCGCGCGGCCCCGCTTAACGTTCTCTTCATCCGCCAGCCGCGCGGCGCGCACGTGGGGCGGCACGTTACGCTGATATTCGGCCAGCGGGCGGCGCAGGCGCTTGCGGTACACCAGCTGGTCATCCAGCTCGCCTGCCATCAGGCTGGCGATGGTTTCGCGCACGTAGTCCTGATAGGGCTCGTTGCGGAAAATCCGCAGATAGAGCGTCTGCTGAAACTGCTGCGCCAGCGGCGTCCAGTCGGTACGCACCGTCTCCAACCCCTTAAACACCATGCGCTGCGCGTCGCCTTCCTGAATCAGCCCGGCGTAGCGCTTCTTGCTGCCCTGATCGGTGCCGCGAATGGTAGGCATCAAAAAGCGGGCGAAGTGGGTTTCAAATTCCAGCTCAAGCGCGCTGGTTAACCGCTCTTTTTGCAAACTTTCGCGCCACCAGCCGTTCACGTGGGCCACCAGTTCCTTGCCTATGCGGGCGGCGTCTGCTTCGGAATGCGCGCTTTTCAGCCATACGAACGTTGAGTCGGTATCGCCATAGATAACGTCATAGCCCTGAGATTCAATCAGCGCTTTGGTCTGGCGCATAATTTCATGCCCGCGCATGGTAATAGACGACGCCAGGCGAGGATCGAAGAAGCGGCAGGCGCTGGTGCCGAGCACGCCGTAAAACGCGTTCATGATGATTTTAAGCGCCTGCGAGAGCGGCTTATTGCCGTGGCGTTTCGCCTCGTCGCGGCCGTGCCAGATGTTTCCCACAATTTCCGGCAGGCAGTGCTTTTCCCGCGAGAAGCGCGCGCCGAGGAAGCCCTCGGTGCTGTGCTCATCGTCCGGCTGCGCCATTCCTTCGATCAGCCCAACCGGGTCGATCAGGAAGGTGCGAATGATCGACGGATACAGGCTTTTATAGTCCAGCACCAGAACCGAATCGTATAGCCCGGGCCGGGAATCCATGACGTATCCGCCGGGGCTGGCTTGGGGAGGAACGTCGCCGAGGTTAGGGGCGACGTAGCCCGCGCGATGCATGCGGGGAATATAGAGATGGCCGAAGGCGGCAACCGATCCCCCGTGCCTGTCGACGGCGAGGCCGTTCACCGTCGCGCGCTCCAGCAAAAACGGCATAATTTCGGTTTTATGGAAAATCTGCGTCACCAGCTCGCAGTCTTTCAGGTTGTAGGTAGCCAGCGCTGGCTTATCTTCGTTAAAACGGCGGTCGATTTCATCCATCCTGTCCCACGGGTTGTCGATGGACTTGCCTTCGCCGAGCAGCTCCCGAGCCACGGCTTCGAGGGCGAAAGAGGAGAAGTTCCAGAAGGCAGACTTCAGCGCCTCAATGCCGTCGATAATCAGGCGGCCGTTGGCCTGAGCGAAGAACACACCGTTCTTGAAACCGTGCTCGCGCCACTCCAGCTCGCTGTTTCCGCGGCCCAGCACCAGCGGAATGCGATACCGCTCGGCGTGTTTTTGCAGCACGCGCAGGTCAAACTGCACCACGTTCCAGCCGATCAGCACGTCCGGGTCGTGCTCGGCAAACCACTGGTTTAGCTTTTCCAGAAGCTGCGGTCGGCTGCTCACGTACTCCAGCTGAAAATCAAGGCGCGACGCGTCGCCGTTCGGCGGCCCGAGCATATAGACAACCCGCTGCCCGCAGCCTTCCAGGCCGATGCAGTAGAGCTCGCCGTGGCGGGTGGTTTCGATATCCAGCGACACCCATTTCAGCGGCGGGCGGTAGTGCGGGTTGGGCTTCATGCGCGCGTCGACGAGCCTGCCGTTTTGCGCGGTGCCGTCGACCCAAACGGGCGCGGTGATAAAACGCTCCATCAGAAAGCGTTCCGGCGGGCGGATGTCCGCCTCGTAAAGCGTGACGCCCGCCTCGCGCAGCAGCTTTTCATAGCGCATCAGCTGGCGATGGGCGCGGCAGTACAGGCCGTAGACCGGCTGGCGGTGGAAATCCTTGAGCTCAAGCGGGGTAATGCGCCAGTTGCTTTCCCCGCGCAAAAGCTGCTTTACCTTCTCGACCTGGGCTTCGGGGATAAAGGCCACGGACTCCTGCGGCGGCAGCGTGACGTTCAGCGGCCCGCTGTCCGTCGCCAGCCAGAACTCAACTTCCGTCCCCTGAGGAGTATCCCGCCAGTGTCGGGTCAGTAAAAAGCCTTCTTGCGCCTGCGCCACGCCGTTATCCCATAAACAAAACCAGGCTTGATTATAGCCTGGTTCAGGGTGTTTTGCTGGGGTTTTATACAGTTATTGCGCGCGATTTCCCCTCACCCCGGCCCTCTCCCCAGAGGGGCGAGGGAGAAAAGACGGCTCCTGGCGATCCCCTCTCGCAGAGGGGCGAGGGAGAAAAGACGGCTCCGTTCGATCCCCTCTCCCCAGAGGGGCGAGGGGGAAAGACGGCTCCGTTCGATCCCCTCTCCCCTCCGGGGAGAGGGTTAGGGTGAGGGGTAAGGACTACTGCCCGTAGTACGCCTTCGCGCCGTGCTTGCGCAGGTAGTGCTTATCCAGCAGGGTTTGCTGCATGTCCGGGAGCTGCGGTGCCAGCTGGCGGCAGAAGATCCCCATATAGGCAACTTCCTCCAGCACGATGGCGTTATGCACCGCATCTTCCGCATTTTTGCCCCAGGCAAACGGCCCGTGGGAGTGCACCAGCACGCCCGGCATCTGCGCCGCGTCGATTCCCTCTTTTTCAAAGGTTTCGACAATCACGTTGCCGGTTTCCCACTCATACTCACCGTTGATTTCGGCGTCGGTCATCAGTCGCGTGCAGGGGATGGTGCCGTAAAAGTAGTCCGCGTGCGTGGTGCCGGTCGCGGGAATGGGCTGGCCCGCCTGCGCCCAGATGGTCGCATGGCGCGAATGGGTATGCACGATGCCGCCGATGGTCGGGAAAGACTGATACAGCAGGCGGTGGGTCGGCGTATCGGAAGAGGGCTTTTTCTTCCCTTCCACCACTTCGCCCGTAGCGATGCTGACCACCACCATATCGTCTGCCGTCATCACCGCGTAATCCACGCCCGAAGGCTTGATCACGAACACACCTTTTTCGCGGTCAACGGCGCTGACGTTGCCCCAGGTCAGCGTCACCAGATTATGTTTCGGCAGCGCCAGGTTGGCTTCCAGCACCTGTCGTTTGAGATCGTCTAACATTGTTGTCTCCCGTGCCGGATGGCGCTTCGCTTATCCGGCCTACAGGATCGTAGGCCCGGTAAACGCAGTGCCACCGGGCATTCCGTGCTTAACGTTTCGAACCGTAATAGACTTCGTTCCAGCGCAGCGCGTCTTTAAAGGCCGGCAGGCGGGTGTCGTTATCAATCACCGTCAGCTCGATGTCGTGCAGCTCGGCGAACTGGCGCATATCGTTCAGATCCAGCGCGTGGCTGAAGACGGTATGGTGCGCGCCGCCGGCGACGATCCAGGCTTCCGAGGCGGTAGCCAGATCCGGCTGCGCTTTCCACAGGGCGTTGGCGACCGGCAGCTTCGGCAGGCTGTGCGGCGTTTCGACCGCATCCACGCAGTTGACCAGCAGGCGGAAGCGATCCCCCAGATCGATCAGGCTGGCGTTGATGGCCGGGCCGGTGCGGGTGTTGAAGATCAGGCGGGCCGGATCGGCCTTCCCGCCGATGCCGAGATACTGCACGTCGAGGATCGGCTTCTCTTCGACGGCGATCGACGGGCACACTTCCAGCATGTGCGAGCCGAGGACCAGATCGTTGCCGTTCTCGAAGTGGTAGGTGTAGTCCTCCATAAAGGAGGTGCCGCCCTGCAGACCGGTTGACATCACCTTCATGATGCGAAGCAGGGCGGCGGTTTTCCAGTCGCCTTCGCCCGCAAAGCCGTAGCCCTGCTGCATCAGACGTTGTACCGCCAGGCCCGGCAGTTGCTTCAGGCCGTGGAGGTCTTCAAAAGTGGTGGTAAAGGCGTGGAAGCCGCCCTGTTCCAGGAAGCGCTTCATGCCCAGCTCGATGCGCGCCGCGTCCAGCACGTTCTGGCGCTTATCGCCTTGGATTTGTGCCGCAGGCGTCAGGCGGTAGCTGCTTTCATATTCATCCACCAGCGCGCTCACGTCGCCGTCGCTGATTTCATTGACCACCTGCACCAGATCGCCCACTGCCCAGGTGTTGACGGAGAAGCCGAACTTAATCTGCGCCGCGACTTTATCGCCGTCGGTAACCGCCACTTCACGCATGTTGTCGCCGAAACGCACCACCTTCAGGTGGCGGGTATCCTGCTTAGAGACCGCCTGGCGCATCCACGAACCCATGCGCTGCTGCGCGTGCCGATCCTGCCAGTGGCCGGTAACGACGCCGTGCTGCTGGCGCATGCGCGCGCCGATGAAGCCGAACTCGCGGCCGCCGTGCGCGGTCTGGTTCAGGTTCATAAAGTCCATATCAATGCTGCCCCACGGCAGGGAGGCATTGAACTGAGTGTGAAACTGCAGCAGCGGTTTGTTGAGGATTGCCAGGCCGTTGATCCACATTTTTGCCGGTGAGAAGGTGTGCAGCCACACGACCAGGCCGGCGCATTTGTCGTCGTAATTGGCGTCACGGCAGATATTGGTGATTTCGTCCGGCGTCGTACCCAGCGGCTTCAGCACCAGCCTGCACGGCAGTTTGGCTTCGGCATTCAGCGCGTTAACAACGTGTTCGGCGTGTTTCGTCACCTGCTGCAGGGCTTCCGGCCCGTACAGATGCTGGCTGCCAATGACAAACCACACTTCATAATTATTAAAAATCGTCATTATCGTGTCCTTAATGGGTCAGGGTTGCCGTAGCGTCCGCGGCGTGTCTGGACGCGGCGGCGGCAGGGAGATAGTGGAGTTCCGCGCTTTTCGCCCACTGCTGGTAGCGCTGGTAGAGTTGTTCGAATCGTTGGGCCTGCTCTGCACGCGGCTGGAGGGTGCTTTCCACGGCGCTGGCCATGTGATGCTGCGCCGTCGGGATATCGGCATGCACGCCCGCGGCGACGGCGGCGAAGATGGCGGCACCCAGCGCGCAGCACTGATCGGAGGCGACAATCTGCAGCGGACGGTTCAGCACGTCGCAGCAGGCCTGCATGATCACCGGGTTTTTACGGGCGATGCCGCCCAGCGCCATCACGTTATTCACGTCGATGCCCTGGTCGGTGAAGCACTCCATAATGGCGCGCGCGCCGAACGCGGTGGCCGCAATCAGGCCGCCGAACAGGGCGGGGGCGTCGGTCGCAAGGTTAAGGTCGGTTATCACCCCCTTCAGGCGCTGGTTAGCAAACGGCGTGCGGCGGCCGTTAAACCAGTCGAGCACCACCGGGAGATGATCGAGAGAGGGATTTTTCGCCCAGGCGTCGGTGAGCTGCGGCAGGAGCTGCTTTTTGCTCTCGGCGATCTGCGGCTTCAGCTCAGGGTGCTCGGCCGCCAGCCGATCCAGCGGCCAGCCGAGCACGCGGCCAAACCAGGCGTAGATATCGCCAAACGCGGACTGGCCCGCTTCGAGGCCGATAAAGTCCGGCACCACGCTGCCGTCAACCTGGCCGCAGATGCCTTTTACCGCGCGATCGCCCACGCTGGCCTTGTCGGCTATCAGGATGTCGCAGGTCGAGGTGCCGATAACTTTCACCAGCGTGTTGGGCTGCGCGCCCGCGCCGACTGCGCCCATGTGGCAGTCGAACGCGCCGCCGGAGATCGTCACGTTTTGCGGCAGGCCGAGGCGCGTCGCCCACTCTTCGCAAAGCGTGCCAACCGGAATATCGGCGGTGAAGGTGTCGGTAAACAGCGGGTAGGTCAGGTTCTTATTGATGATGGGATCGAGCTCATCGAAGAAGGCAGCTGGCGGCAGGCCGCCCCAGCCTTCATGCCACAGGGATTTATGCCCGGCGCTGCAGCGTCCGCGGCGGATATCCTGCGGGCGCGTGGTGCCGGAGAGCAGGGCGGGAACCCAGTCGCACAGCTCAATCCACGATGCCGCAGCCTGCGCCACCGCCGCGTCCGCGCGGGTCACGTGCAGGATCTTGGCCCAGAACCATTCGCTGGAGTAGATGCCGCCGATATAGCGCGAGTAGTCCGTTTTGCCTGGCTGATGGCACAGGCGGGTGATGGCTTCGGCCTCTTCTACGGCGGTATGGTCTTTCCACAGCACGAACATGGCGTTCGGGTTGTCGGCAAACTCCGGGCGCAGCGCCAGCACGCGGCCTTCGGCATCGACCGGGGCGGGCGTGGAGCCGGTACTGTCGACGCCAATCCCGACAATCTCCGCCCGCTGCGCGTCGGTCAGTTCGGCAAGGACGGTTTTGATTGCCGCTTCCATCGACTCGATGTAGTCGCGCGGATGGTGGCGGAACCGGTTGTTTGGCGCGTCGCAGTAGCGCCCCTCCTGCCAGCGCGGGTACCACTCAACGCTGGTTGCTATCTCCTGACCGGTGGTGCATTCCACCGCCAGGGCGCGAACCGAATCGCTGCCGAAATCGAGGCCAATCGCTATTGCCATGGTGTTGCTCCATAAAAAACAGGTATGGAAGAACATTAGAGACTGGGGGCGAAAATCGTCAGGCAGGATCCGCTAATCTTATGGACTAAATTGCTGTAGCAACGGAAAGTGTGACGCCGTGCAAATAATCAATGTGGACATTTCTGCCGTAGTTATAGACACTTTTGTTGCTGCCGAATCGCCATTGATGACGGATAAATTCGCGGAGAAGGCGGTGGCGCGGTGAAGAGAAAAGTGCAGCGAGCCATTTTTGACCTTTTCCCACGCCGTTTTTAACCTGCTTTTATCGATATGGACAATTGGTTTCCTTCGGGACCGCCGGGAGAACTGAATTTATGGCTGAAACGCAAAACGATCCCCTGTTGCCTGGCTACTCGTTTAACGCGCATCTTGTCGCGGGGCTGACGCCTATCGAGGCCGAGGGCTATCTGGATTTTTACGTCGACCGACCGCTGGGGATGAAGGGCTATATTTTAAATCTCACGGTGCGCGGCGAAGGGGTGATTCAAAACGGTGACCAGCAGTTCGTCTGCCGCCCCGGCGACATCCTCTTATTTCCGCCGGGGGAGATCCACCACTACGGCCGCCATCCCGAGGCGAAAGAGTGGTATCACCAGTGGGTCTATTTCCGCCCGCGCGCCTACTGGCAGGAGTGGCTCTCCTGGCCCGCGATTTTTGCCCATACCGGCTTTTACCGGCCCGACGACGCGCACCAGGCGCAGTTTCGCGAGCTGTTCGCGCAGATTATCGAAGCGGGGCAGGCGGGCGGGCGCTACGCCGAGCTGCTGGCGATCAACCTGCTTGAGCAGCTGCTGCTGCGGCGCATGGAGGCAATCAACGAATCGCTGAACCCGCCGCTGGATAACCGCGTGCGCGATGCCTGCCAGTACATCAGCGATCACCTGGCCGACAGCCAGTTTGATATCGCCAGCGTCGCCCAGCACGTCTGCCTCTCGCCGTCGCGCCTGTCGCATCTTTTCCGCCAGCAGCTTGGCGTGAGCGTGCTGAGCTGGCGGGAGGATCAGCGCATCAGCCAGGCGAAGCTGCTGCTCAGCACCACCCGGATGCCTATCGCGAGCGTGGGGCGCAACGTGGGGTTTGAGGATCAGCTCTATTTCTCTCGCGTCTTTAAAAAATGCACCGGCGCCAGCCCCAGTGATTTCCGCGCCGGTTGTGAATAATCGGTAAAGAAAAATAAACAAACAGGTGAACCTGCCCGGCAACCTGTAAACTATTCAGACAATTGTTGCCTTGACGCAGCGCGGGGCGCTAAGCAGAATCGCTGATTCGTTTACCGATCGGAATCGTTATGCAGGCACTGCTGGAACACTTTATCACCCAGTCCGTTATGTATTCGCTCATCGCCGTGGCGCTGGTGGCGTTTCTGGAATCACTGGCGCTCGTGGGGCTTATCCTCCCCGGCACCGTCATGATGGCGGGGCTCGGTGCGCTTATCGGCAGCGGTGAGGTCAACTTCTGGCAGGCGTGGCTCGCCGGGATTATCGGCTGCCTGCTGGGCGACTGGATCTCGTTCTGGCTGGGCTGGCGCTTCAAAAAGCCGCTGCACCGCTGGTCGTTTATGAAAAAGAACAAGGCGCTGCTGGATAAGACCGAGCACGCGCTGCATCAGCACAGCATGTTTACCATTCTCGTGGGCCGTTTCGTTGGGCCAACGCGTCCGCTGGTGCCGATGGTGGCGGGGATGCTGGATCTGCCCGTCGCGAAGTTCATTGTGCCGAACATTATCGGCTGCGTGTTCTGGCCGCCGTTTTACTTCCTGCCGGGGATCCTGGCGGGGGCCGCGATTGATATTCCAGACGGTATGCAGAGCGGCGAGTTTAAGTGGCTGCTGCTGGGAACGGCGGTGCTGCTGTGGCTGGCGGGCTGGCTGTGCTGGCGGCTGTGGCGCAGCGCGAAAGCGAGCGTCGATCGCCTGACGCGCTTTCTCCCGCGTAGCCGCCTGCTCTGGCTGGCACCGCTAACGCTCGGCGTGGCGGTCGTGGCGGTCGTGGCGCTGGTGGCGCTGATCCGCCATCCGCTGATGCCGGTGTACGGCGAGATTTTATTGAAGGTGGTGAGCCGTTAAGGTTTTTTCCTCAGCCGGTGGGCTGAGGACATCAGACCGCACAATCGATGTTTGTACCCTCTCCCTGTGGGAGAGGGCCAGGGTGAGGGCATCACACCGCATGAATGCCCAACAGTGAAGACGCTCCCGCTCTCCCGCTCAGCAGTTCTTCCGTCTCCCCATCCCACAAAATTCGCCCCTCGGCGACCACCACCGATCGCGGCGCAATCCGCGCGGCATCTTCAATGCTGTGCGACACCATCAGCATGGTGAGCTGCTGGCGCTGGCAGACGTCCTGCACCAGCGCCAGCATCTCCTGGCGCAGCGCCGGGTCGAGCGCGGAAAACGGTTCGTCCAGCAGCAGCACCGGCTGCTCGCGTACCAGGCAGCGGGCCAGCGCCACGCGCTGGCGCTGGCCGCCGGAGAGCTCGCCGGGCAGCCGTTCAATAAAATCGCCAATTCCCATCTGCGCGGCGATGGCCTCGAGCTTTTGCCGCTGGGCGGCGCTGAGCTTCATGCCCGGGTGCATCCCCAGCGCGATGTTCTGCCGCACCGTCAGGTGGGTAAACAGGTTATTTTCCTGAAACAGCATCGATACCGGACGCCGCGCGGGCGGCGTGCGGGTATGGTCCTGATTTTCGATCACAATCGACCCGCTCGCCGGTTGCAGGAAACCGGCAATCAGATTGAGCAGGGTGCTCTTTCCCGCACCGCTGGGGCCGAGGATCGCGATCGTTTCACCCTGTTTTACCGACAGCGTGAAGCGCATCGGCAGATGCTGGTAGAGCCAGGTTACATCAGTCAGTTTTAACATCACGCCCCGGAAGTTTTTCGATAACGGTAAAGAGCCCAAAGCACACCAGCAGGAGCAGCAGCGCCGTGACGGCCCCGTCCTGGCTGCGGTAGGAGCCAATCTGCTGATACAGCCAGAACGGCAGCGTGCGGAAATCCTCATTGCCGAACAGCGCCACCACGCCAAAATCGCCCATCGACAGCACGCAGGCAAAGGCCAGCGCCTGCGCCAGCGGACGCTTCAGCGCGCGCAGTTCGACCACCTTCAGCCGCTGCCAGCCCTGCATCCCCAGCGACTGGCAGAGCAGGCCGTAGCGGCTGTTCACGTCGCGCATCGGGTTTTCCAGCACCTTGAGCGCGTAGGGAATCGCCATCAGGGCGTTGGTGAAAATCACGATCCCGTCGGCGCTTTCCGGCAGGCCAACGGTGCTGTTGAACAGCAAAAAGAAGCCGGTCGCCAGAACGATGCCCGGCATCGCCAGAATTAACATCCCCGTCAGCTCCAGCGCCTGTCCCGCCCTGCGGGCCTGACGCGCGTAAAGCTCGCGGCTGCTCCAGAGCAGCATCAGGGTTAGGATCACGCACAGCACCCCTGCCGCAAGCGCAATCCGCAGCGAGGTCCCGGTGGCCTGCCAGAGAACGGGCTGTTGCAAAACGGAGGCAAGATTACGGTTCAGGCCGTCGACGACAACGGCCGCCAGCGGCGGCAGCAGAAGCAGCAGCGCCAGCGCGATCAGGATAAAGTCGGCGATGCGGCTGTACAGACTGTCCTGCGGATCGCGCCAGCCTGCGATCTGATTATTCCCGGGATTAATAGCTTTGCTCAGGCGCTGGCTCAGCAGCACCAGAACCAGGCAGCACACCATCTGCACCAGCGCCAGCAGCGCCGCGCGGCCGGGATCGTAGTCATAGCTCAGCGCCTGGTAAATCGCCAGCTCGATGGTGGTGGCCTGCGGCCCGCCGCCAAGGGAGAGCACGGTGGCGAAGCTGGCGAAGCACAGCATAAAGATAAGCGCGGCGGTCGGCGGGATTTGCCGCCTCAGCCACGGCCACTCGACAAAGCGGAAGAACGGGATGCCGCGCATGCCGAGCTGGGCGGCAATCTGGCGCTGCTCGCCGGGGATATTTTCCAGCGCCTGCAGGAAGAGCCGCGTCGCCATCGGCATGTTGAAGAAGATGTGCGCCAGCAGAATGCCCTTCAGCCCGTAGGGCGTGAACGTCCACTTCAGGCCGAGAAAATGAAAGAGCGAGGCAAGCCAGCCCTGACGCCCGTAAACGCTCAGAATGCCAAACACGGCCACCAGAACCGGCAGGATCAGCGTCATGGCGCACAGGCGCAGCAGCGCCTGCCTGCCGGGAAAACGCCTGCGATAAAGCGCCCGAGCCAGAAAAATGGCCGGGATCGTCGACAGCAGGGCGGAGAGGAACGCCTGCCAGAACGAGAACCGTATGACGTGCCACAGATAGTCGTCACGCCAAAGCGCGGGCAGGCTGCTCTCCGGCGCGTTGAACCACAGCGCGAGAAATGCCCCGAGGCTCACCGCTACCATCAGCGCGGCGGCAAGCAGCCCGGGGACTAGCCAGCCAGGAATTAGCGGCTGACGGCGCGTTGCCATTCACTTACCCACGCTGCACGCTGCTCGGCGACCTGCTGCGGCGTAAACTCCAGCGAGGTTTTTGGCCTGGTCAACCGATCAAATCCCGCGGGAAGCGCGACGTCGGTGACCGGATACATCCAGTTGCCCGTGGGGATCGCGTTCTGGAACGCCGGGGACAGCATAAATTTCAGGAATTTTTCAGCCAGTTCAGGCTGCTTGCTGGCGGCGGTTCGCGCGGCGACTTCCACCTGCAGGTAGTGGCCCTCGGCGAAATCCGCGGCAGCGTAGTTGTCTTTCTTCTCGTCGATGAGGTGGTAGGCCGGAGAGGTAGAGTAGCTCAGCACCAGATCGCCTTCCCCTTTCAGGAACAGGCCGTAGGCTTCGCTCCATCCCTTGGTGACGGTGACGGTTTTGGCGGCCAGCTTCTGCCACGCGTCGGGCGCTTTATCGCCGTAGACTTTCTGCATCCACAGCAGCAGCCCCAGGCCCGGCGTGCTGGTGCGCGGATCCTCATAAATCACGCGCCATTTCTGGTCGCTTTCAACCAGCTCTTTCAGGCTTTTCGGCGGGTTTTTCAGCCTGTTTTTGTCATACACGAAAGCAAAGTAGCCGTAGTCGAACGGGACAAAGGTATCGTTCTTCCAGCCGCCCGGCACGTTCACGGCATCGGTTGCGACGCCGCTTTTGGTAAACAGCTTCGTTTGCGCGGCCGCGTTCAGCAGGTTGTTATCGAGGCCAAGCACCACGTCCGCCTTGCTGTTTTTGCCCTCCATGCGCAGGCGGTTGAGCAGCGAAACGCCATCTTCCAGCGTCACGAACTTCAGCTCGCAGCCGCAGTCGGCTTCAAAGGCTTTTTTAACCACCGGGCCGGGGCCCCAGTCGGCAGAGAAGGAGTCGTAGGTGTAGACCGTCAGCACGGGCTTCGCAAACGCGGGCAGCGCAAACAGCGCCAGCAGGGGAAGAACTTTTTTTAACACTTTGCACCTCAGGGTTGAGTGGCAAAGGATTTTGAGAGACAGCCTCAAATCCCTTCGCCGGCGTTATCCGGATCAGGTTCGACGGGTATTATCTCAGCGCACATCAGTGATGCAGCACCCCGTTGAGAACGGCGCTATTGTAATGATTTGGTGAATATTACGAAAGCGTTATGGCTCCGGCGGGGCAAACCAGGCGGATTTAAAATCAAACCAGCCCAAGGTGTTCATCCGCAGTCCGCGCATGCTGCGCTGGCCCTGAATCATCAGCCAGTGATGGATGAGCGGCACAATCGCCTGCTGCGCCAGCAGCTGCTGGCACCAGGCGGCCAGGTTCATCTCGCCCGCGCGCCATCGGGCGGCGTCCTGCTGCCAGTCCCGGTCGATGCAGTGCTGAATCAGCGGCACTTCGAACAGGTGCGAAAAGAGCGAGAAATCAAGCGGCAGGGTGAAGTTGGCGCTGTTGAGCCAGATGTCGCTGACGATGTCTCCTCGGTGCCATTCGTCATAATCCACCTCCTGAATATCAAGGTGAACGCCCTCAGCGGCCAGCAGCTTGCTCATGATCCGGGCAATAAAGCGGTGCTCCACGTGGTCGCGGTAGTAGGTCAGGGTAATCGATTCCAGCCCGGCAGGCCTCTCTCCGTGCACGGGCCGGGCGTGGTGCCAGCGCGGCAGCAGGCCGTAGGCCGGGAACCAGTAGGTCTGGTATTGCTCCTCGGCCTGGTAGATCAGGTTGGCCGGAGAGAGGACGTGGCTGACCCACCTGCGGACCTCCTGGCTGGCGCCGCAGCGGCTGCGGGCGTCAAACAGCAGGTAATAGCAGCCCTCTTCAAGGCGGCTCTCCACGGCTTTTTCCCCTTCGGTTGGCCCTTCCAGCGTAAGGCCACAGCTCAGCTCTTCGCTGATCTCAGGAAGCACCCACACGTTCACTTCGTCAATCAGCGCGCGAAAGCCAAAGTAGTCGTCAAAGGCGCGGATTTTCAGCTGGTTGCTGGTATTGCGCGTCACCGCGTAGGGGCCCGTCCCTACCGGCTGGCTGGCGAAATGGGGCAGGGAGGGCCATTCGCGCGGCAGGATCATCGACGGAACGTAGCCCATGAGCCACGGCAGCCACCGGTCAGGCTCGGACAATTCAATATCGACGGTCCATGCCGTCGGGGAGTGGATGCGCGACACGTGGGCATACAGGGGAAGCGCGCGCGCCCGCTGAAGGGAGTCGATCACGTCGCTCATTTCCAGCTCGCGGCCGTGGTGGAAATGGATGCCAGGCCGCAAAAAAAAGCGCCAGTGCAGGGGGGATATTTGCTGCCAGTGGTGCGCAATATCGGCCTCCAGTTCCCCGTTTTCCTCATTTATCCGCGTCAGGCCGCTGAAGATCTGGCGAGCCATATGGGTTTCCGAGCGTCGCAGCGCCGTGCCGGGGAGCAGGTTTTTCATCGGGCGATAGTAGAGCACGCGCAGGATGTGGCGCCCCTGGCGGAAGCTGCGCCCCAGGTGCGACACCAGCATCTGGCGCACGGCGGCCTTGTCGCCCACCAGCTGCACCAGCTGGTCGATGCGGTCCTGCTCCAGCAGATCTTCCGCGCGCTGCTGCTGGAGCGCCAGCCCGGTGTAGAGGAAAGTCAGCCGCGAGCGTTTCCCGCGTCCCGCTTCGGCTTCCCAGCTTAGCCAGCCCTGCTGCTGCATGGTGTTCAGCAGCGTGCGCATGTGGCGTCGGGAGCAGCTCAGCAGGTCGGCCAGCTCGTTGAGCGTAGTCTCCTTCGATTGCCCCTCGCAGCACTGCCAGAGGCGGATAAACTGTTGTTGCAGACGACCAGACGGCATAAAAGGGGAACTCCTGATAAAAAGCCAGCAATTTATTTATCCCTATATTAGGTCAATAATCCTTCTCGATGAAGTGAGGAGGTAAATTATGAAGAGGTCTACCGCACGTCAGTTTTATCAGCAGTACTTTTCAGCGACAAAGGGAGCGTCCTGGCTGGCCCGCCGGTGTGCAGAGCAACGGCTGAAAATGTTGGAAGATCTGATGCAGTGGGACGTTACGAAACCGACCTCTTCTCGCTAACTCGCCTCGATCATGTGTGACTGAGTATTGGTGCGAATCACCCGCCAGCAAAAATGTTTTTTGCTGGCTTTTTTCGTTTATTCTTTCACCCAGTTTTGACTCGCATTCATAAGGACTTGCGCATGCTCTGGTTGATGACGATGGGGCGCCGCCTGAACGGCGTCTACGCCGCTTTTATGCTGGTGGCCTTTATGATGGGCGTGGCGGGCGCGCTTCAGGCGCCGACGCTGAGCCTGTTTCTGAGCCGCGAGGTTGGCGCACAGCCGTTCTGGATCGGGCTGTTTTATACCGTTAACGCCATCGCGGGGATCCTCGTGAGCCTGTGGCTGGCGAAACGCTCCGACAGCCAGGGCGATCGCCGCAGGCTGATCCTCTTTTGCTGCGCGATGGCGGTGGGCAACGCGCTGCTGTTTGCGTTCAACCGCCATTATCTGACGCTTATTATCTGCGGCGTGCTGCTGGCCTCGCTGGCGAATACCGCCATGCCGCAGCTGTTTGCGCTGGCGCGTGAATACGCCGATAGCTCGGCGCGGGAGGTGGTGATGTTCAGCTCGGTGATGCGCGCGCAGCTTTCGCTGGCGTGGGTGATCGGGCCGCCGCTGGCGTTCATGCTGGCGCTTAACTACGGCTTTACCACCATGTTTACCATCGCCGCCGGGATTTTTGTCATTAGCCTGGTGCTGATTGCCTTCGCGCTGCCGTCGGTGGCGCGGGTCGAGCAGGCAGCGGATAAGCCGCTTACCCAGGTCAGCGGCTGGCAGGATAAAAACGTGCGGATGCTTTTTATCGCCTCCACGCTGATGTGGACCTGCAACACCATGTACATCATCGACATGCCGCTGTGGATCAGCAGCGATCTGGGGCTGCCGGACAAGCTCGCGGGAATACTGATGGGCACCGCGGCGGGGCTGGAAATCCCGGCGATGATTCTGGCGGGGTATTACGTCAAGCGCTTCGGCAAACGCAAAATGATGGTGGTTGCGGTGGCGGCGGGCGTGCTGTTCTATCTTGGGCTGATTTTCTTCCATTCACGCGAAGCGCTGCTGGCGCTGCAGCTGTTCAACGCGGTATTCATCGGGATTGTCGCTGGCATTGGCATGCTCTGGTTCCAGGACCTCATGCCGGGGCGGGCGGGCTCTGCAACAACGCTTTTTACCAACAGCATTTCGACGGGCGTGATCCTGGCCGGGGTGATTCAGGGCGCGCTGTCGCAAAGCTACGGGCACGGCGTGGTGTACTGGATGATTGCGGCGATATCCGTTGTGACGCTCATGCTGACCTGCCGGGTAAAAGATGTGTGATTCTGGAAGGCGGCTTCACGAAATGAAACGACTTTCTGACAGGCACTGAGAAGGAGAATAGAGTGCGTGGCGGGTGCTTGAGGCTGTTTGCCTCAGGCTTTCGCAAGAGGCAAACAGTGGAGAGTCCCGCATCAATAAAACTGATGGGGAGACCAACTTCACAACCCACATTGCGAGGTTAGTCTCTTCATTGCCGAAAAGCAATAAGGAGGCTGGAATGCCAAAACGTACTCTGCTGTTAGGTTTGTTTTTGATCTGTACGACGTTGTTGATCTTCACCTGGATGGTGCGCGACTCGCTCTGCGAGCTGCACTTCAGACAGGAGAAAACGGAAATGGCGGCAGTGTTGGCGTACGAAGCAAAACGTTAACGGTATGGGCGGGGAGTTTTCCCCGCCACTCCAGCGTGGTTAAGCCTCAACGCACCCTTATCAATGGCCCGCTCCGTGCGGGCCATTGCCTTTAGCCCATAAACGCGGGCTGTTTTTTCTCGTAAGCGGAGATCGCCTCTTCGTGCTGGAGCGTCAGGCCAATGCTGTCCAGGCCGTTCAGCATGCAGTGACGGCGGAACGCGTCAATGCTGAAGCCGTAGTGCTTGTCGCCGGCCTTGACCACGCCTGCTTCCAGATCCACCTCGAACGACATGCCAGGATCCGCCTGAACCCGCGCAAACAGCTCGTCGACCTCGGCATCGCTCAGCGTGACCGGCAGCAGCTGGTTGTTGAAGCTGTTGCCGTAGAAGATATCCGCGAAGCTCGGCGCGATAACCACCTTAAAGCCGTAGTCGGTCAAGGCCCACGGCGCGTGCTCGCGAGATGAGCCGCAGCCAAAGTTTTCGCGGGCCAGCAGAATCGACGCGCCTTTGTATTCCGGGAAGTTCAGCACGAACTCGGGATTAGGCACTTCTCCCTTGTCGTCCAGAAAGCGCCAGTCGTTAAACAGATGCGCGCCAAAGCCCGTGCGCGTCACCTTCTGCAAAAACTGCTTAGGAATAATGGCGTCGGTATCAACGTTCGCGGCGTCCAGCGGGACAACCCGGCCCGTATGTTGGGTAAATTTCTCTGCCATGATTGTCTCCTTATTTCAGGCTGCGGATATCGGCGAAATGGCCGGTGACGGCCGCAGCGGCGGCCATTGCCGGGCTGACCAGGTGGGTGCGCCCACCGCGGCCCTGACGGCCTTCAAAGTTACGGTTGCTGGTGGAGGCGCAGCGTTCGCCTGGATTCAGGCGGTCGTTGTTCATCGCCAGGCACATGGAGCAGCCCGGCAAGCGCCACTCGAAGCCCGCGTCGATAAAGATCTTGTCCAGGCCTTCCGCTTCCGCCTGCGCCTTCACCGGGCCGGAGCCCGGCACGACCAGCGCCTGAACGCCCGGCGCTACTTTGCGCCCTTTGGCGATTTCGGCCGCGGCGCGCAGGTCTTCGATGCGCGAGTTGGTGCAGGAGCCGATAAACACCTTGTCGATAGCAACATCCGTCAAAGGCACGCCCGGCTTCAGGCCCATGTAGGCCAGCGCTTTTTCCGCGCTGGCGCGCTCGACCGGATCGGCGAAGGAGGCCGGATCGGGAACGCTGTCGTTGACGGAGATAACCTGGCCCGGATTCGTTCCCCAGGTGACCTGCGGCGCAATTTCTTCAGCCTGCAGGGTGACGACGGTATCAAAGGCTGCGCCGTCGTCGGTTTTCAGTGTGGCCCAGTAGGCGACCGCATCGTCAAAATCCTTGCCCTTCGGCGCGTGCAGACGGCCCTTCACGTAGTTGAAGGTTGTCTCGTCCGGCGCGACCAGACCGGCCTTAGCGCCCATTTCAATCGCCATGTTGCACAGCGTCATGCGGCCTTCCATGCTCAGCGCCTGAATGGCCTCGCCGCAAAACTCCACCACGTGGCCAGTGCCGCCCGCGCTGCCGGTTTTGCCGATGATCGCCAGCACGATGTCTTTCGCGGTGATGCCCGGCGCCGCGCTGCCTTTGACTTCGATCTTCATGGTTTCGGCGCGGCCCTGCTTCAGGGTCTGCGTCGCCAGAACGTGTTCAACTTCTGAGGTGCCGATACCGAAGGCCAGCGCGCCAAACGCGCCGTGCGTGGCGGTGTGGGAGTCGCCGCAGACGATGGTCATGCCGGGCAGGGTGATCCCCTGCTCAGGCCCCATCACGTGGACGATACCCTGATACGGGTGGTTCAGGTCGTACAGCTCAACGCCAAACTTGCCGCAGTTCTTGATCAGCTCCTGCATCTGGATGCGCGCCATTTCGCCGGAGGCGTTAATGTCTTTGGTCTGGGTCGAGACGTTGTGATCCATGGTCGCGAAGGTTTTACCCGGCTGACGCACCGGACGATTGTGCGCGCGCAGGCCGTCAAACGCCTGCGGAGAGGTGACCTCGTGGACCAGATGACGGTCGATGTACAGCAGCGGGGTTTCGTTAGGCGCTTCGTAAACCACGTGCGCATCAAACAATTTTTCGTATAACGTCTTCGCCATGATTACACCCCTTCTGCGACATAGCGGGCGATAATATCGCCCATTTCATCGGTACTGACCGCCGCCGCGCCGCGTGCCAAATCACCGGTACGGATGCCTTCTTCTAACGCGCGGTTAATGGCGTCTTCAATGGCGGTTGCTGCATCGTTTGCGTCCAGGCTGTAGCGCAACAGCAGCGCCAGCGACAGAATTTGCGCGATCGGGTTGGCGATGTTTTTCCCGGCGATATCCGGCGCGGAACCGCCCGCCGGCTCGTACAGGCCGAAGCCCTCTTCGTTGAGGCTGGCGGATGGCAGCATGCCCATGGAGCCGGTGATCATCGCGCACTCGTCCGACAAAATATCGCCGAACAGGTTGGAGCACAGCAGGACGTCAAACTGCGACGGATCTTTGATCAGCTGCATGGTCGCGTTGTCGATGTACATGTGCGACAGCTCGACGTCCGGGTACTGCTTGCTGATTTCACTGACGATCTCGCGCCACAGGATAGACGACTGCAGCACGTTTGCCTTGTCAATGGAGGTCACCTTGTGGCGACGCTTGCGCGCGGAGGCAAAGGCGATGTGGGCGATACGCTCAATTTCGAAGCGGTGGTACACCTCGGTATCAAACGCTTTCTCATGCTGGCCGCTGCCTTCGCGGCCTTTCGGCTGGCCGAAGTAGATGCCGCCGGTCAGCTCACGCACGCACAGAATGTCGAAGCCGTTGGCGGCGATATCCGCGCGCAGCGGGCAGAACTCTTCCAGCCCCTGGTACAGCTTGGCCGGACGCAGGTTGCTGAACAATTTGAAATGCTTGCGCAGCGGCAGCAGCGCGCCGCGCTCCGGCTGCTCTGCCGGCGGCAGGTGCTCCCACTTCGGGCCACCCACGGAACCGAACAGCACGGCATCGGCGTTTTCACACCCTTCAACGGTCGCTTTTGGCAGCGGCGTCCCGTGGTTATCAATTGCAATCCCGCCCACGTCGTAGTGGCTGGTGGTAATTTTCATCGCAAAGCGCGAGCGAACGGCTTCCAGTACTTTCAGCGCCTGTGCCATCACTTCCGGGCCAATACCGTCACCCGGCAACACGGCAATATGGTAGTTCTTCGACATTACACGGTTTCCTTATTGTTCTCTTTATTCTGAGCCTTGCGTTGCAACTCTTTTTCAACTTCGGCGGCGCGCCAGATGTTGTTCAGGACATGCACCATTGCTTTAGCGGAGGATTCGACAATGTCCGTCGCCAGGCCGACGCCGTGGAAGCGACGACCGTTGTGGTTGACGACGATGTCGACCTGGCCCAGCGCGTTTTTGCCCTGGCCTTTGGCCGTCAGGTCATATTTGACCAGCTCAACGTCAAACTCGGTGACGCGGTTAATCGCCTGATAGATGGCATCGACCGGACCGTTGCCGTTGGCCGCTTCGGCTTTAATTTCATCGCCGCACGCCAGCTTCACGGACGCGGTGGCGATGTCGCTCGAGCCGGACTGCACGCTGAAGTAGTCCAGGCGGAAGTGCTCTGGCTCTTCCTGCTGCTTGTTGATGAACGCCAGGGCTTCCAGATCGTAATCAAAGACCTGGCCTTTTTTGTCGGCCAGCTTCAGGAACGCGTCGTACAGCTGATCCATGTTGTAGTCGCTGTCCTTGTAGCCCATCTCTTCCATGCGGTGTTTTACCGCCGCGCGGCCAGAGCGGGAGGTCAGGTTCAGCTGCACCTGGTTCAGGCCGATGGATTCCGGCGTCATGATTTCGTAGTTTTCGCGGTTCTTCAGCACGCCGTCCTGGTGGATGCCGGAGGAGTGGGCGAACGCGCCGGTGCCGACGATCGCCTTGTTCGCCGGGATAGGCATGTTGCAGATCTGGCTGACGGTCTGGCTGGTGCGCCAGATTTCGTTGTGATTGATGCGCGTATTCACGTTCATGATGTCTTTACGCACCTTGATCGCCATGATCACCTCTTCCAGCGAGCAGTTGCCCGCGCGCTCGCCGATGCCGTTCATCGCGCCTTCAACCTGACGCGCGCCGGCGTGGACCGCCGCGATGGCATTGCCAACGGCCAGGCCTAAATCGTCGTGGGTATGTACGGAGATAATTGCCTTATCAATATTCGGCACGCGCTCGTACAGGCCGGTGATGATGTTGGAGAACTCAAACGGCATGGTATAGCCGACGGTGTCAGGGATGTTGATCGTTCTGGCACCGGCACTGATGGCGGCTTCAACCACGCGGGCCAAATCCTCAATCGGCGTGCGGCCCGCGTCTTCACAGGAAAATTCAACGTCGTCGGTGTAGTTGCGCGCGCGTTTCACCATGTAGACTGCGCGCTCGATCACCTCATCCAGCGTGCTGCGCAGCTTGGTCGCAATATGCATAGGCGAGGTGGCAATAAAGGTGTGGATGCGGAAGGCTTCGGCCACTTTCAGGGACTCTGCCGCGACGTCGATATCTTTCTCGACGCAGCGCGCCAGTGCGCAGACGCGGCTGTTTTTAATGGTGCGCGCGATAGTTTGAACGGATTCGAAATCACCCGGCGAGGAGACGGGGAAGCCTACCTCCATCACGTCGACGCCCATACGCTCGAGTGCCAGCGCAATCTGCAGTTTCTCTTTCGCACTCAGGCTTGCCTGCAATGCCTGTTCGCCGTCGCGTAAAGTGGTATCGAAAATAATGACTTGCTGGCTCATGGGTTAGGTCCTTGTCTGTCCTGGGGCGCCTTGCTACGAGCATAAAAAAACCCGCGCAGCGGCGCGGGTTTTTAGTGTTACTGGAGACGATTCAGTTCTGAATTTCGCTCGCCAGCCTACCGCGCACAGTGGATGCGTTTAGTAGTAGTAGGCCGGTGAAGCGAACGGTGCGAATCATGAATCATGCTCCTGTTAAATACGTGATGCTTTTAGTGGTACTGGATACGCTCGTTCATGTCAACCCCTGGCAATCAAATCGACCCGGTAAGCCCTGGAGGACAACGAAAGTGCTTTAGCTAATTGTGCTGGTTTTTCTCTTTTTAACGATTCGTTTAGTCCAATTTTGGACTGAGAGTGAATGTCTGAATTATTTAAATATATTTCGTTTCAAATGCAGGACTATATCTTACGTTAAGTCTGAATCGGGTAAACGTTTTGAATTTCATCGAGTTATAATTTTCATGAATGTTTCCCGTGAGCGCTTTTGGACCAGAATGAAACAATAATGTTAATTAAAAGATGCAGTTAAAGGGAACAGTTTAATAATGCTTAATGTATCTTTAATTTGTAGTGAGTTGTTTATTTGTCTGAGTTATGGTTTCATCTCACCGTTAATGTTTTTTATATCATTTTAAAGCAGGGTGGCTTCAGCGTGCGATTGGCAGGCAGGCCATCTCTTGATATTACTATTTTCTTTATATATTCCGAATTTTAAATAATTCCCTTTTGCTAGTTGTATCTGCATGGTAAATCATATTATTGGTGATTATCATTATGGTTCGGTAAAGGGAGTTTAGCGTGACAGTGGAGTTAAAAATGTCAGGAAATAATATTAATCAACCTCAGGCCTATGATGGCGTGAAGCCTCAGCTGCGCACCGTAGATCTCAATCTGCTGACCGTGTTTGATGCCGTCATGCAGGAGCAAAATATTACGCGAGCGGCGCAGTCGCTTGGCATGTCTCAACCTGCGGTGAGTAATGCGGTTTCCCGGCTTAAGGTCATGTTTAACGACGAGTTATTCGTACGCTACGGTCGAGGCATTCAGCCTACGGCGCGCGCGTATCAGCTGTTTGGCGCCGTACGTCAGGCGTTACAGCTCGTGCAAAACGAACTGCCAGGATCGGGCTTCGAACCGTTAAGCAGCGAACGCGTTTTCAACCTTTGCGTATGTAGCCCATTAGATAATTACTTAACGTCGCTTATATACAATAAAGTTGAAGAAATTGCTCCAAACATTCATCTCGCTTTTAAGTCATCCCTAAACCAGAATACCGAGCATCAGTTACGCTATCAGGAAACGGAGTTTGTTTTAGGCTATGAAGAGTTCCGCCGCCCGGAATTTTCCTGCGTACCGCTGTTTAAAGATGAAATGGTATTAGTGGCCAGTAAGAAACATCCTCGAATCAATTCACCGCTGCGTGAAAGCGATGTTTATAACGAGCAGCATGCGGTTGTTGCGCTCGATCGCTACGCGTCATTCAGCCAGCCGTGGTACGACACGCCGGACAAACAGGCAAGCGTTGCCTATCAGGGCATGGCGATGGTGAGCGTGTTAAACGTGGTATCGCAAACGCATCTGGTCGCTATTGCGCCGCGCTGGTTAGCCGAAGAGTTTTCCGAGCAGCTTAACCTGCAGATAATGCCGCTGCCGCTGAAGTTAAACAGCCGCACCTGTTACCTCTCGTGGCATGAAGCCGCTGGCCGCGATAAAGGGCACCAGTGGATGGAAGAGCTGCTGACCAGCGTCTGCCGTCGATAGGTCGTTTAGGGTAAACCGTGTGCGATCCTGCGGTTTATCCTGCTATTTTTTAGAAGGTTGGTTTTTTATTCTGTTGTGATTTTTTTCGTACCGAGAGAACGTCGTTAAAAATAGATGATTTCCTGATTCCTCCGCCTTTTTAGAGATGATTTGTTAGCGCCTCCCGATATTCCAGTCGAATTAACCAGTTCCTGTCGTAAAGCCTCTTTTTTCTGCTCTGAACGCCATTTGTTCTTCCCCGTTTGCTAATTGCCTGCCTCATAACGAGCGGTTAAGGTAACCCTCACTCTGCAAATAGAGAATTGGGTCATCCCGATCGTAAGACGGCTCGGAAATGATTTCTGCCCACTGTCTATCTATAACAAAAAGCCTGGAGGCAAAGCATGGAGATGTTGTCTGGCGCGGAAATGGTCGTCCGATCGCTTATCGATCAGGGCGTGAAGCAGGTGTTTGGCTACCCCGGGGGCGCGGTCCTTGATATTTACGATGCGCTGCATACGGTAGGCGGTATAGACCATGTTCTGGTTCGCCACGAGCAGGCCGCGGTGCATATGGCCGATGGGCTTGCTCGCGCAACCGGCGAAGTGGGCGTTGTGCTGGTCACCTCTGGCCCCGGCGCGACAAACGCCATCACCGGGATCGCCACCGCCTATATGGACTCCATCCCGCTGGTCATCCTTTCCGGTCAGGTTGCCACCTCGTTAATCGGCTACGATGCTTTTCAGGAGTGCGATATGGTGGGGATTTCCCGCCCCGTCGTGAAGCACAGCTTTCTGGTGAAGCAAACGGAAGACATACCGGGCGTGCTGAAAAAAGCCTTCTGGCTGGCGGCGAGCGGTCGTCCCGGTCCGGTGGTTGTCGATCTGCCAAAAGATATTCTCAACCCGGCCAACAGGCTTCCCTACGTCTGGCCGGAGACGGTCAGCATGCGTTCGTACAATCCTACCACGCAGGGCCACAAGGGCCAGATCAAGCGCGCGCTGCAAACCCTCCTGGCCGCGAAAAAGCCGGTGGTGTACGTCGGGGGCGGTGCGGTCAATTCAGCCTGCGAACCGCAGCTGCGCGCGCTTGTTGAAACGCTAAACCTTCCCGTTGCTTCCTCACTGATGGGGTTGGGTGCGTTTCCGGCAACCCACCGTCAGGCGCTGGGCATGCTCGGCATGCACGGCACCTACGAAGCCAATATGACGATGCATCACTCAGATGTGATCTTCGCCGTTGGCGTTCGCTTTGACGATCGTACGACCAATAACCTGGCAAAATATTGTCCGAATGCCACTGTGCTGCACATTGATATCGATCCTACGTCGATCTCAAAAACGGTGCCGGCCGATGTCCCGATCGTCGGCGACGCGCGCCAGGTGCTGGAGCAAATGCTGGAGCTGCTTCCGCAGGAGACGACGTCTCAGCCTCTCGACGAGATCCGCGACTGGTGGCAGCAGATTGATCAGTGGCGCGCGCGGCAGTGTCTGAAATACGACGCGCACAGCGAGCATATTAAGCCGCAGGCGGTGATCGAAACGATCTGGCGCCTCACTCAGGGGGAGGCGTACGTCACGTCTGACGTCGGCCAGCACCAGATGTTTGCCGCACTGTATTATCCGTTCGACAAGCCGCGCCATTGGATCAACTCCGGCGGCCTGGGGACAATGGGCTTTGGCCTTCCCGCCGCGCTGGGCGTTAAGCTGGCGCTTCCGCAGGAAACCGTGGTCTGCGTGACGGGGGACGGCAGCATTCAGATGAACATTCAGGAACTCTCGACGGCGCTTCAGTATGAGCTGCCGGTGCTGGTGCTGAATCTGAACAACGGTTATCTCGGGATGGTGAAGCAGTGGCAGGACATGATCTACTCGGGGCGCCACTCGCAGTCGTATATGACGTCGCTCCCGGATTTCGTCCGTCTGGCGGAAGCCTATGGCCACGTCGGCATGCGCGTGACCAGTCCGGTCGAGCTGGAAACAAAGCTCGGCGAGGCGCTTGAGCAGGTCAAAAACGGTCGCCTTGTGTTTATGGATGTCATCGTCGACGGCGCTGAGCACGTCTATCCGATGCATATCCGCGGTGGCGGTATGGACGAAATGTGGCTTAGCAAAACGGAGAGGACCTGATATGCGCCGGATATTATCGGTATTACTGGAAAACGAATCTGGCGCTTTGTCACGCGTCATCGGCCTGTTTGCGCAGCGCGGCTATAACATAGAAAGCCTGACCGTCGCGCCTACCGACGATCCCACGCTGTCGCGCATGACCATCCAGACCGTGGGCGATGCCAAAGTTCTAGAACAGATTGAGAAGCAGCTGCACAAGCTGGTCGACGTGCTGCGCGTGAGCGAGCTGGGGCAGGGGGCATACGTCGAGCGCGAAGTGATGCTGGTAAAAATTCAGGCCACCGGCTACGGGCGCGATGAGGTTAAACGCAATGCGGATATCTTCCGCGGGCAGATCGTTGACGTCACCCCTTCTTTATATACGGTGCAGCTTGCAGGCACCAGCGACAAGCTGGATGCTTTCCTGGCTTCCGTTCGCGACGTGGCAAAAATTGTTGAAGTGGCGCGCTCGGGCATCGTTGGCCTGTCGCGCGGCGAGAAAATTATGCGCTAGATGTCTGAAAAGGTTCGCCTCTTTCTGCCCGGTCACCAAAGCCGGGCTTTTTTTTGCGTAATCCGCCGACAACGTGGATAAAAGCGGTTGCCGCGAACGCTAATCTGCGTTTAGATGTTAAAATATTTAACCATAACCTTGACAGGGCCATGGACATTTCTTTTTTTGAGGGGCAATTGTGAAACTGGATGAAATCGCCCGGCTTGCCGGCGTGTCACGAACCACGGCCAGCTATGTGATTAACGGTAAAGCCAAGCAGTACCGCGTTAGCGATAAAACCGTTGAAAAAGTCATGGCGGTGGTGCGTGAGCATAACTACCATCCGAATGCCGTCGCCGCGGGCCTGCGTGCCGGGCGAACCCGCTCTATTGGCCTGGTGATCCCCGATCTGGAAAACACCAGCTATACCCGCATTGCGAACTACCTTGAGCGTCAGGCTCGCCAGCGCGGCTATCAGCTTCTGATTGCCTGTTCCGAAGACCAGCCCGATAACGAGATGCGCTGCATCGAGCATCTTCTTCAGCGCCAGGTCGATGCCATCATTGTTTCGACCTCTTTACCGCCGGAGCATCCGTTTTACCAGCGCTGGGCGAACGATCCCTTCCCGATTGTGGCGCTGGACCGCGCGCTGGACCGCGAACATTTCACCAGCGTGGTGGGGGCCGACCAGGACGATGCCGAGATGCTGGCCGCCGAGCTGCGCACGTTCCCTGCCGAAACGGTGTTGTACCTTGGCGCGCTGCCCGAGCTTTCCGTGAGCTTCCTGCGCGAGCAGGGCTTCCGCACCGCCTGGAAAGACGATCCGCGTGACGTTCATTATCTGTATGCAAACAGCTACGAGCGTGAAGCCGCCGCGCAGCTGTTTGAAAAATGGCTGGAAACGCACCCTATGCCGCAGGCGCTGTTCACCACCTCGTTTGCGCTGTTACAGGGCGTGATGGACGTGACGCTGCGCCGCGAGGGAAAATTACCGTCCGACCTGGCGATTGCCACGTTTGGCGATAATGAACTGCTGGACTTCCTGCAATGCCCGGTGCTCGCGGTGGCGCAGCGCCATCGGGACGTCGCTGAACGCGTGCTGGAAATCGTTCTCGCAAGCCTGGACGAGCCGCGAAAGCCAAAGCCAGGGCTGACGCGCATCAAACGTAATCTTTACCGTCGCGGAATTCTGAGCCGTCATTAATAATGCAGCTGGGGGAGTGAAAACGACCCCAGCGCTGAAAAATCAGGTTTAAGGTAATTCCCGGAGAAAAATTAGGATAATTCCTTGAAAAGCATAGCCCGCTATTATTCTTAATTCATTCGGGCTTTAAAAAATGACGTTTAAAGAAGATTTAATCCTTTTTTGAGCGTTCTTTTGTATTATTTTGTTACAAAGGCCGCCCGGCCGATGAATATCCAGACGTTTTTTAAACAACGGTCTTGCTCCGCGCTCTGGTGGGTGCGATCGAGCGACGCCCCATTGCATCTGGCGCTGTTATCCCCTCCCAATATGTCCTAAAATGCTGCCCGCGTCGCAAACTGACACTTTATATTTTCACGTGATGATATTGAGTGACGCTTAACGCCGATGTGGATATTTGATTTTTTTCTTACAAATATTCATGACGTTAATTTTGCCACGCCAGTTGTGCAGTTATTAATCAAGTCAGGGGATATCTGTAAATAGGGTGTAATACAGCCCTTATAGGGAGAGTCCTGGCTTGACAAGCTTTTCCCTCGCTCCGTAAACTCCTTCAGGTGGGAATTTGTGGGTTAAAGTGGTGATAAGGGGTGAGGCTGGCATGTTCCGTGGAGCGACGTTAGTCAATCTCGACAGCAAAGGGCGTTTATCGGTGCCAACCCGATACCGTGACCAGCTGGTTGAGAACGCTTCAGGTCAAATGGTTTGCACCATTGACATCAACCACCCCTGCCTGCTGCTTTACCCCTTGCCTGAATGGGAAATCATTGAGCAAAAGCTGTCGCGACTGTCGAGCATGAACCCGCAGGAGCGCCGCGTACAGCGCCTGCTGTTGGGACATGCCAGTGAGTGTCAGATGGACAGTGCAGGGCGATTACTGATCGCGCCGGTGCTGCGGCAACATGCCGGTCTGACCAAAGAAGTGATGCTGGTCGGGCAGTTCAACAAGTTTGAACTGTGGGACGAAACGACCTGGTATCAACAGGTCAAGGAAGATATCGACGCTGAGCAGTCTGATTCCGGAACGCTATCGGAACGGCTGCAGGACTTGTCTCTATAAATATGATGGAAAATTACAAACATACTACGGTGCTGCTGGATGAGGCCGTAAACGGCCTGAATATTCGTCCGGACGGCATCTACATTGATGGCACTTTTGGCCGCGGTGGCCACTCACGCTTGATTCTTTCCCAACTTGGCGCGGAAGGACGTCTGCTGGCAATCGATCGCGACCCGCAGGCGATTGCCGTTGCGCAAACCATCGATGATCCACGCTTTTCCATCGTGCATGGACCTTTCTCTGCGCTGGCGGATTACGTTGCCGAGCGCGACCTGACGGGCAAGATCGACGGGATTCTTCTCGATCTTGGCGTCTCTTCACCACAGCTTGATGATGCGGAACGCGGTTTTTCCTTTATGCGCGACGGCCCGCTGGACATGCGCATGGACCCGACGCGCGGCCAGTCTGCCGCCGAATGGTTACAGACCGCTGACGAAGCCGATATTGCCTGGGTGATCAAAACCTTCGGTGAAGAGCGTTTTGGCAAACGCATTGCGCGCGCCATCGTCGAGCGTAACCGCATTGAGCCGATGACCCGTACCAAAGAGCTGGCGGAAGTCATCGCGGCGGCAACGCCGGTGAAGGATAAGCACAAACATCCCGCGACCCGTACCTTCCAGGCGGTGCGCATCTGGGTGAACAGTGAACTGGAGGAAATAGAGCTGGCGCTAAAAAACTCGCTCGACGTGCTGGCCCCGGGTGGGCGGTTATCCATCATTAGCTTCCATTCGCTGGAAGACCGCATTGTGAAACGCTTCATGCGTGAGCAAAGCCGCGGTCCGCAGGTTCCAGCGGGGCTGCCGATGACGGAAGAACAGCTCAGCAAACTGGGAGGCCGTCAGCTGCGAGCATTAGGCAAGTTGATGCCGGGCGAAGAAGAGGTGGCAGAGAATCCACGTGCCCGTAGTTCAGTTCTGCGTGTTGCAGAGAGGACGAACGCATGATCGGCAGAGTGACAGAGACCCTAAGCAAAGTTAAGGGATCGTTAGGAAGTAACGAGCGCCATGCCTTGCCTGGCGTGATCGGAGACGATCTTTTGCGGTTTGGGAAGCTGCCACTCTGCTTGTTCATTTGCATCATTGTGACGGCAGTAACGGTGGTGACAACGGCCCACCATACCCGTTTGTTAACCGCGCAGCGCGAGCAGCTGGTGCTGGAACGCGACGCGCTGGATATCGAATGGCGAAATCTCATTCTTGAGGAAAATGCGCTCGGCGATCACAGCCGGGTGGAACGGATCGCAACGGAAAAGCTGCAGCTGCAGCATGTTGATCCTTCTCAGGAAAATATCGTTGTACAAAAATAAGGGAAAACGCGACGCATGAAAGCAGCGGCAAAAACGCTAAAACCAAAACGTCAGGAAGAACAGGCCAACTTTGTCAGTTGGCGTTTTGCGTTGCTTTGCGGCTGCATTTTATTGGCGCTGGGTTTCCTGCTGGGCCGCGTGGCGTGGTTGCAAATCATTGCCCCTGACATGCTGGTTCGCCAGGGCGACATGCGTTCTCTGCGCGTGCAGGAAGTGTCGACGTCCCGCGGCATGATTACCGATCGCTCCGGCCGCCCGCTGGCGGTGAGCGTGCCGGTGAAAGCGATTTGGGCCGATCCGAAAGAGCTGCACGATGCCGGTGGCATTACGCTCGATAACCGCTGGAAAGCCCTGGCGGATGCCCTGAAGATGCCGCTCGACCAGATGGCATCGCGCGTGAATGCGAACCCGAAAGGGCGTTTTATCTATCTGGCGCGTCAGGTGAACCCTGACATGGCGGATTACATCAAAAAACTCAAGCTGCCGGGGATTCATCTGCGCGAAGAGTCCCGCCGCTATTATCCTTCCGGCGAAGTAACCGCTCACCTCATTGGCTTCACCAACGTTGATAGCCAGGGCATTGAGGGCGTTGAAAAAAGCTTTGATAAATGGCTTACCGGCCAGCCGGGCGAACGTATCGTGCGTAAAGACCGTTATGGCCGCGTCATTGAAGATATCTCTTCAACGGACAGCCAGGCGGCGCACAACCTCGCGCTGAGCATTGATGAACGTCTGCAGGCGCTGGTTTACCGCGAGCTGAACAACGCCGTGGCGTTTAACAAGGCGGAGTCGGGCAGCGCCGTGCTGGTGGATGTGAGCACTGGCGAAGTGCTGGCGATGGCTAACAGCCCATCCTACAACCCGAACAACCTGACCGGCACGCAGAAGGACGTGATGCGTAACCGCACCATCACCGACGTGTTTGAGCCGGGCTCTACCGTCAAACCGATGGTGGTGATGACCGCGCTCCAGCGCGGCATCGTGAACGAAAATACCGTTCTGAACACGATCCCTTACCGAATCAACGGTCACGAAATCAAAGACGTGGCGCGTTACAGCGAATTGACCCTGACCGGGGTCCTGCAGAAGTCGAGTAACGTCGGCGTTTCCAAGCTGGCGTTAGCGATGCCGTCCTCAGCGTTAGTAGAGACTTACTCACGTTTTGGACTGGGAAAGGCGACCAATTTGGGGTTGGTCGGAGAACGCAGTGGCTTATATCCTCAAAAACAACGGTGGTCTGACATAGAGAGGGCCACCTTCTCTTTCGGCTACGGGCTAATGGTAACCCCGTTACAGTTAGCGCGAGTCTACGCGACGATCGGCAGCTATGGCGTCTATCGCCCGCTGTCGATTACCAAAGTTGATCCACCGGTTCCCGGCGAGCGTATCTTCCCGGAATCCACCGTGCGTACCGTTGTGCACATGATGGAAAGCGTCGCGCTGCCCGGCGGCGGCGGCGTGAAGGCGGCGATTAAAGGCTATCGCATTGCCATTAAAACCGGTACGGCGAAAAAAGTGGGGCCAGACGGCCGCTACATCAACAAATACATTGCCTATACCGCGGGCGTTGCGCCTGCAAGCAATCCGCGTTTTGCGCTGGTGGTCGTTATCAACGATCCACAGGCGGGTAAATACTACGGTGGTGCCGTTTCAGCGCCGGTGTTCGGGGCGATCATGGGCGGCGTGTTGCGCACCATGAACATTGAACCGGATGCGCTGGCGACCGGCGATAAAAGTGAATTTGTAACTAATCAAGGCGAGGGTACAGGTGGCAGATCGTAATTTGCGCGACCTTCTCGCTCCGTGGGTGCAAAACGTGCCTGCGCGAGCGCTACGAGAGATGACGCTGGACAGCCGCATAGCGGCTTCTGGCGATCTTTTTGTGGCTGTAGTGGGTCATCAGGCGGACGGGCGTCGATATATCCCGCAGGCGATTGCGCAAGGTGTTGCTGCCGTTATTGCTGAGGCGAAAGATGAAGCAGCCGACGGTGAAATCCGTGAAATGCACGGCGTGCCGGTTATTTACCTCAGCCAGCTAAATGAGCGTCTCTCCGCGCTGGCAGGGCGTTTTTACCATGAGCCCTCTGACCAGCTGCGTCTGGTTGGCGTGACCGGCACCAACGGTAAAACCACCACCACGCAGCTGATGGCGCAGTGGGCGCAGCTGCTGGGGGAAACCGGTGCCGTGATGGGAACGGTGGGCAACGGCCTGCTCGGTAAAGTGAGCCCAACGGAGAATACCACCGGGTCCGCGGTTGACGTGCAGCACGTTCTGGCCGGGCTGGCCGGGCAGGGCGCGACCTTTGCCGCCATGGAAGTCTCATCCCACGGGCTGGTGCAGCACCGCGTTGCGGCGCTGAAATTTGCCGCGTCCGTGTTTACCAACCTGAGCCGGGATCATCTCGATTATCACGGCGACATGGAGCACTACGAAGCCGCGAAATGGCTGCTCTATTCAACGCACCACGCCGGTCAGGCCATTATCAATGCGGATGATGAAGTCGGTCGCCGCTGGCTGGCGAAGCTGCCGGATGCGGTCGCCGTCTCGATGGAAGACCACATTAATCCGAACTGCCGCGGCCGCTGGCTGAAGGCGATTGAAGTGAACTATCACGACAGCGGCGCGACGATCCGCTTTGCCTCTTCATGGGGTGAAGGCGAGATTGAAAGCCGCCTGATGGGCGCGTTTAACGTCAGCAATCTGCTGCTGGCGCTGGCGACGCTGCTGGCGCTGGGTTACCCGATGGCTGAGCTGTTGAAAACCGCTTCCAGCCTGCAGCCGGTGTGCGGCCGCATGGAAGTGTTTAGCGCGCCGGGCAAGCCGACCGTGGTGGTGGATTATGCCCACACGCCGGATGCGCTGGAAAAAGCGCTGGAAGCCGCGCGTCTGCACTGCGCGGGCACGCTGTGGTGCGTCTTTGGCTGCGGCGGTGACCGTGACAAAGGTAAACGCCCGCTGATGGGGGCGATTGCCGAGCAGTTCGCGGATATTCCGGTTGTAACCGATGACAACCCGCGTACCGAAGAGCCGCGCGCCATCATCAACGATATTCTGGCCGGTATGCTCGACGCGGGCCGCGCTCGCGTTGTTGAAGGCCGCGCGGAAGCGGTCACCAGCGCCATTATGCAGGCGCGTGAAAACGACGTGGTTCTGCTGGCCGGTAAAGGCCATGAAGATTATCAGATCGTCGGCAATCGTCGTCTGGACTATTCCGACCGCGTGACCGCAGCGCGCCTGCTGGGAGTGGTGGCATGATTAGCCTTACGCTAGGCCAGGCTGCTGCGATCCTGCAGGGCGAACTGCACGGTCAGGATCTGACCCTTGACGCCGTCACCACCGACACCCGCAAAATCACCGCGGGCTGTCTGTTTGTGGCACTGAAAGGCGAGCGCTTCGACGCCCACGACTTTGCTGAACAGGCCAAAGAGAACGGCGCTGGCGCGCTGCTGGTCAGCCGCAGGCTGGACGTCGATCTGCCGCAGATCGTGGTGAAAGATACCCGCCTGGCCTTCGGCGAGCTGGCCGCATGGGTGCGCCAGCAGGTTCCGACGCGCGTCGTCGCGCTGACGGGATCGTCCGGTAAAACTTCCGTAAAAGAGATGACCGCGGCGATTCTGAGTCGCTGCGGAAATACCCTCTATACCGCGGGCAACCTCAATAACGACATCGGCGTGCCGATGACGCTGCTTCGCCTGACGAAAGAACATGAATTTGCCGTGATCGAGCTGGGCGCTAACCACCAGGGCGAAATTGCATGGACCGTCAGCCTGACGCGTCCGGAAGCCGCGCTGGTGAATAACCTGGCGGCGGCGCACCTGGAAGGCTTCGGCTCGCTGGAAGGCGTGGCGAAAGCCAAAGGGGAGATTTACACCGGCCTGCCGGCGGACGGTATCGCCATTATGAATGCCGATAACAACGACTGGCTGAACTGGCAAAGCATCATTGGCGATCGCAAAACCTGGCGCTTCTCGCCGAATGCCGCCAACAGCGACTTTACCGCGACCAACGTTCACGTTACGTCGCACGGCACCGAGTTTACGCTCAATACGCCAACGGGCGGCATTGACGTGCTGCTGCCGCTGCCGGGTCGTCACAACATCGCCAACGCGCTCGCCGCCGCCGCGCTGTCTATGGCGGTTGGCGCAACGCACGACGCCATCAAAGCAGGGCTGGCGAATCTGCAAGCGGTGCCGGGGCGTCTGTTCCCAATCCAGCTTGCGCAGAACAAGCTCCTGCTGGACGACTCCTACAACGCCAACGTCGGCTCGATGACGGCGGCCGTGCAGGTGCTGTCTGAAATGCCGGGCTACCGCGTGATGGTCGTTGGTGATATGGGCGAGCTGGGCGAAGAAAGCGAAGCGTGCCATATCCAGGTCGGCGAAGCGGCGAAGGCCGCAGGTCTGGACTGCGTGTTGAGCGCAGGAAAATTGAGTCAGGCGATTAGCCAGGCCAGCGGCGTCGGCGAGCATTTTGCCGATAAAGCGGCGCTGATTGAACGCCTTACATCGTTGATTGTAGAAAAACAAATTGTGACTGTGCTAGTGAAAGGTTCACGCAGTGCCGCCATGGAAGAAGTTGTGCACGCATTACAGGAGAGCGGGACATGTTAGTTTGGCTGGCCGAACATTTGGTCAAATATTACTCAGGCTTTAACGTCTTTTCCTATCTGACGTTTCGCGCCATCGTCAGCCTGCTGACCGCGCTGTTCATCTCGTTATGGATGGGCCCGCGCATGATCGCCCGTCTGCAAAAACTCTCTTTTGGGCAGGTTGTCCGTAACGACGGCCCCGAGTCGCACTTCAGCAAGCGCGGCACGCCGACCATGGGCGGGATCATGATCCTGACCGCGATCGTGGTGTCGGTGCTGCTGTGGGCCTATCCATCCAACCCGTACGTCTGGTGCGTGCTGACCGTGCTGATTGGCTACGGAATCATTGGCTTTGTCGACGACTACCGCAAGGTGGTCCGTAAAGACACGAAAGGCCTGATTGCCCGCTGGAAGTACTTCTGGATGTCGGTGATTGCGCTGGGCGTGGCCTTCGCGCTTTATCTCGCAGGGAAAGAAACGCCAGCCACCGAGCTGGTTGTCCCGTTCTTTAAGGACGTGATGCCGCAGCTGGGGCTGTTCTACATCCTGCTGGCCTACTTCGTGATCGTCGGTACCGGCAACGCCGTAAACCTGACGGACGGCCTGGATGGCCTGGCGATTATGCCTACCGTCTTCGTCGCCGCGGGCTTTGCGCTGGTGGCATGGGCGACCGGTAACATGAACTTCGCCAACTACCTGCATATTCCGTACCTGCGTCACGCGGGGGAACTGGTGATCGTCTGCACGGCGATCGTCGGCGCGGGGCTGGGCTTCCTGTGGTTTAACACCTATCCGGCTCAGGTCTTTATGGGGGACGTCGGTTCGCTGGCTCTCGGCGGCGCGCTGGGCATTATTGCCGTGCTGCTGCGCCAGGAGTTCCTGCTGGTGATCATGGGCGGCGTTTTCGTGGTGGAAACCCTGTCGGTGATCCTGCAGGTCGGCTCCTTCAAGCTGCGCGGACAGCGCATCTTCCGCATGGCGCCGATTCACCACCACTATGAACTGAAAGGCTGGCCGGAGCCGCGCGTGATTGTGCGCTTCTGGATTATTTCGCTGATGCTGGTGCTGATTGGCCTGGCAACGCTGAAGGTACGTTAATCATGGCAGATTACCAGGGTAAAAAAGTCGTTATCATCGGGTTGGGCCTGACCGGCCTTTCCTGCGTGGACTTTTTCCTTGCGCGTGGCGTTACGCCGCGCGTGATGGACACGCGTGTCTCTCCGCCGGGTCTGGACACGCTGCCGGAGCAGGTTGAACGCCACCTTGGTGGTCTGAATGATGACTGGCTGCTGGCCGCCGATCTGATCGTTGCCAGCCCGGGCATGGCGCTGGCGCATCCTTCATTAAGCGCCGCCGCGGATGCGGGCGTTGAAATTGTTGGCGATATCGAGCTGTTTTGCCGCGAGGCGCAGGCGCCGGTTATCGCCATCACCGGTTCTAACGGAAAAAGCACCGTCACCACGCTGGTGGGCGAGATGGCCAAAGCGGCGGGCATGAACGTCGGCGTCGGCGGAAATATCGGCCTCCCGGCCCTGATGCTGCTGGATAAAGGCTGCGAGCTGTACGTTCTGGAGCTTTCAAGCTTCCAGCTGGAAACAACCTCCAGCCTGCGGGCCGCGGCGGCAACCATTCTGAACGTAACCGAAGATCATATGGACAGGTATCCGTTTGGCCTTCAGCAGTACCGTGCCGCTAAGCTGCGCGTCTATGAAAACGCCAAAGTGTGCGTGGTGAATGCCGATGATGCGCTGACCATGCCGGTACGCGGCGCGGACGAGCGCTGCATCAGCTTTGGTATCACCATGGGTGACTACCACCTGAACCGCCAGCAGGGCGAAACCTGGCTGCGCGTGAAGGGCGAAAAGGTGCTGAACGTGAAGGAGATGAAGCTTTCCGGCCAGCATAACTACACTAACGCCCTGGCGGCGCTGGCGCTGGCGGATGCCGTTGGCCTGCCGCGCTCTTCGAGCCTGCAGGCGCTGACCACCTTCACCGGGCTGGCTCACCGCTTCCAGCTGGCGCTGGAGCATAACGGCGTTCGCTGGATTAACGACTCGAAAGCGACGAACGTCGGCAGCACCGAGGCCGCGCTGAACGGCCTGCACGTCGACGGCACGCTGCACCTGCTGCTGGGCGGCGACGGGAAATCAGCGGATTTCTCCTCTCTGAAACAGTATCTCACCGGGGACAACGTTCGCCTGTACTGCTTCGGCCGCGACGGTAGCGAACTGGCCGCGCTGCGTCCTGACATCGCCGAGCAAACCGAGACCATGGAGCAGGCGATGCGCCTGATTGCGCCGCGCGTGAAGCCCGGTGATATGGTGCTGCTCTCCCCGGCGTGCGCCAGCCTCGATCAGTTTAAGAATTTCGAACAGCGTGGCGATGTCTTTACCCGCCTGGCGAAGGAGTTAGGCTGATGCGTTTATCTTTCCCTCGCCTGAGAATGCCGCGCCTGCCGGGATTTGGCATCCTGGCATGGCTGTTTGCGGCGCTCAAAGGCTGGGTAATGGCGTCCCGGGATAAAGATTCCGATAGCCTGATTATGTACGACCGCATGCTGTTCTGGCTTACGCTGGGGCTGGCGGCGATCGGTTTTATTATGGTGACGTCGGCGTCGATGCCCGTCGGGCAGCGTCTTGCCAACGATCCGTTCCTGTTTGCCAAACGCGATGGCCTGTACATCATTCTGGCGTTCTGCCTGGCGCTGATCACCCTGCGCCTGCCGATGACGTTCTGGCAGCGTCACAGCACGGCGATGCTGATTGCGTCCATCATTATGCTGTTGATCGTGCTGGTCGTCGGGAGCTCCGTTAACGGGGCATCGCGCTGGATCGCGTTTGGTCCGCTGCGCATCCAGCCTGCGGAGTTCACCAAGCTCTCGCTGTTCTGCTATCTCGCGAACTACCTGGTGCGCAAGGTGGATGAGGTACGCAACAACCTGCGCGGCTTCCTGAAGCCGATGGGCGTGATTCTGGTGCTGGCGGTGCTGCTGCTGGCGCAGCCTGACCTCGGTACCGTTGTGGTACTCTTCGTGACCACGCTGGCCATGCTGTTCCTGGCCGGGGCCAAGCTGTGGCAGTTCATCGCGATTATCGGGATGGGGATTTCGGCCGTTGTGCTGCTGATCCTCGCCGAACCTTACCGTATCCGCCGCGTTACCTCCTTCTGGAACCCGTGGGAAGATCCCTTCGGCAGCGGCTACCAGCTGACGCAGTCGCTGATGGCGTTTGGCCGCGGTGAACTCTGGGGGCAAGGCCTGGGCAACTCGGTCCAAAAGCTGGAATATTTACCCGAGGCGCATACCGACTTTATCTTCTCCATCATTGGGGAAGAGCTGGGTTATATCGGTGTGGTATTGGCACTTTTAATGGTATTCTTCGTCGCTTTCCGCGCCATGTCGATTGGCCGTAAGGCGCTGGAGATCGATCACCGCTTCTCCGGTTTCTTAGCCTGCTCAATTGGTATCTGGTTTAGCTTCCAGGCGCTGGTTAACGTTGGGGCCGCAGCAGGTATGCTGCCGACCAAGGGCCTGACGTTGCCGCTGATCAGCTATGGTGGTTCCAGTCTGTTGATTATGTCGACGGCCATCATGTTTTTGTTACGCATAGATTATGAGACGCGTCTGGAAAAAGCCCAGGCGTTTACGCGAGGTTCACGATGAATCAACCGAAGCGGTTAATGGTGATGGCAGGCGGCACCGGCGGACACGTGTTCCCGGGGCTGGCGGTTGCGCACCATTTGATGGAGCAGGGCTGGCAGGTGCGCTGGCTCGGAACCGCGGACCGTATGGAAGCCGACCTGGTGCCGAAGCACGGGATTGAAATCGACTTTATTCGCATTTCCGGCCTGCGGGGCAAGGGCGTTAAGGCGCTGCTTTTGGCTCCGGTGCGTATTTTCAACGCCTGGCGTCAGGCGCGCGCGATCATGAAGCGCTTTAAGCCTGACGTGGTGCTGGGTATGGGCGGGTATGTTTCTGGCCCCGGCGGGCTGGCCGCGTGGTCTCTGGGTATTCCCGTCGTGCTGCACGAGCAGAACGGCATTGCCGGATTGACCAACAAATGGCTGGCGAAGATTGCCACCAAAGTCCTGCAGGCCTTCCCGGGCGCATTCCCTAAAGCGGACGTGGTGGGTAACCCGGTTCGCGTGGACGTGCTGGCGCTTGCGCTGCCCGACGTGCGTCTAAACGGGCGTGAAGGCCCGGTTCGCGTGCTGGTCGTTGGCGGCTCCCAGGGGGCGCGCGTCTTAAACCTGACGATGCCTCAGGCTGCCGCAAAGCTGGGTAGCGCAGTGACCATCTGGCATCAGAGTGGAAAAGGCGCACAGCAGATGGTTGAGCAGGGCTACGCCGAGGCGGGCCAGCCGCAGCATAAGGTGACGGAATTTATCGACGATATGGCGGCAGCATATGCCTGGGCCGACGTCGTGGTGTGTCGCTCCGGCGCGCTGACGGTGAGTGAAATTGCCGCTGCGGGTTTACCTGCGGTGTTTGTGCCTTTCCAGCATAAAGACCGCCAGCAGTACTGGAACGCGCTGCCGCTTGAAAAAGCCGGAGCCGCAAAAATTTTTGAACAGCCGCGGTTCACCGCGGACGCGGTCGCCACTACCCTGGCGGGCTGGGATCGTGAAGCATTGCTGGTGATGGCCGAACGTGCGCGCGCAACGGCCATTCCCGATGCGACGGAGCGGGTAGCAAAAGAAGTGAGCCTGGCAGCACGGGCTTAACCCTCGCAGCGCGTGTTGCGCTGCACGAATTTTAAGTAGTCGATGGCGTTTAGAGAATGAATACACAACAACTGGCAAAACTGCGTTCAATCGTGCCCGAGATGCGTCGCGTCCGGCACATTCACTTTGTCGGCATCGGCGGTGCTGGCATGGGCGGTATTGCCGAAGTGTTGGCGAACGAAGGCTATCAGATCAGTGGTTCCGACCTGGCACCGAACCCCGTTACGCAGCAGCTGGCGTCGCTTGGGGCGACTATCTATTTCAATCACCGCCCAGAGAACGTCATCAACGCGAGCGTGGTGGTGGTTTCGAGCGCTATCTCTTCAGATAACCCGGAAATCGTTGCCGCGCATGAAGCGCGTATTCCGGTGATCCGCCGCGCAGAAATGCTGGCCGAGCTGATGCGTTTTCGTCACGGCATCGCGGTTGCCGGGACCCACGGTAAAACCACGACCACGGCGATGGTTTCCAGCATTTATGCTGAAGCGGGCCTCGACCCAACCTTCGTTAACGGTGGCCTGGTAAAAGCGGCGGGCGTCCACGCGCGCCTGGGCCACAGCCGTTACCTGATTGCGGAAGCGGATGAGAGCGACGCGTCGTTCCTGCACCTGCAGCCGATGGTGGCGATCGTCACCAATATCGAAGCCGACCACATGGATACCTACCAGGGCGACTTCGAAAATTTAAAACAGACCTTTATTAATTTCCTGCACAATCTGCCGTTTTATGGTCGTGCGGTCATGTGCGTAGACGATCCGGTGATCCGCGAGCTGCTGCCGCGCGTCGGTCGTCAAATCACCACTTACGGCTTCAGCGAAGACGCTGATGTCCGCATCGAAGATTACAAACAGCTGGGCGCGCAGGGGCATTTCACCCTGGCGCGTCAGGACAAAGAGCTGCTTCACGTTACCCTTAACGCCCCGGGCCGCCACAACGCCCTGAACGCGGCGGCGGCCGTTGCGGTCGCAACCGAAGAGGGTATTGACGACGACGCCATTCTTCGCGCGCTGGAGAGCTTCCAGGGCACGGGCCGTCGTTTTGACTTCCTCGGCGAATATCCGCTGGAAGCGGTAAACGGCAAGCCGGGCACGGCCATGCTGGTGGATGACTACGGCCACCACCCAACGGAAGTCGACGCCACCATTAAAGCGGCGCGCGCAGGCTGGCCGGAAAAAAATCTGGTGATGATTTTCCAGCCGCACCGCTACACCCGTACCCGCGATCTGTATGACGACTTCGCGAGCGTGCTGTCTCAGGTTGATACGCTGCTGATGCTGGACGTTTACTCAGCGGGCGAAACTCCGATTCCGGGCGCGGATAGCCGTTCCCTGTGTCGTACCATTCGCGGACGCGGTAAAGTAGATCCTATTTTGGTTTCGGATCCCGCAGAGGTCGCCGAAATCCTGGCGCCGGTCCTGACCGGCAACGATCTGGTGCTCATTCAGGGTGCGGGAAATATCGGCAAAATCGCCCGTACCTTAGCCGAAATCAAACTGAAGCCGCAAACTCAGGAGGACGAGCATCATGGCTGATAAGATTGCGGTCCTGTTTGGCGGCACCTCCGCCGAGCGCGAGGTTTCACTCAACTCTGGCGCTGCCGTACTGGCTGGCCTGCGCGAGGGTGGCGTGGATGCGCACCCGGTCGATCCAAAAGAGATTGACGTCACGCAGCTCAAAGCGATGGGCTTCGATAAAGCCTTTATCGCGCTGCACGGCCGCGGCGGTGAAGACGGTACCCTGCAGGGGCTGCTGGAGCTGATCGGCATGCCGTATACCGGCAGCGGCGTGATGGCGTCGGCGATCTCCATGGATAAACTGCGCAGCAAGCTGCTGTGGCAGGGCGCGGGGTTGCCCGTTGCGCCGTGGGTTGCGCTGACGCGCCGCGAGTTTGAATTAGGCCTCTCTGATAGCGTTAATACGCGCATTGCAGAGCTGGGCCTTCCGGTTATTGTTAAGCCGAGCCGTGAAGGGTCGAGCGTGGGAATGTCCAAAGTTGACGAAGCTGGCAAATTAGCCGATGCGTTAAAACTGGCATTTCAACCTGATGAAGAAGTTCTGATCGAAAAATGGCTCAGCGGGCCGGAATTTACCGTGGCGATGCTGGGTGAAGAAATTTTACCGTCAATTCGCATCCAACCCGCTGGCGTCTTCTATGATTATGAGGCGAAGTATCTCTCTGATGAGACGCAATATTTCTGCCCAAGTGGTCTTGAAGCAGAACGCGAAGCAGATTTACAGTCCCTGGTGCTTAAAGCCTGGAATGTTCTGGGCTGCCGCGGCTGGGGGCGCATTGACGTAATGCTCGACGGTGATGGGCAATTTTATTTGCTGGAAGCGAATACGTCTCCAGGCATGACCAGCCACAGCCTTGTGCCAATGGCCGCGCGTCAGGCCGGGATGAGCTTCTCGCAGTTAGTTGTACGTATTCTGGACCAGGCGGGCTGATATGTCGCAGGCTGCATTGAACACGCGCAACCGTGATGACGAGGAAGAGTATTCTTCTTCGCGGCGGAGTAATGGAACGCGTCTTGCAGGGATTATCTTCCTTCTGGGCGTGCTGTTTACCGTGTTTATCAGCGGCTGGATGGTGCTGGGCTGGATGGAAGATGCGCAGCGTTTACCGCTCTCGAAGCTGGTTGTCACCGGTGAACGCCATTACACGCGCAATGACGATATTCGTCAGTCGATACTGGCGCTTGGGTCGCCCGGTACGTTTATGACCCAGGATGTGAACATCATCCAGAGCCAGATTGAGCGTCTGCCATGGATCAAGCAGGCAAGCGTAAGAAAGCAATGGCCTGATGAATTGAAGATTCATCTGGTTGAATATGTGCCCATTGCGCGTTGGAATGATCAGCATATGGTCGACGTAGACGGAAATTCGTTCAGCGTCCCATCCGATCGCGTCAATAAGCAAAATTTACCGATGTTGTATGGCCCGGAAGGCAGCGAAAATGAAGTGTTGCAGGGTTTTCGCGATATGGGGCAGGTGCTGGCTAAGAATCGTTTTACGCTGAAGGATGCGGCGATGACGGCACGCCGCTCGTGGCAGCTGACGTTAACCAACGGCATTAAGCTCAATCTTGGCCGCGGCGACACAATGAAACGTCTGGCACGATTTGTCGAACTTTACCCGGTTCTACAGCAGCAGGCTCAGACGGACGGCAAACGGATAAGCTATGTTGATTTGCGCTATGACTCAGGCGCAGCAGTCGGTTGGGAGCCGGCTCCGGTCGAAGAACCTAATCAGCAACAGAATCAGGCACAGGTACAGGCAGAACAACGATGATCAAGGCGACGGACAGAAAACTGGTAGTTGGACTGGAGATTGGCACCGCGAAGGTTGCCGCTTTAGTAGGGGAAGTTCTGCCCGACGGTATGGTCAATATCATTGGCGTGGGCAGTTGCCCGTCCCGTGGTATGGATAAAGGTGGGGTTAACGACCTTGAGTCGGTGGTGAAATGCGTACAGCGCGCCATCGATCAGGCTGAACTGATGGCAGATTGCCAGATTTCTTCTGTCTATCTTGCCCTCTCTGGTAAGCACATTAGCTGCCAGAACGAAATTGGCATGGTGCCCATTTCCGAAGAAGAAGTGACGCAGGAAGACGTAGAGAACGTGGTCCACACCGCGAAATCCGTCCGCGTGCGCGATGAGCATCGCGTGCTGCACGTCATCCCGCAGGAATATGCGATCGATTATCAGGAAGGGATCAAAAACCCGGTCGGTCTTTCCGGCGTGCGTATGCAGGCAAAAGTGCACCTGATCACATGTCACAACGATATGGCGAAGAACATTGTAAAGGCCGTTGAACGTTGTGGCCTGAAAGTTGACCAACTTATTTTTGCAGGTCTGGCCGCCAGCTACTCGGTGCTGACCGAAGACGAACGTGAACTGGGCGTCTGTGTGGTCGATATTGGTGGTGGTACAATGGATATCGCCGTGTACACCGGCGGTGCGCTGCGCCACACAAAAGTGATCCCGTATGCAGGGAACGTTGTGACCAGCGACATTGCCTACGCCTTTGGTACGCCACCGAGCGATGCAGAGGCGATTAAGGTCCGTCACGGCTGCGCACTGGGCTCTATCGTCGGTAAAGACGAGAGCGTCGAAGTGCCAAGCGTGGGCGGTCGACCGCCGCGCAGCCTGCAGCGTCAGACGCTGGCAGAGGTGATTGAGCCGCGCTACACCGAGCTGCTTAACCTGGTCAACGAAGAGATTTTGCAGTTACAGGAACAGCTTCGCCAGCAGGGTGTGAAACATCATCTCGCGGCGGGGATTGTATTAACCGGTGGGGCAGCGCAAATTGAAGGTCTTGCGGCCTGCGCTCAGCGAGTGTTCCATACGCAGGTGCGTATCGGCGCGCCGCTGAATATCACCGGTTTAACGGATTATGCCCAGGAGCCGTACTACTCAACGGCTGTGGGCCTGCTCCACTACGGGAAAGAGTCCCATTTGAGTGGTGAAGCAGAAGTGGAAAAACGCGTCTCGGTGGGGTCGTGGGTCAAACGACTGAACACCTGGTTGCGAAAAGAGTTTTAATTTTTTTAAGAGACCGGAGAGAATTAACGGTCTCGGGCGACAGGCACAACGGAGAGAAACTATGTTTGAACCAATGGAATTAACCAACGACGCGGTGATTAAAGTCATCGGCGTCGGTGGCGGCGGCGGTAACGCCGTAGAGCACATGGTGCGCGAGCGCATTGAAGGCGTTGAATTTTTCGCGGTTAACACCGATGCGCAGGCACTGCGTAAAACGGCCGTAGGCCAGACGATTCAGATCGGTGGCGGCATCACCAAAGGTCTGGGCGCGGGCGCTAACCCGGAAGTGGGCCGCAATGCGGCTGAAGAAGATCGTGAAGCCCTGCGCGCTGCGCTGGACGGCGCTGATATGGTCTTCATTGCGGCAGGTATGGGCGGCGGTACCGGTACCGGTGCAGCACCCGTTGTCGCAGAAGTGGCAAAAGATTTAGGTATTCTGACCGTTGCTGTCGTCACCAAGCCTTTCAACTTTGAAGGCAAAAAGCGTATGGCATTCGCGGAGCAGGGTATCACCGAGCTGTCCAAGCACGTGGACTCTCTGATTACCATTCCAAACGACAAGCTGCTGAAAGTGCTGGGACGCGGTATCTCCCTGCTGGATGCGTTTGGCGCGGCGAACGACGTGCTGAAAGGCGCGGTTCAGGGTATCGCTGAACTGATTACCCGTCCTGGCCTGATGAACGTCGACTTTGCAGACGTTCGCACCGTGATGTCCGAAATGGGCTATGCGATGATGGGCTCCGGCGTGGCAAGCGGTGAAGACCGTGCAGAAGAAGCCGCTGAAATGGCGATCTCTTCTCCACTGCTGGAAGATATCGATCTGTCCGGTGCGCGCGGCGTGCTGGTCAACATTACCGCTGGCTTTGACCTGCGTCTGGATGAGTTCGAAACCGTGGGTAACACCATCCGTGCGTTCGCCTCTGACAACGCGACCGTGGTAATCGGTACTTCCCTTGACCCGGAAATGAACGACGAGCTGCGCGTAACGGTTGTTGCTACCGGTATCGGTATGGACAAGCGTCCTGAGATCACGCTGGTGACCAACAAGCAGACTCAGCAACCGGTGATGGATCGTTTCCAGCAGCACGGTATGGCTCCGCTGACTCAAGAGCAAAAACCCGCTGCGAAAGTGGTGAACGATACCACGCCACAAACCGCGAAAGAGCCGGATTATCTGGACATTCCAGCGTTCTTGCGTAAGCAAGCTGACTAAGAATTGACTGGAATTTGGGGATTTTCGCTCTTTGTGCTAAACTGGCCCACCGTTAGTGAGATACACTCTCGGTTGGATAGTTAATTTGGCGAGATTATACGATGATCAAACAAAGGACACTTAAACGTATCGTTCAGGCGACTGGCGTCGGTTTACATACCGGCAAAAAAGTCACACTGACGTTACGCCCTGCGCCGGCCAATACCGGGGTCATCTATCGTCGCACCGACTTGAATCCACCGGTAGATTTTCCGGCCGATGCCAAATCTGTGCGTGATACTATGCTCTGTACTTGTCTGGTGAACGAGCATGACGTGCGGATTTCTACCGTAGAGCACCTCAACGCCGCTCTGGCGGGGCTGGGTATCGACAACATCGTTGTTGAAGTCGATGCACCAGAAATCCCGATCATGGATGGCAGTGCTGCACCGTTCGTCTATCTGTTGCTGGATGCCGGCATCGAAGAACTGAACTGCGCGAAGAAATTTGTTCGCATCAAAGAGACCGTTCGCGTCGAAGATGGCGACAAGTGGGCTGAATTTAAACCGTATAATGGTTTCTCGTTGGACTTTACCATCGACTTTAACCATCCTGCGATTGATTCCAGCACCCAACGCTATGCGATGAACTTCTCTGCGGATGCGTTTATGCGCCAGATTAGTCGTGCCCGTACTTTCGGCTTCATGCGTGATATCGAATATCTGCAGTCCCGCGGCCTGTGCCTGGGCGGCAGCTTCGATTGTGCCATCGTTGTTGACGATTATCGCGTACTGAACGAAGACGGCCTGCGTTTTGAAGATGAATTTGTTCGTCACAAAATGCTGGATGCGATCGGCGATCTGTTCATGTGCGGTCACAATATCATTGGTGCATTTACCGCGTTTAAATCCGGTCATGCGCTGAACAACAAGCTGTTGCAGGCAGTCCTGGCAAAACAGGAAGCCTGGGAATATGTGACCTTCGAAGACGAAGCTGAACTGCCTCTGGCATTCAAAGCTCCAAGCACGGTCCTGGCGTAACGGTTCAAACCGTTTCGTAAAAAACGACTGGTTTACCTGGTACTCTCTCCGGCCAGGGAAGCCGGTCGTTTTTATTTTTAGCGCCATATGCCGCGTCTCTGACGCAGAAAATCTGCGCGTTAGCTGCATTCTTGACCGTTTTTCCCCGCTGTTAATCGTCATTCCTGCTGCTGTATATTGGCTTTAGTGATACTATCTGGGCGCTAAAAAAGAATAATCAAACTCAGCCTTACCGGGCTGGCTTATGTGGTGGAGCAAGTGAGCGGAATACTGACGCGCTGGCGACAATTTGGCAGACGATACTTCTGGCCGCATCTCATATTAGGGATGGTCGCGGCGAGTTTCGGCTTGCCTGTGCTCAGCAACAGCGCAGAAGCCGCAGCGCCAGCACGCTCTACGACGACCAAACACGACCTCTCCACGCGGGGCAACTTAACTAACCTTGCGTGGCTTGAAGCCAGTCGTCGTCCTAATTTCTCCGTTGATTACTGGCAGCAGCACGCCATCCGCACGGTTATTCGCCATCTTTCTTTCGCGATGGCACCGCAGACGATGCCTGTCGCTGAAGAAACGCTTCCTGTTCAGGCTCAGCATCTTGCTTTGCTGGACACGCTGAATGCGCTGCTCACTCAGGATAGCCAGCCGCCCGCCTCCGTCAGGCAGCCGATAAAAACGGCATTTGCCTCCCCGGCAACGTTCTCCGTCTCAACGTGGATTAGCCAGGTCCATGGCATCCGCGCCGGGCCTTTACGCCTCAGCTAAATTAACCTTTCCAATACCTTAATTTATCTGCCCATCTGGGGCGTTTGAGAATTTATTATGCTAATCAAATTATTAACTAAAGTTTTCGGTAGCCGTAACGATCGTACCCTGCGCCGCATGCGCAAAGCCGTTGCCGTCATCAACGGCATGGAACCGGCGATGGAGAAGCTCACCGATGACGAGCTGAAAGCAAAAACGGCAGAGTTCCGCGCGCGACTGGAAAAAGGTGAAACCTTAGAAAGCCTGATCCCTGAAGCTTTCGCGGTGGTGCGTGAAGCCAGTAAACGCGTCTTTGGCATGCGCCACTTCGACGTGCAGCTGCTGGGCGGTATGGTGCTTAACGAGCGTTGCATCGCGGAGATGCGTACCGGTGAAGGTAAAACGCTGACGGCGACCCTTCCTGCTTACCTGAACGCGCTGACCGGTAAGGGCGTCCACGTTGTTACCGTCAACGACTATCTGGCGCAGCGTGACGCCGAAAACAACCGCCCGCTGTTTGAGTTCCTGGGCCTGACCGTCGGCATCAACATGTCTGGCCTGCCTGCTCCGGCCAAGCGCGAAGCGTACAACGCGGACATCACCTACGGCACCAACAACGAATACGGCTTTGACTACCTCCGTGACAACATGGCGTTCAGCCCGGAAGAGCGCGTACAGCGTAAACTGCACTATGCGCTGGTGGATGAGGTTGACTCCATTCTGATCGACGAAGCTCGTACCCCGCTGATCATCTCCGGTCCGGCCGAAGACAGCTCCGAGATGTATCGCAAAGTCGATAAAATCATTCCGCACCTGCTGCGCCAGGAAAAAGAGGACTCCGACACCTTCCAGGGTGAAGGCCACTTCTCCGTTGATGAAAAAGCGCGCCAGGTAAACCTGACCGAACGCGGTCTGGTACAAATTGAAGAGCTGCTGGTTGAGCAGGGCATTATGGAAGAGGGCGAGTCGCTGTACTCCCCGACCAACATCATGCTGATGCACCACGTCACCGCCGCACTGCGCGCACACGCGCTGTTCACCCGCGACGTCGACTACATCGTTAAAGACGGCGAAGTGATCATCGTTGATGAACACACCGGCCGTACCATGCAGGGGCGTCGCTGGTCCGATGGTCTTCACCAGGCGGTTGAAGCCAAAGAAGGCGTAGATATTCAAAACGAAAACCAGACGCTGGCGTCCATCACCTTCCAGAACTACTTCCGTCTGTACGAGAAGCTGGCGGGTATGACCGGTACCGCCGATACCGAAGCGTTCGAGTTTAGCTCGATCTACAAGCTGGATACCGTCGTTGTACCGACCAACCGTCCAATGATCCGTAAGGATATGGCGGATCTGGTCTACATGACGGAAGCTGAAAAAATTCAGGCGATCATTGAAGATATTCGCGAGCGTACCGCGAACGGCCAGCCTGTGCTGGTGGGTACCATCTCCATTGAAAAATCCGAAGTGGTTTCCAACGAGCTGACGAAAGCGGGCATCAAGCACAACGTGCTGAACGCCAAATTCCACGCCAAAGAGGCGGATATCGTTGCGCAGGCAGGCTATCCGGGGGCGGTAACTATCGCCACCAACATGGCGGGCCGTGGTACGGACATTATGCTCGGCGGCAGCTGGCAGGCGGAAGTGGCGGAGCTGGAAGACCCAACGCCGGAGCAAATTGCTCAAATCAAGGCCGACTGGCAGGTTCGCCACGATGCCGTTCTGGCCTCCGGCGGTCTGCACATCATTGGCACCGAGCGTCATGAGTCTCGCCGTATCGATAACCAGCTGCGCGGCCGTGCGGGTCGTCAGGGTGATGCCGGTTCTTCCCGCTTCTACCTGTCTATGGAAGATGCGCTGATGCGTATTTTTGCCTCCGACCGCGTGTCCGGCATGATGCGTAAACTGGGCATGAAGCCTGGCGAAGCGATCGAGCACCCGTGGGTCACCAAGGCAATTGCCAACGCCCAGCGCAAAGTGGAAAGCCGCAACTTCGATATTCGTAAGCAGCTGCTGGAATACGATGACGTGGCCAACGATCAGCGTCGCGCGATCTACACCCAGCGTAACGAGCTGCTGGACGTGTCCGACGTGAGCGAAACCATCAACAGCATCCGCGAAGACGTGTTCAAGGCAACTATCGACGCGCACATTCCGCCGCAGTCTCTTGAAGAGATGTGGGACATCGAAGGCCTGCAGGAGCGCCTGAAAAACGACTTCGACCTCGAGCTGCCAATCAAAGAGTGGCTGGACAAAGAGCCTGAGCTGCACGAAGAGACCCTGCGTGAGCGCATCTTTGAAACCGCGCTGGAAGTGTACAAGCGTAAGGAAGAAGTGGTGGGTGCCGAGATGATGCGTCACTTCGAAAAAGGCGTGATGCTGCAGACGCTCGATTCCCTGTGGAAAGAGCACCTGGCAGCGATGGACTACCTGCGTCAGGGCATCCACCTGCGCGGCTACGCGCAGAAAGATCCGAAGCAGGAGTACAAGCGCGAATCCTTCTCGATGTTTGCTGCCATGCTGGAGTCGCTGAAGTATGAAGTCATCAGCACCCTGAGCAAAGTTCAGGTGCGCATGCCGGAAGAGGTGGAAGCGATGGAGCAGCAGCGTCGTGAAGAAGCCGAGCGTCTGGCGCAGATGCAGCAGCTGAGCCACCAGACCGACGAGAACGAAGCGGCTGCGGCGATCGCGGCGCAAACCGGCGATCGTAAAGTGGGACGCAACGATCCGTGCCCGTGCGGTTCCGGTAAAAAATATAAGGCGTGCCACGGCCGCCTGAGCTAAGTTCATATAAAAACGAAAAGGCGCAGATATCTGCGCCTTTTTTATGGAAGTGACACAATGAAAACGCTGCAAATTTCAGTCGGGATTATTCGCAACCCGCAAAACCAAATCTTCATCACCCAGCGCGCCGCCGATGCCCACATGGCGAACAAGTGGGAGTTTCCCGGTGGGAAAATAGAGGCCGGTGAAACGCCGGAGCAGGCGCTAGCGCGTGAGCTCCAGGAAGAGGTGGGCATCACCCCGCTGGACGCATCGCTTTTTGATAAGCTTGAGTATCAGTTTCCGGATCGACACATCACGCTCTGGTTCTGGCTGGTTGAAAGCTGGGAAGGAGAGCCGTGGGGGAAAGAGGGGCAGCCGGGCAGCTGGGTTGAGCTTCAGGCGAGCGACGCCGATAAATTCCCTCCGGCAAATGAGCCCGTCATCGCTCGGCTGACGGGCAACCGGTAGGCCTGCTAAGCGAAGCGTCAGCAGGCTTTGAAGGCTAGCGCTGCTGCTCTTCGCTCCAGTCGTCGCTGTCGGAAAGATCGCCTTCGCTCGGAATGCGTTTCTCTTCCGCCGCCCATTCGCCAAGGTCAATCAGCTGGCAGCGCTTGCAGCAGAAGGGGCGAAACGGGCTCACTTCGCCCCAGACAACGGTTTTTCCACAGGTTGGGCAGCTTACGGTGGTTACGTCAGACATCGGCACTCCTTAACAACAGGCCAGTTCAAAATCGAGGCGTTCCGGCACGGTGCCGTTTTCGCTGTCCAGCGGCATAAAGCGGATCGCAAAGCGGCTTTTATGCCCGGAAATCTGCGGATATAGCTGCTCACCAAGGGACAGGCTCAGGCGCAGCAGGTCGGCATCGTCCCCGTTGTCCTGGTAAAACCCATTCAGGCTGGTCTGCTTGCGGAAAGGCGCTGAGTTTCGAACCAGATCGAGAATGAGCGTTAACGCCTGATTCACCGGCTCCAGGCTTGCCATCCAGCTGTTGACCTGCGCATCACGCTGGGCCTGCGGCATATGAAGCCACATATGCAGCGTGGGGAGATCGAAGCTGCAGCAGCCGCCGGGAATGCTCAGGCGCTGGCGCACCAGGCCAATAAGGCGGTCTTCACGAAGAAACTGCCCAACGCGCGGTGCGGCCATCAAAACGGTGCTGCTGTTTTTGAGCTGCTGGCGCAGAGAGTCGATACGGCTCTGATCCACGCCCGGCACTTCAGCCCAGGCCTGTAATTTACGCTGCTGGCGCTCCAGCTCCTTCAACAGCTCTGTACGGACGTCGCCGCGTTCAACCACATCCAGCAGATCGCCTACGTTGCGGAAAAAATGCAGCGCCGTGGCATGATCGTTGACCGGCAAATGCTCTGAAAGCTGTTGAATAAGAAACTCGATGCGCAGCCAGGTGCGCATTTTTTCATTCAGCGGATGCTCAAAAAGAATATGAGTAGACATTAGGGGTTTTCCTGTGCAACGGCCTGCGCGGCGAACTTCAGGTATTGCGCGTGCAGGCGGGCAACATCCGATGCAATGGCATCTGGTGCGCCGTTGTTATCAATAACATCATCCGCCACGGCAAGGCGCGCTTCGCGCGTGGCCTGGGCGGAAAGAATTTGTTCAGCATGTTCCCGCGAAACGCGATCGCGCGCCATCGTTCGCTGGATCTGCGTTTCGGGAGAAACGTCGATCACCAGAACCCTGTCCGCTTTTTTCTGCAGCTGATTTTCGACCAGCAGCGGAACGACCCACAAACAATACGGGGAGGTTGAGGCGGCAATCTGACGCTGAGTTTCCTGGTGGATAATGGGGTGGAGCAGCGAATTGAGCCAGTCTTTTTCTGAAGAATCAGAAAAAATGTATTCGCGCAGACGACGGCGGTTGAGCGTCCCATCGTCATTCAGGATGGTACTGCCGAAACGGGCTTCGATAGCCTTGAGTGCAGGTGTATCGGGTTCTACCACCTGACGGGCAATGACGTCGGCATCAATTATTGTGATGCCGAGACGTGAAAATGCGTCCGCAACGGTGCTTTTGCCGCTCCCGATGCCGCCGGTTAATGCGACGATATACCCCATTACATTACATCCTGGGAATTATTCATTATTAAAATCAGTTGCTTAAAAAACAAACTTATTACTGCGCATGTTTGACTCTCTTTACCCGCTTTTGACCAGGTAAATTTATAGGATTGTAGCGTAAAAAAAGAGAATTTCGCAGTCTTGCGGAGCAGGTATTAGTGCGTATGATAGCGTCACTGGAGTTGTGCTTTTACTTTATTTGCCTCTAACCCCAGGAATCCGCACATGCGTATCGAAGAAGATCTGAAGTTAGGTTTCAAAGACGTTCTTATCCGCCCTAAACGCTCTACGCTGAAAAGCCGCTCAGACGTTGAACTCGAACGTCAGTTCACCTTTAAACATTCCGGTCAGACCTGGTCTGGCGTACCGATTATCGCGGCGAACATGGACACCGTGGGCACGTTCGAGATGGCGACGGCGCTGGCAAAATTCGACGTACTGACGGCGGTGCACAAGCATTACAGCACCGAAGACTGGAGCGCTTTCGTCGCCTCCGCATCTGCTGACGTCGTTAAGCACGTGATGGTCTCTACCGGCACGTCCGACGCCGATTTCGAGAAAACCAAACAGATTTTGAATGCCAATCCGGCGCTGAACTTCGTGTGCATTGACGTGGCGAATGGTTATTCCGAACACTTCGTGCAGTTCGTCAGCAAGGCGCGTGAAGCATGGCCGACCAAAACCATCATCGCGGGCAACGTGGTGACCGGTGAGATGTGTGAAGAGTTGATTCTTTCCGGCGCGGATATCGTAAAAGTGGGTATTGGTCCGGGCTCCGTTTGCACCACGCGCGTGAAGACCGGGGTCGGTTATCCGCAGCTATCTGCCGTTATTGAGTGTGCCGATGCGGCTCACGGCCTGGGCGGGCAGATTATCAGCGACGGCGGCTGCACCACGCCGGGCGACGTGGCAAAAGCCTTCGGCGGCGGCGCTGATTTTGTGATGCTCGGCGGTATGCTGGCGGGTCACGAAGAGAGCGGCGGCACCGTGGTGGAAGAGAACGGCGAGAAGTTCATGCTGTTCTACGGCATGAGCTCTGAATCTGCGATGACCCGTCACGTCGGCGGCGTGGCAAAATACCGCGCGGCAGAAGGCAAAACCGTGAAGCTGCCTCTGCGCGGCCCGGTTGCGAACACCGCGCTCGATATCCTCGGCGGTCTGCGTTCCGCCTGCACCTACGTTGGCGCCTCTCGTCTGAAAGAGCTGACGAAGCGCACGACGTTTATCCGCGTACAGGAGCAGGAAAACCGCGTATTTAATAGCCTGTAAAGCTTTTGCTGGCGCATGTTCGTGCGCCAGCGCTATCCCGCGCTCATTGCATCCCCCAGATGGAAAATCGGCAGATACATCGCCACAACCAGCGTACCGATTATCACGCCCGTCACGATTAGCAGTAAGGGTTCAAGCATGGCGGCAAGACCGTCTGCCTGCTGAAACGTCTGCTCCATGTGATGGTTAGCAAGATTCTCCAGCATAACGTCCAGCGCCCCCGATGCCTCCCCGGTTCGAATCAGCTGAATGCAGAGCGGAGTGAAAACGCAGGCCTTTTGAAAGGAGGACCAGATGGGCGCACCTCCTTCGATTTGTTCATGAACCCCGCGAAGTTTCTCCCGCCAGTAGAGGCTCTCAACCGTCTCTTCTGCGCTGACCAGGCCCTGTAAAAACGGAATACCCGCCTGCTGCGTCAGCGTTAGCACGGTAAAAATCTGTCCTAATTTTTGCCCTCGCGCCAGCCCGCCCATTATTGGCAACCGCAGCAGCGCACGCTGAGTCAGTCTCTGCCAGCCCGGGCGTTGCCTTAGGCCAAAGGGGGCGATAGCGGGCATAAGCAGCGTCACAAAAATTCCCGGCGCATGTGCCTGAACAAACGCCGCAAAGCCCATAACGGCCTGCGTTAGCGCGGGAAGCGGCGTATTAAACGTTTTGTAGATTGCCGCAAATTCCGGAAGCACCAGCGTGACCATCGCCAGCACCACGCCGACGGCCAGGCTGAGGATGATAAGCGGATAGCGCAACGCTTTTTTAACCCTGGCGCGCAGCAGCTGTTGGTTCTTCTGCTGCAGCGCAAGCTTGCAGCAGCAGATCTCCAGCTTGCCCGTCAGCTCGCCGGTTTTCACCATCGAAACATAAAGCGGGCTGAAGGCCGCGGGCCATTTTCCTAATGCCTCCGAAAAGGCGCATCCTTCACCCAGGTCATCAGCCAGGCGCTGCAGTAGCGCCTGCCAGTGCGGTAAGGAGTGTTGACGTGCCAGCATCTCCAGGCTCTCCGTCAGCATCAGGCCCGCCTGCAGTAGCGTCGCCAGCTGGCGAAAAATCTCGTAGCAGTGATGCGGCTGCCAGCGAAGACGGTGCGTATATTTGCCGATCGCCAGCGGGTTTAACCCTTTTCTGATTAATGCCGAGCAGGCCTCCTCACGGCTGGCAGCCAGGAGCATCCCGCGCTGCGGTTCACCTTCGAAGGAGATCGCCCTCCAGCGCCAGAGCCGATTAGCCTTCATCGGGCATCCCCAGAACGCGCAGCAGCTCTTCGAATGTGGTAAGCCCCTGCTCGACGGCCATGCAGCCATGTTCAAACAAAGAGATCATCCCCACCTGCCTGGCGCTGGCCTCTATCACCTCAATCGCCGCGCCGGTGGCAATGGCCTGCCGAAGCGTGTTATCGACGTTCAGCACCTCGAAAATCGCGATGCGGCCGTAAAAGCCGTGATAGCAGCGATCGCAACCGACGGGCTGCCAACGGGGAAGGGGCCGCGGCCAAAGCGCGCGCGGTACCCCGGACTGATATTCTGTTTTCTGTCGACAGTGGGGGCAAAGGCGCCTAACCAGCCGCTGGGCAACCACCAGCGAAAGGGCCGATGAGATCATCCAGCGGGCCACGCCCATCTGCTGAAGGCGAACAAGGGTTTCTGCCGTGGAGTTGGTATGCAGCGTCGACAGGACAAGGTGGCCGGTCTGCGCGGCATTGATCGCAATTTCTGCCGTTTCACCGTCGCGAATTTCCCCCACCATGATGATGTCCGGGTCCTGGCGCAGCAGCGCGCGCAGCACGCTCTGAAAGGTGAGGCCGGCGCGCGGGTTGATTTGCGTCTGGTTCAATCCTGACAAAGGTATTTCGACAGGATCTTCGACGCTGCAAATATTCACGTCAGGCTTGTTTCGCGCCTGAAGCGCGCTGTAAAGCGTCACGGTTTTCCCGCTTCCGGTGGGGCCCGTAACTAAAATCAGCCCCTGCGGTTTCTGGAGTACTTCCGTAAAGCAGGCGTGCTGTTCGGCGCTCATCCCGAGCTGGGTGGTGTCCAGCGCCTGCTGGACCTGGTGAAGCAGACGCAGCACGATTTTCTCGCCGCCGTTGCAGGGAAGTGTGGCGATGCGAAAAGAGACCGGCTCGTTCGCCAGCTCAACCGTGAACTGCCCGTCCTGCGGCAAGCGGCGTTCCGCAATATCAAGGTTGCCCAGCACTTTCAGCCGGGCGATGAGCATCGTCGCCAGCGCGCTGGCAAGCGGGGGCTGGGGGCACAGCACGCCGTCGATCCGCAGGCGAATCTGGCACGTCTGCTCGTCTGGCTCGATGTGAATATCGGACGCGCGCTGGTTTATCGCCTGCTGCAGCGTATGGTTTAAGATATCGACGGCCGAATGCGGCGCAGCAGCGGCGGGCAGGTGCGTCCGGGCCGTCATTTGCAGGTGCTTTTCCATCCGTTCGGCGTTCCAGCACGCAATATCAATCTGCTTTTGGGTCGCGAAACGCAGCGCTTCCATCAGCTCCGCTGCGGGGCTGCCCACCACCGCGATGTCGATCGTTTCGCTGCTGCTGTTCAGCAGTAGGGCATGGTGACGCTGGCAGAGGGCAGTCAGTTGTTCAACATTCATTGTCCGCCTCCGTCAGTTGTTGTCGAAACGGAATACATCTTCACACGCCTGCCTGAGCGCGCCGTCGCTGCTGATGTTGCAAACGCGCGTCCAGCCCGTCATGCCGTTGCCATTGTTCCACTGGGGCGTCATCACCACCTCAAGCCCGTTCAGGCTTTCCTGGCCGGTCAATGCCACCACGCCTTTTGCTACGCTCATTCCCGAGACGTAGCGGGTGGTTGTGGGTGACGGGATGCCGTTAGTGCCGCCATCGCAGCGCTCCACGCCGCCGCGATCAAGGGCGCAAAGCTCAACCGCCGTACGGTACGGCACGAAGGTTTGCAGCATATCGGTGAGCGCGGCCTTGCGCAGGTAGTTCTGGTAGGCGGGTACGCCGATAGCGCTCAGAATGGCAATAATGCCAATGACCACCATCAGCTCAATAAGCGTAAATCCTTGCTGTCTGTTCATCTCTGCTCCTCGCGTTAGGTGGCGCAACTCTGGCAGGAGAAACCGCGTCAAACGAGGGGCAAAAAGAGAAAAGTGAAGGCGCTTTCAGCGTTTTTATGCGGCGTTGCAGCGAAGATCAGCGGGTTTGCGAGCGGGGTCGAAATTCCCCTCTCCGGCAGAGAGGGGAGAGGGCATTATTTGAAGCGCATGGAGAGGTCGAGGGCGCGCACGTGCTTGGTGAGCGCGCCGACGGAGATGTAGTCGACGCCGGTTTGAGCAAATTCGCGGATAGTGTCGAAGGTCACGTTGCCGGACACCTCCAGCTGCGCCTGGCCGTTGGTGCGTTTTACCGCCTCGCGCATCTGCTCGGTGTTGAAGTTATCCAGCATGATGATATCGGCACCGGCTTTAATCGCCTCGTCCAGCTCCTCCAGGCTTTCGACCTCGACCTCCACCGGCACGTCCGGATGCAGCCAGAAGGCTTTCTCCACCGCCTGGCGCACGGAGCCGGAGGCAATGATGTGGTTTTCTTTGATCAGGAAGGCGTCGGACAGGCCCAGACGGTGGTTGGCCCCGCCGCCGCACAGCACCGCATACTTCAGCGCCGTGCGCAGGCCCGGCAGCGTTTTGCGGGTGTCCAGAAGCTGCGTGCGGGTGCCCGCCAGCAGGTCAACGTAGCGACGCACTTCGCTGGCGACGCCGGAAAGGGTCTGCACAAAGTTCAGCGCGGTGCGCTCGCCGGTCAGCAGCACGCGGGACGGGCCGTCCAGCTCGAACAGCGGCTGATTTGCCACCACCGCATCGCCGTCGTCCACGTGCCAGGTGACCTGAACGTCGTCACCCGCAAGCTGGGTAAAGACCTCCTCGACCCAGCGCTTGCCGCAGAACACGCCGTCTTCGCGGGTTATGATGACCGCATGCGAGCGCGTCTCTTTTGGCAACAATTGCGCGGTAATATCGTTATCGGCGCTGACGTCGCCGCCCAGGTCTTCCTTGAGCGCATGGGCAACGCTTGCCGGGATATCCAGGTTAATACGTTCCAGAAGCGCGTCACGTCGGTGGTCGGGGTTATAGCGGCGAGGCGGCATGATAAAACTCCAAATTGGTAACGAATCATAATATTGAAACATGCTACTCTGAACCGAGTAACAGCACCATACATAAGGAGTTCCAGCATGTTGTTAGAAAACGGATGGCTGGTGGACGCGCGGCATGTGCCTTCGCCGCACCACGATTGCCGCCCGGAGGATGAAAAGCCCTCACTGCTGGTGGTTCACAATATTAGCCTTCCGCCGGGAGAATTTGGCGGCCCGTGGATTGACGCGTTATTCACGGGAACGATAGATCCCGCTGCGCATCCCTTTTTTGCTGAAATTGCGCATCTGCGCGTATCGGCGCATTGCCTGATTCGCCGCGACGGAGAAGTGGTTCAGTATGTTCCGTTTGATGAGCGCGCCTGGCATGCGGGCGTGTCGCAGTATCAGGGACGCGAGCGCTGCAATGATTTCTCAATTGGCATTGAGCTGGAGGGCACTGACACCACGCCCTACACCGATGCGCAGTATCAGCGGCTGGCCGCTGTGACCGAAACGCTTATGACGTTATACCCCGCCATCGCCGGGAACATTACGGGGCACAGCGATATTGCTCCAGCGAGAAAAACCGATCCCGGCCCGGCGTTTGACTGGCCCCGGTTTCGCGCCATGCTTACCGCGTCGTCAGATAAGGAGATAACATGACGTTGTTTACCATGCTGTTGGTGATGATCGCCGAGCGCCTGTTCAAGCTCGGCGAGCACTGGCACCTCGATCATCGCCTGGAAGTGCTGTTCCGCCGGATCAAACATTTCTCTCTTTTCCGCACGCTGCTGATGGCGGCGGCCGTGATGGCCGTAACGTTTCTGCTGCTGCGCGCCCTTTATGGCCTCTTTTTCAACGTGCCGCTGCTGGTGGTGTGGATCCTGCTCGGCGTGCTGTGCATCGGCGCGGGCAAGGTGCGGCTGCATTACCATGCTTACCTGAAAGCCGCGTCCCGCGAGGATGCGCACGCCCGTGACGCGATGGCGAGCGAGCTGACGATGATCCACGGCGTCCCGCCGGACTGCGATGAGCGCGAGTTTTTACGCGAGCTGCAAAACGCGCTGCTGTGGATCAACTTCCGCTATTACCTCGCGCCGCTGTTCTGGTTTGTGGTCGGCGGCCCGTGGGGGCCGGTTCTGCTGATGGGCTACGCGTTCCTGCGCGCCTGGCAGACGTGGCTCGCGCGCTACCTCACGCCACACGAGCGTTTGCAATCCGGCATCGACGGCATTTTGCACGTGCTCGACTGGCTCCCGGTGCGCCTGGTTGGCGTGGTCTACGCGCTGATTGGCCACGGTGAAAAAGCGCTGCCCGCGTGGTTTGCCTCGCTGGCCGACCGCCACACCTCTCAGTACCAGGTCTTAACGCGCCTGGCGCAGTTCTCGCTGGCGCGCGAGCCGCATACTGACAGGGTTGAAACGCCAAAAGCCGCCGTCTCGATGGCGAAGAAAACGTCCTTTGTCGTGGTGGTGATCGTGGCGCTGCTGACGATTTACGGCACGCTGATTTAGGCCAGCGCGCCGCAGCCGCTACAGCGTATCAGCAGGCGGGATGCCGAAATCAGGCATCCCGTTTTCATTCCAGCGGACGTGCTTCAGGCGGGTATGTCGGTTGGGATCGTACAGCGGGTCGCCCTCTATCTCGGTGTAGTTCCTTGCGTGGTACACCAGCACGTCTTCCCCTTCCGGCGTCTGCGTAAAGCTGTTATGCCCAGGCCCATACTGACGGTTTTCATTGCTGGTGACGAACACCGGGCGCGGGGATTTATGCCAGTTCGCCGGGTTTTGCGGGTCGGCCTGCCCGTCTATCCACAGTAGCCCTATACAGTAGTTTTCATCGGTGGCGCTGGCGGAATAGCTGATAAATAGCCTGTCGCCGTGAAGCAGCACCGCCGGGCCTTCGTTAACCCAAAAGCCGCGGCACTCCCAGTCGTACTCCGGCTTGCTGAGCATCACCGGCTCGCCCTTGAGCGTCCACGGGTTTTCCATCTCGCACAGGTACAGGTTGGAGTTGCCCTGAATATCCGGGGATTTCTGCGCCCACAGATACCAGCGCTTGCCCTGATGCACAAAGGTGGTGGCGTCCAGCGCGAAGGTGTCGAACGGCGTGATAATTTGCCCTTTTTCTACCCACGTTCCGGCGAGCGGATCGGCATCCGCGCATTCCAGGGCGAACATGCGGTGCTGGAACATGCCAAGCCCGTCGAGCGCCTGAGTATGCGCCGCGGCAAAATAGATGTACCACCTGCCGTCGATGTGGTGCAGCTCGGGTGCCCAGATCAGCTGGCTCATCGGCCCGGCGTCGGGTTTACGCCACACCACCACCTCCTCAGCGCTGCGCAGGCCCTCTAGCGAGCCTGCCCGGCGGATCGCCAGCCTGTCGTATTCGGGCACCGAGGCGATAAAGTAGTACAGCCCTTCGTGGTGCAGGATATACGGATCTGCGCGCTGTTCGATAAACGGATTTGGCCAGCTATGCATGTGGGGCTCCTTTTGGTTCTGTCCTTAACGTCTGATAGTCATTCAGCTCGCGGTAGTTGTTGCGGCGCTTTTCCAGGTCGGACTGGATCTGCTTCATGGTTTCGCGGTCCACCTTCAGCAGGCGCACCACGCCTGCGGTAATCAAATAGCCTACGCCCGGAATGACGGTAAACAGCAGCACGATGCCGTTGATGGCGTCCGCGCTCTGCGCTTTGGCGCCCGCGTCGTAGCCGTACCAGGAGAGCAGGAAGCCGACCATTGCGCCCGCAATTGCCAGACCCAGCTTGAGGAAGAAGATGTTGCCGGAGAAGCTGATCCCGGTGATGCGCTTCCCGGTTTTCCACTCGCCGTAGTCATCCACGTCGGCCATCAGGGACCAGTGCAGCGGAGACGGGATCTGGTGCAGGACGTTCAGCAGAACGTAGAGCACCACGATGGTGGCCGTTGCTTTTGGGTCGAAGAAGTAGAAGGCGGCTGAGAAAATCGCCAGCGCGACGTTGGTCCAGAAGAACACCTTCAGCTTGCACCAGCGGTCGGTCAGCACCTTTGCGAGCATGCTGCCTCCCATCATGCCCACCACGCCGAGGCTGATAAACAGCGTGGCGAAGTGGGTGCTTTGGCCCATTACCCAGGTGACGTAATACATGGTGGCCGCCATGCGGATAAAGCCCGGGCAGACGTTGCACAGCGTCAGCAGCAGAATGCGCACCCACTGATCGTTTTTCCACACGTCCCTGAGGTCGTTTTTCAGCTCGTCGTGCGTCTGCACTGCCGGACGCACGCGCTCGCGCACGGTGGCGAAGCAGAACAGGAACATGCAGGTGCCGATCAGCGCCAGCACGGTCATCGCCATCTGGTAGCCTTTGGCTTTGTCATCGCCGCCGAACCAGTCGGCCATCGGCAGCAGGGTCAGGGAGAGCAGCAGCGTGGCGATGCCCACCATCACGAAGCGGTAAGACTGACAGGCCACGCGCTCTTTCGGATCGTTGGTGATCACGCCGCCCAGCGAGCAGTAGGGGATGTTGATGGCGGTGTAGGTCAAAGAGAGCAGGAAATAGGTGACAAACGCATAGATAACTTTGCTGTTATAGCTCCACTCCGGGGTGGTGAACATCAGGATGCTGAACAGCGCGTAGGGAAAGGCGATCCATAAAAGCCATGGACGAAAGCGGCCATATTTGCTGCGTGTGCGGTCGGCGATGGCGCCCATAATCGGGTCCGTCACGGCGTCGATCACGCGCACCGAAAGCAGCAGAACGCCAACCAGCGCGGGGGCCAGGCCAAAAATGTCGGTATAAAAGTAGTTAACAAACAGCATGATAGCGCCGAAGATGATGTTGCATCCTGCGTCGCCCATGCCATAGCCGATCTTTTCTTTAACTGAAAGTTTATTGTTATCCATCGACAGCTCTCCGGTTTTCGGTATGGAGAGAATTATTTGCTGGCAAAGGGATTTTTGCGTTGCAGTATCAGGGCGGTGATATGGATAAACGGGCTGTTGAAGTGAATTTGTGAGGAAGGTAACAACGCGCTGCACCCGCAGAAGCGGGCGCAGCGTCGGTCGAGATTAATGCGCTTTGACGGCGGCTGCGTTTTTCTGCTTCACCAGGTAGCCCACGCCGAGGATCGCAATCCAGACCGGGATCAGGTAAACCGAAATCGCCATGCCCGGCGTCATCAGCATGATGACCAGTACGGCGGCCATAAACAGCAGGCAGACCCAGTTACCCAGCGGATAGAGCAGGGCAGGGAAGCGGGTTTTGACGCCCTGCTGCTGCTTCGCGCGGCGGAACTTAATGTGCGCGAGGCTGATCATCGCCCAGTTAATTACCAGCGCGGAGACCACCAGCGCCATCAGCAGGCCGAAGGCCGATTCCGGTGCGAGGTAGTTGATCAGCACGCACAGCGCGGTGACCACGGCGGAGACGATAATGGTATTCACCGGCACGCCGCGCTTGTCCACGTTGAGCAGCGCTTTTGGCGCGTTGCCCTGCTGCGCCAGGCCGAACAGCATGCGGCTGTTGCAGTATACGCAGCTGTTGTACACGGACAGCGCAGCGGTCAACACCACGATGTTCAGCGCGTTCGCCACGAAGCTATCGCCCAGCTCGTGGAAGATCAGCACAAACGGGCTTACGTCGGCGGTGACGCGCGTCCACGGCATCAGGGAAAGCAGCACTGCCAGCGAGCCCACGTAGAAGATCAGAATACGGTAGATAACCTGGTTGGTGGCTTTCGGGATGCTCTGCTCCGGGTTGTCCGCTTCTGCCGCGGTGATGCCCACCAGCTCAAGGCCGCCGAAGGAGAACATAATGATCGCCATCATCATGACGAGGCCGGTCATGCCGTGCGGCAGGAAGCCGCCCTGTTCCCAGAGGTTACGCACCGTGGCCTGCGGGCCGCCGTTGCCGCTGAACAGCAGCCAGCCGCCGAAGACGATCATCGCCACAACGGCAACCACCTTGACGATCGCAAACCAGAACTCCATTTCACCGAACACTTTTACGTTGGTCAGGTTGATGGCGTTAATAATGACGAAGAAGGCCGCCGCGGATGCCCATGTTGGGATTTCCGGGTACCAGAACTGAACGTACTTCCCGACGGCGGTCAGTTCGGCCATGGCAACCAGAACGTACAGCACCCAGTAGTTCCAGCCGGAGGCGAACCCGGCAAAGCTGCCCCAGTATTTGTAGGCAAAGTGGCTGAACGAGCCTGCAACCGGCTCTTCAACCACCATTTCACCGAGCTGGCGCATGATCAGAAAGGCGATGAAACCCGCAATTGCGTAACCCAAAATAATGCCGGGACCGGCAGACTGGATGACGGATGCGCTTCCCAGAAACAGACCGGTGCCGATCGCGCCACCCAATGCGATAAGCTGAATATGGCGGTTCTTGAGGCCGCGCTTTAGCCGATCGTCATGCTGTTGAGCTTCCATTTGAAACCTCGTGTGTGGTTGTTATGTTCACGCTGAGCGTGTGTAATTATGAAAGTCCATTTCTGTATTATTTTCTTTACGGTAAAAGTGACCGAAAAAAGCGGGAGTGACTTCCGTAAGCGCAAGAATAATGGTAAGCGCCAGCGAATGCACCTGCTTTATCAAGGGATGACGACGACCTGGATAAAAAGAAAGCGTTTGTAAATTCCGACCCAATCCCTTCGTATCCCAACCTATAGAATAGAAATGCTCCATAAGGGGGCGAAATTTCGTTATTTGCGCTGTTGAATCGCTTCAGATTGCAAAAACCTTCGTTTCACTAAGGTTAAATCTGCCTCTTTGTGAGTAATCAACTCATTTGTGCAAAGTTACATTTCTGAAACGTTATTTCTGTAAGGTTGTTAAAAAGTGCAGGCTTTACTGATTTCAATCAAAACCAATATGGACAGAAGGTGAATACTTTGTTACTTTAGCGATACGAACATGAAATTGGTAAGACCAATTGACTCCGGGCAAAAAGGCGTAAGACAGGGAATATGGCCTACAGCAAAATTCGCCAACCAAAACTATCTGATGTGATTGAGCAGCAGCTGGAGTTTTTAATCCTCGAGGGGACACTGCGCCCGGGCGAGAAACTCCCGCCAGAACGCGAACTGGCAAAACAGTTCGACGTTTCCCGTCCCTCTCTGCGTGAGGCGATTCAACGTCTCGAAGCAAAGGGCTTGCTCCTTCGTCGTCAGGGCGGCGGAACCTTTGTGCAAAACAGCCTGTGGCAGAGCTTCAGCGACCCGCTGGTAGAACTTCTCTCTGACCACCCAGAATCCCAGTTTGATCTGCTTGAGACCCGTCACGCGCTGGAAGGTATCGCGGCCTATTACGCCGCCCTTCGCAGCAATGATGAAGATCGCGTGCGTATCCGCGAGCTGCATCAGGCCATTGAACGGGCACAGCAGTCCGGCGACTTAGACGCCGAGTCCAGCGCCGTTGTCCAGTATCAAATTGCCGTCACCGAAGCGGCGCACAACGTGGTGCTCCTCCATCTGCTACGCTGCATGGAGCCTATGCTGGCCCAGAACGTTCGTCAGAATTTTGAATTGTTGTATGCCCGTCGGGACATGCTCCCGCTGGTCAGCAACCATCGCACCCGAATCTTCGAGGCGATAATGGCCGGGGAACCGGAGCAGGCGCGCGAAGCGTCGCACCGCCATCTGGCTTTCATTGAGGAAATCTTGCTGGACCGCAGCCGTGAACAATCACGCCGTGAGCGTTCGCTTCGCCGCATACAGCAACGAAAGGATTAAGCGCCGACATTTTAGAGCGCGGCAACTAAACGCAGAACCTGTCTTATTGTATTTTCTGGCGAAAATACAATGGGACAGGTTCCAGACAAATCAACGTATTAGATAGATAAGGAATACCCCCATGTCAGAACGTCTCCAAAATGACGTGGATCCGATCGAAACTCGCGACTGGCTACAGGCGATCGAATCGGTCATCCGTGAAGAAGGTGTTGAGCGCGCTCAGTATCTGATTGATCAGCTGCTTTCAGAAGCCCGCAAAGGCGGTGTGAAGGTTGCTGCAGGTGCAGGGGCTAGCAACTACGTAAACACGATTGCCGTTGAAGACGAACCGGAATACCCGGGCAATCTGGATCTGGAACGCCGCATTCGTTCTGCTATTCGCTGGAACGCCATCATGACCGTTCTGCGCGCGTCCAAGAAAGACCTCGAGCTGGGCGGCCACATGGCGTCCTTCCAGTCTTCTGCGACCGTATACGAAGTGTGCTTCAACCACTTCTTCCGCGCGGCTAACGAGAAAGACGGCGGCGACCTGGTGTACTTCCAGGGCCACATCTCTCCGGGCATCTATGCACGTGCCTTCCTGGAAGGGCGTCTGACCGAAGAGCAGATGAACAACTTCCGTCAGGAAGTTCACGGTAAAGGTCTGTCTTCTTACCCGCACCCTAAACTGATGCCTGAATTCTGGCAGTTCCCGACCGTATCAATGGGTCTGGGCCCAATCGGTGCGATCTATCAGGCTAAATTCCTGAAGTATCTGGAACACCGCGGTCTGAAAGACACCTCCGAGCAGACCGTTTACGCCTTCCTGGGCGACGGCGAAATGGATGAGCCAGAATCTAAAGGTGCGATCACCATCGCAACCCGTGAGAAGCTGGACAACCTGTGCTTCATCATCAACTGTAACCTGCAGCGTCTGGATGGTCCGGTAACCGGCAACGGCAAGATCATCAACGAGCTGGAAGGCATCTTCTCCGGTGCTGGCTGGAACGTGATTAAAGTCATGTGGGGCGGTCGTTGGGATGAGCTGCTGCGTAAAGACACCAGCGGTAAGCTGATCCAGCTGATGAACGAAACCGTTGACGGCGACTACCAGACCTTCAAATCCAAAGACGGTGCCTACGTTCGCGAGCACTTCTTTGGCAAATATCCTGAAACTGCAGCCCTGGTGGCAGACTGGACTGACGAGCAGATCTGGGCCCTGAACCGCGGTGGTCACGATCCGAAGAAAGTCTACGCTGCACTGAAAAAAGCGCAGGAAACCAAAGGTAAAGCGACCGTTATCCTGGCCCACACCATCAAAGGTTACGGCATGGGCGATACCGCTGAAGGTAAAAACATCGCTCACCAGGTGAAGAAAATGAACATGGACGGCGTGCGCTATATCCGCGACCGTTTCAACGTTCCAGTGACCGATGAGCAGGTAGAAAACCTGTCTTACATCACCTTCCCGGAAGGGTCTGAAGAGCACAAGTACCTGCACGAACGTCGTCAGGCGCTGAAAGGCTACCTGCCGGCTCGCCAGCCTAACTTCACCGAGAAGCTGGAACTGCCTGCGCTGGAAGACTTCTCCCAGCTGCTGGAAGAGCAGAACAAAGAGATCTCTACCACTATCGCTTTCGTGCGTGCCCTGAACGTGATGCTGAAGAACAAGTCGATCAAAGATCGCCTGGTGCCAATCATCGCCGACGAAGCGCGTACCTTCGGTATGGAAGGTCTGTTCCGTCAGATCGGTATCTACAGCCCGAACGGCCAGCAGTACACCCCGCAGGACCGTGAGCAGGTTGCATACTACAAAGAAGACGAGAAAGGCCAGATCCTGCAGGAAGGTATCAACGAGCTGGGTGCAGGCGCGTCCTGGCTGGCTGCTGCGACCTCTTACAGCACCAACAACCTGCCGATGATCCCGTTCTACATCTACTACTCCATGTTCGGGTTCCAGCGTATCGGCGACCTGTGCTGGCAGGCAGGCGACCAGCAGGCTCGCGGCTTCCTGGTAGGCGGTACGTCCGGTCGTACGACCCTGAACGGTGAAGGTCTGCAGCACGAAGATGGCCACAGCCACATTCAGTCTCTGACTATTCCTAACTGTATCTCTTACGATCCGTCTTACGCGTACGAAGTGGCCGTTATCATGCACGACGGTCTGACCCGTATGTACGGTGAAGCGCAAGAGAACGTGTACTACTACATCACCACGCTGAACGAAAACTACCACATGCCGGCTATGCCAGCAGGTGCTGAGGAAGGTATCCGTAAAGGTATCTACAAACTCGAAACCCTCGAAGGTAGCAAAGGTAAAGTTCAGCTGCTGGGCTCCGGTTCTATCCTGCGTCACGTGCGTGAAGCGGCTCAGATCCTGGCGAAAGACTACGGCGTGGGCTCTGACGTGTACAGCGTAACCTCCTTCACCGAACTGGCGCGTGATGGCCAGGACTGCGAGCGCTGGAACATGCTGCACCCAATGGAAACTCCGCGCGTTCCGTACATCGCTCAGGTGATGAACGATGCACCGGCGGTGGCGTCTACTGACTATATGAAACTGTTCGCTGAGCAGGTTCGTACTTACGTTCCAGCGGATGATTATCGCGTACTGGGCACCGACGGCTTCGGTCGTTCTGACAGCCGCGAAAATCTGCGTCACCACTTCGAAGTAGATGCTTCTTACGTGGTTGTAGCAGCACTGGGCGAACTTGCTAAACGTGGCGAAATCGACAAGAAAGTGGTGGCGGAAGCAATCACCAAATTCAACATCGATGCAGATAAAGTTAACCCGCGTCTGGCGTAAGAGGTAAAAGAATAATGGCTATCGAAATCAATGTACCGGACATCGGGGCTGATGAAGTTGAAATCACCGAGATCCTGGTCAAACCAGGCGACAAGGTTGAAGCTGAACAGTCGCTGATCACCGTAGAAGGCGATAAAGCCTCTATGGAAGTTCCGTCTCCACAGGCTGGCATCGTTAAGGAGATCAAAGTCTCCGTTGGCGATAAAACCGAGACCGGCAAACTGATCATGATTTTCGATTCCGCCGACGGTGCAGCTGATGCTGCACCTGCTAAGGCAGAAGAGAAGAAAGACGCCGCTCCGGCCGCCGCTGCTCCAGCAGCTGCCGCGGCAGCGAAAGAAGTGAACGTGCCTGACATCGGCGGTGACGAAGTTGAAGTCACTGAAATCCTGGTGAAAGTGGGCGATACCGTAGCTGCCGAGCAGTCGCTGATCACCGTAGAGGGCGATAAAGCCTCTATGGAAGTGCCAGCGCCGTTCGCGGGTACCGTTAAAGAGATCAAGATCAACACCGGCGACAAAGTCTCTACCGGCTCTCTGATCATGGTCTTCGAAGTAGCGGGTGCTGCACCTGCTGCTGCGCCAGCGCAGGCCGCAGCTCCGGCTCCGGCTGCTGCACCAGCAGCGGCTGGCGGCGCGAAAGACGTTAACGTACCGGACATCGGCGGTGACGAAGTTGAAGTGACCGAAGTGATGGTGAAAGTGGGCGACAAAGTTGCCGCTGAACAGTCGCTGATCACCGTTGAAGGCGACAAGGCTTCTATGGAAGTCCCTGCGCCGTTCGCCGGTACCGTTAAAGAGATCAAAATCAACACCGGCGACAAAGTGTCTACCGGCTCCCTGATCATGGTCTTCGAAGTGGAAGGCGCTGCGCCTGCTGCGGCTCCGGCTGCTGCTGCCGCTCCGGCACCTGCTGCTGCACCGGCTCAGGCTGCGAAACCTGCTGCGGCACCTGCTGCGAAAACAGAAAAATCTGAGTTCGCTGAAAATGACGCTTACGTCCACGCGACTCCGCTGATTCGCCGCCTGGCGCGCGAATTCGGTGTGAACCTGGCGAAAGTGAAGGGCACCGGCCGTAAGGGTCGTATCCTGCGCGAAGACGTTCAGACCTACGTGAAAGACGCGGTGAAGCGCGCCGAAGCTGCACCTGCTGCAGCCGCCGGTGGCGGTATCCCGGGCATGCTGCCATGGCCGAAAGTGGACTTCAGCAAGTTCGGCGAAATCGAAGAAGTCGAGCTGGGCCGCATCCAGAAAATCTCTGGCGCGAACCTGAGCCGTAACTGGGTGATGATCCCGCACGTTACGCACTTCGACAAAACCGACATCACCGATCTGGAAGCGTTCCGCAAGCAGCAGAACGCCGAAGCCGAGAAGCGCAAGCTGGACGTGAAGTTCACCCCAGTGGTCTTCATCATGAAGGCGGTTGCTGCGGCGCTGGAACAGATGCCACGCTTCAACAGCTCCCTGTCCGAAGACGGCCAGAAGCTGACGCTGAAGAAATACATCAACATCGGCGTTGCGGTTGATACGCCAAATGGTCTGGTTGTTCCGGTCTTCAAGGACGTGAACAAGAAGAGCATTACCGAGCTGTCCCGCGAGCTGACCACCATCTCCAAAAAAGCGCGCGATGGTAAGCTGACTGCCGGCGAAATGCAGGGCGGCTGCTTCACTATCTCCAGCATCGGCGGCCTGGGTACCACCCACTTCGCGCCGATTGTTAACGCGCCGGAAGTGGCTATCCTCGGTGTCTCCAAGTCGGCGATGGAGCCGGTATGGAACGGCAAAGAGTTCGTGCCGCGTCTGATGATGCCAATCTCTCTGTCCTTCGACCACCGCGTGATCGACGGTGCTGATGGTGCGCGCTTCATCACCATCATCAACAACACCCTGAGCGACATTCGCCGCCTGGTGATGTAATCGAAAAGCCGGCCAATCGGCCGGCTTTTTTCTGGTAATCTCATGATGTCCGTGAGGTTATTGGCGAAAGCAAAAATTCATGAACCGTTTGTTGTTTCAAAATTGTTAACAATTTTGTAAAATACGGGCGGATAGAACGACCCGGTGGACGACGGGTATACATTAAGAGGTCATGATGAGCACAGAAATCAAAACTCAGGTCGTAGTACTTGGGGCAGGCCCGGCAGGTTATTCCGCAGCATTCCGCGCGGCGGATTTAGGTCTGGAAACCGTCATCGTAGAACGTTACAGCACCCTCGGCGGTGTTTGTCTGAACGTCGGCTGTATCCCTTCTAAAGCGCTGCTGCACGTCGCGAAAGTTATCGAAGAAGCCAAAGCGCTGGCCGAGCACGGCATCGTCTTCGGCGAGCCGAAAACCGATATCGACAAAATTCGTACCTGGAAAGAGAAAGTCATCACTCAGCTGACCGGCGGTCTGGCCGGTATGGCGAAAGGCCGTAAGGTCAAAGTGGTTAACGGTCTGGGTAAATTTACCGGCGCGAACACCCTTGAAGTGGAAGGCGAAAACGGCAAAACCGTGATCAACTTCGACAACGCGATTATCGCCGCGGGCTCTCGCCCAATCGAACTGCCGTTTATTCCGCATGAAGATCCGCGCGTGTGGGATTCCACCGATGCGCTGGAGCTGAAAACCGTACCAAAACGCCTGCTGGTGATGGGCGGCGGTATCATCGGTCTGGAAATGGGCACCGTATACCATGCGCTGGGTTCAGAGATCGACGTGGTTGAAATGTTCGACCAGGTTATCCCGGCTGCAGACAAAGACATCGTTAAAGTCTTCACCAAGCGCATCAGCAAGAAATTCAACCTGATGCTGGAAACCAAAGTGACTGCCGTTGAAGCGAAAGAAGACGGTATTTACGTTTCCATGGAAGGCAAGAAAGCCCCTGCAGAAGCGCAGCGTTACGACGCGGTGCTGGTGGCGATCGGCCGCGTGCCGAACGGTAAAAATCTGGATGCAGGCGCGGCGGGCGTGGAAGTGGACGACCGTGGCTTCATCCGCGTTGACAAGCAGCTGCGCACCAACGTGCCGCACATCTTTGCTATCGGCGATATCGTCGGTCAGCCAATGCTGGCGCACAAAGGCGTTCACGAAGGTCACGTTGCCGCTGAAGTTATCGCCGGCATGAAGCACTACTTCGATCCGAAAGTGATCCCATCCATCGCCTACACCGAGCCAGAAGTTGCCTGGGTGGGTCTGACCGAGAAAGAAGCGAAAGAGAAAGGCATCAGCTTTGAGACGGCCACCTTCCCGTGGGCGGCTTCTGGCCGTGCTATCGCTTCCGACTGCGCGGATGGCGTCACCAAGCTGATCTTCGACAAAGAGACTCACCGCGTGATCGGTGGTGCGATTGTCGGCACCAACGGCGGCGAGCTGCTGGGTGAAATCGGCCTGGCGATCGAAATGGGCTGCGACGCTGAAGACATCGCGCTGACCATCCACGCGCACCCGACTCTGCACGAGTCCGTGGGTCTGGCGGCGGAAGTGTTTGAAGGCAGCATCACCGACCTGCCAAACGCAAAAGCGAAGAAGAAATAAGTTTCTTCCCGCCTGATGATAACGCCTCTTCGGAGGCGTTTTTTTTGCCTGTAAACTACCTGATTTGGTCGCTATATCCTTGATATTTTCCTAAAAATCCGCTCACCGCTGCCGATAACATTTTCTTACATTGTTGGTTGATCGGCTCATCGCTATGATGCGCCGGATTATTATTACCAGGCAAAGGAAAACATATGTCTTTTAAGAAAGTAGCGGTAGTTGGCTTAGTGGCAGCGGCGATGACGCTGGCCGGTTGTGGTGCAATGACGACCGCGGTGAAGAAACGTAATCTGGAAGTTAAAACCCAGATGAGCGAAACCGTCTGGCTGGAGCCTTCCAGCGAAAAAACGGTCTACATTCAGGTTAAAAATACCTCTGATAAAGACATGAGCAACCTGCAGGCACAGCTGGCGAACGAGCTGACGGCGAAGGGCTATAAGGTGACCAGCTCTCCCGACAGCGCCTACTACTGGGTGCAGGCGAACGTGCTGAAAGCGGACAAAATGGACCTGCGCGAAGCACAGGGCTTCCTGAAAACCGGCTATGAAGGTGCCGCCGTGGGCGCCGCGCTGGGCGCAGGCATCACTGCCTATAACAGCAACTCTTCCGGTGCGGCGCTCGGCGTGGGCCTGGCGGCTGGCCTGATCGGCATGGCGGCGGATGCGATGGTAGAAGATGTGAACTACACCATGGTCACCGACCTGCAGATTTCCGAGCGCAGCAAGGCGAAGGTCACCACCGACAACATCGCGGCCCTGCGCCAGGGCACGTCTGGCGTGAAGCTGCAGACCAGCAGCGAGCAGGGCGATCGCGCGAAGTATCAGACCCGCGTGGTGTCGAACGCCAACAAGGTGAACCTGAAGTTTGAAGAGGCGAAGCCGGTGCTTGAAGCGCAGCTGGCGAAGTCGGTCGCGAATATTCTGTAAAAAATAGCCGGGCAGGGAGGATCCTTGCCCGGCCTGCGTTTTTCTCGCGTTACGGCGCGACGGGCTGCCAGGGGGCATCAGTGCTGTACGTGGCTAACGCCTGTGCTTTTTGCGCGCTATCGCTGCCCAAATTCGCCTGGTAAACCCGGTCATCCTGATTGACCGCAAAGCTCATCACCCCCGTCTGACCGTAGCCGATCGGCCAGGCGACCATCGCAAAGCCGTGCTTATCGGGCAGGATCTTGAATCGATAGCCGTGATAGCCTGCGCCCGGCTCTGGCGGGCTAAATGCAGGCCCCAGCGGACTGGGCGCTTCGCCGGGCGATGTGGGCCAGTAAAGGCCATCTTTTTTCCCCTCCGAGCTGACGATTTTCGCCGCGTAGGTCTGGTTGAGGGCGAAATAACTTTGCTGGGCGTCCACGTAGGCATGCAGCGCCTCGATGGCTGCAAGCTCGTTGCGCCCGATCTCGCGCGTCAAAATTTCATCCGCAGCCTGCTGCATATCAAACTGCCAGCCGTTTGACGTCTTCACGACGGGGATCGGCAGCTGCCAGGCGTTCTCGCCCACAATCAGGTGCGCCGTGTCGCCGCTTACAACCGTGGTGTGTTTCACCTTCCAGTCGCGCAGGAACCGGGCGACGGCTTCGGGGTCAACGCCTTCCGGTGGAAGCACGCTGCGCCAGTTTTCACCAAGCAGATTGCTCATCGCACCTTCGTTTTGTTCGCTGATGGCCTGAGTCAGGGCATCGGTGGCCTGGTCAGGGCTGCTGAACTGCTGCTGCGCCACGGCGACGGTGGATGCCATGAGTAGCGCCACACCGCTGAGTAAAGTCATCTTCATGTTAGCTCTCTTAACGATGGCGAATGTCATGAGGTAAAGGCCGCGCGGCCGGTAACGGATGCTGCGACATATGCGTAGCGAGCTGTCGGCTTTGCAGGCCGCGCTGCTGCTGGGCCCGCCAGCTGGCCGCGCGGCTTTCGTTCCCGCTGAGGGCATTGGCCCTGAATGTCTGGTGCTGTAGCGGGGAGGGCTGATGGGCTGGCTGCGCGCGCGTGGCGCCGGAGAGCGCATGCGGTTTCGCACCGTCGTAGCCGCGGAAGTTATTTCGCTGCGAAATCTGCTTCAGCTGCTGCCCGGATGCCGGGTGCGGTAAATTTCTGGCGGTCGGATGCTGGAGCTGCGAGAGCGATTTGCCCGTCGACTTCTGCACCTGCGCCATCGCCGCCTGCCGCTGATTATCGCGGCTGACGGGTTGTTGCCGCGTGGCGCTCAGCCCGGTTGGCGTATTCGTCGGATGAAACTGGCTGGCGACCCTGCCGTTGGCGTAAGGCACGCCGTTGCGATAGGCGGGGTTATGCTGCCAGACCATGTTGTTGTCCGTGCGGTGCTCGCCGGTGATCTTGTTGAAATTGTTCACATTGATGTTGATGTTATCGCCGTTATGGGAATACCCGCCGTGATGGTAGTCATCATCATGGTGGTGGTCATCGTCGTGATGGTGGTGATCGTCGTCGTCCCAGTCGATATTGCTGAACAGCGCATAGGTGGTGGCGACCCCCAGGCTATAGCCGAAGCCTTTTACGAAGCTGTTGGTGAACTGCTCCCCGGGAGAAGGGGGCAGATAGACCGGCGGATAGCTGGCGTTAGGCCATGCCCCGTAGACCGCGGTCGGATTATAGGTCGGCACGTACACAACCTGCGGGTCGGCGGGTTCGATTTTTATAATCGTCTGGCTGGCCGGGGCCGCCGCTTCGGTCGTTGAGCTCTGGTCGGGCGCTGATTTTTTCTCCACGCTCACCGTCTGCTGTGGCGACGATTTAAGCGCGCCGGTCTGCTGCGCCAGCGCGCGCAGCCGCTGTACGGAGTCCATCACGTCTTTTGGCTGGGCAAGAAACGCGTTGCCCAGGTTTTGCACCCATTCCGGGTTGCCGCCCAGCAGCGACATCAGCTGCGGGAAAGCGACCAGCGATTTCACGCTGGCATCCCACGGCTGGCTGGAGACGGCCTGGATCGCCGCATCGCCCTGCAGCTTAGGATTGTCCTGCGACCACTGCGCGGCCTGAATCACGTTCGACGGATAGGTTGAAGCCATCAGGATTTGCGACAGCAGCGCGTCCGGGTAGAGCGCAATCGGCGCCGTCCACTGATCGAGCTGCGCCGCCGTGTAGGTTGAAGCGATAACCGGCGCAGGCGGGGCGGCCGCTGGGACAGGCTGCTGCTGAGCAACCGGCGTGGGCGTTTCGGTGGCGCGGCTCTTAACGAACATCACGCCCGAAGCGGCAAAGAGTCCGGTGCTGCACAGGAGAACGAGCAGGTGTGGCTTAAAAGGCAACTTCATAGAATGGCTCCAACGAGACCCGTACCGTGCCGTGAGGCGTTTTTATTGCCGCGAGTATCATTCACCCGTCATTTACAGTTTTAGCTTTTGTTGGGAATTTACCCGATGCGTCCGGATAAAGAGTGTGTGCATTTATTACACAATGATGTCGCCTGGCGAGGCGCTGCATGCAGATGGGTTGACTGGTTTTATAGCGGCAAATTACCTTCTCTTCGCGCTATACCATCCTTAACGATTCAGCAAATTATTTAATGTTGCTTTTTTGTAAACAGATTAACACTGTGCAGAAATCCTGCTATGCTGCCCGACGCGGTATCGGGCATTTACCCTACAAACTGCTGTCTCACAGGAGCGTGAAGAGAACGCCGGCCGCATATGACAATGAGAGCGAGGAGAACCGTCGTGCTAGAAGAATACCGTAAGCACGTAGCAGAACGTGCCGCCGAGGGAATTGTACCCAAACCTTTAGATGCAACCCAAATGGCCGCGCTCGTCGAGCTGCTGAAGAACCCGCCTAAGGGCGAAGAAGAATTCCTGTTAGATCTGCTGATCAACCGCGTACCGCCTGGCGTAGATGAAGCTGCCTACGTTAAAGCCGGATTCCTTGCCGCCGTTGCCAAAGGCGAAGCAACCTCCCCGCTGGTCACTCCTGAAAAAGCGATTGAACTGCTCGGCACCATGCAGGGCGGCTACAACATTCACCCGCTGATTGACGCACTGGATAACGAAAAGCTGGCGCCGATTGCCGCCAAAGCGCTCTCTTCTACGCTGCTGATGTTCGATAACTTCTACGATGTGGAAGAAAAAGCCAAAGCGGGCAACGTCTACGCGAAGCAGGTGATGCAGTCCTGGGCTGACGCCGAATGGTTCCTGAACCGTCCTCAGCTTGCTGAAAAAATCACCGTCACCGTGTTTAAAGTCACCGGTGAAACCAACACCGATGACCTCTCTCCGGCACCAGACGCGTGGTCCCGCCCGGATATCCCACTGCACGCGCTGGCGATGCTGAAAAACGCCCGCGAAGGCATCGAGCCGGATCAGCCGGGCGTGGTCGGCCCTATCAGGCAGATCGAAGCGTTGCAGCAAAAAGGCTTCCCGCTGGCCTACGTGGGTGACGTTGTGGGTACCGGCTCTTCCCGTAAGTCCGCGACCAACTCCGTCCTGTGGTTCATGGGCGACGATATTCCGCACGTGCCGAACAAGCGCGGCGGCGGCCTGTGCCTCGGCGGCAAAATTGCACCGATCTTCTTTAACACCATGGAAGACGCGGGCGCGCTGCCGATTGAAGTGGACGTGAGCAACATGAACATGGGCGACGTGATTGACGTTTACCCGTTCAAAGGCGAAGTGCGTAACCACGAAACCAACGAGCTGCTGGCCAGCTTCGAGCTGAAAACCGACGTGCTGATCGACGAAGTGCGCGCCGGTGGCCGTATCCCTCTGATCATCGGCCGCGGCCTGACCACCAAGGCGCGTGAAGCGCTGGGCCTGCCGCACTCTGACGTATTCCGTCAGGCGAAGGACGTGGCGGAAAGCAGCCGCGGCTACTCACTGGCACAGAAAATGGTCGGTCGCGCCTGCGGCGTTGCGGGCGTTCGTCCTGGCGCGTACTGCGAGCCGAAGATGACCTCCGTAGGCTCTCAGGACACCACCGGCCCAATGACCCGCGACGAGCTGAAAGACCTGGCGTGCCTGGGCTTCTCGTCCGACCTGGTGATGCAGTCCTTCTGCCACACCGCGGCGTATCCGAAGCCGGTTGACGTGACCACGCACCACACGCTGCCAGACTTCATCATGAACCGCGGCGGCGTCTCCCTGCGTCCTGGCGACGGCGTGATCCACTCCTGGCTGAACCGCATGCTGCTCCCGGATACCGTGGGCACCGGCGGCGACTCCCATACCCGTTTCCCAATCGGGATCTCCTTCCCGGCGGGCTCCGGTCTGGTGGCGTTTGCCGCCGCGACCGGCGTAATGCCGCTGGATATGCCGGAATCTGTTCTGGTGCGCTTTAAAGGTAAAATGCAGCCGGGCATCACCCTGCGCGACCTGGTTCACGCTATCCCGCTGTACGCCATCAAGCAGGGCCTGCTGACCGTTGAGAAGAAAGGGAAGAAAAACATCTTCTCTGGCCGCATTCTGGAAATTGAAGGTCTGCCGGATCTGAAGGTAGAGCAGGCGTTCGAGCTGACCGATGCTTCCGCCGAGCGTTCCGCCGCGGGCTGTACCATCAAGCTGAACCAGGCGCCGATCGAAGAGTATCTGACCTCCAACATCGTGCTGCTGAAGTGGATGATTGCCGAAGGCTACGGCGACCGCCGTACGCTGGAGCGCCGCGTGCAGGGCATGGAAAAATGGCTGGCGGATCCGCAGCTGCTGGAAGCCGACGCTGACGCAGAGTACGCGGCGGTGATCGACATCGATCTGGCGGACATCAAAGAGCCAATCCTGTGTGCGCCGAACGATCCGGACGACGCGCGTCCGCTGTCCGCCGTGCAGGGTGAAAAAATCGACGAAGTGTTTATCGGTTCCTGCATGACCAACATCGGCCACTTCCGCGCGGCCGGCAAGCTGCTGGATACCCACAAAGGCCAGCTGCCAACCCGCCTGTGGGTGGCGCCGCCAACCCGTATGGACGCGGCGCAGCTGACCGAAGAGGGCTACTACAGCGTGTTTGGCAAGAGCGGTGCGCGTATCGAAATCCCTGGCTGTTCCCTGTGCATGGGCAACCAGGCGCGCGTGGCCGACGGCGCGACGGTGGTGTCCACCTCTACCCGTAACTTCCCGAACCGCTTAGGGACCGGTGCGAACGTCTTCCTGGCCTCTGCGGAGCTGGCGGCGGTTGCGGCGCTGATTGGCAAGCTGCCAACGCCGGAAGAGTACCAGACCTTTGTCGCGCAGGTGGACAAGACGGCGGTGGATACCTATCGCTATCTGAACTTCGACCAGCTCTCTCAGTACACCGAGAAGGCTGACGGGGTGATCTTCCAGACCGCAGTATAAACAGCAACCCCTCACCCCCAACCCCTCTCCCCAACGGGGCGAGGGGGGTTATATTCCCTC
>NZ_JBGKEB010000007.1:0-225085 GCF_041399425.1 Enterobacter sp. KBR-315C3_2022
TAGCGCGGTGGTCCCACCTGACCCCATGCCGAACTCAGAAGTGAAACGCCGTAGCGCCGATGGTAGTGTGGGGTCTCCCCATGTGAGAGTAGGGAACTGCCAGGCATCAATTGAGAAGAACCCCGTACCGTAAGGTGCGGGGTTTTTTGCTTTGTGCGGATAATAAGTCAGGCATGGCAATGCCGGTAGCTTGAAATTCAGGCCTTCCGCCACCTTAAAATAAATTCAGCAATCCCATCCGGATCATTCAAATCCAACACCGGAACTTCAAGTGGCAACGCACTATCACTGGCCACTGCAATTACGTGCTCATCAAGCGTTAACTCACCGACATCATGCCCGGCATCGCTTCTGAACAGCAGGATCTTAGGCACGGCCTCATGCTTAAACCCCTCAACCAGCACCAGATCCAGCGTGGAATGATCCATCCTGCTGACCAGATAACTAAGATCTAAAGGCGCTTCATCCGGCGTCTCAGTCATTAATGCCCAGCGCTGGCTGCTTGCGACCATCGTTTGGGCTGCACCCGCCTTGCGAAGCTCGTAGCTATCTTTACCCGGCTTATCGACATCCATATTGTGGTGGGTGTGCTTAATCAAGCCGGTACGTAAACCTCTGGCGGTTAGCGCTGGTATCAGTTTCTTCAGAAGCGTCGTCTTCCCGGTGCCGCTCCAGGCGGAAATAGCTAAAACGGGCGTCATTATTTCTCCTGCATCATTTGCAAATCTTCTGTGGTATTCACATTCACAAAGGCTGATTTAAGATCGCTAAAATCAACGGAATGACCGCCCGACTGGCGCATGAAAACCATCACGCGTCGTTCTCCAGACGTCAGATAGTTATGTAAATCAGGCAGTAGTCGTTTGTGCATTAACGCGATTGTGGGATGGTCACGCTCTCCGTCATGCACCCAGACGACAGGCGAGTCACCGCGCTGCTCCGTCAGACGTTCGACCAGACATGACGGAATAAACGGCGTATCGCACGGACAAAAGATAAACCACTCCCCCCTGGACTGCTGCATGACCGAGAGCATTCCAGCCAGTGGGCCAGGAAAATCAGTAAGGCTGTCGTGATAAATGGGGTACCCACTTTGCTGATAAATATTGATATGGCGATTGGCGCTAATGGCCATTGCCGATACCTGATCTGAGAGCATATCAGCGACATAACGCCACAATGGTTTACCGTTCAACACCTGCAAACCCTTATCTTTTCCGCCCATGCGCGTTGCTCTTCCGCCTGCCAACACGACGCCGATAATTTCCCGGTGCTGATTCACGAATATCGCCTCTTTTATTGTGGGATTGACCCTGCTAACGTGTCTCTCTAAATGAAAGGAGCACTACCATGAAATGTAAACGTCTGAATGAAGTTATTGAACTCCTCCAGCCCGCCTGGCAAAAAGAGCCAGAGCTAAATCTGATGCAATTTTTACAGAAACTGGCGCAAGAGTCAGGTTTTGACGGTGAACTGGCAGACCTTTCTGACGACATTCTGATCTACCACCTTAAAATGCGTGATTCTGCCAAAGACGCCGTCATTCCGGGCATTCAGAAGGATTATGAGGAAGATTTTAAGACCGCGTTGCTGCGCGCGCGTGGCGTAATTAAAGAGTAAAAGCTTGTAAGCGGAGCCACCGATATCGCTACAAAATGATATCCTGAATCATTCGTATAATTTCCGGATGATCGGATGAACGACCAGGCTTTTACTTTCCAGACATTACACCCGGATACCATCATGGACGCACTGTTCGAGCAGGGTATTCGGGTGGATTCCGGGTTAACACCGTTAAACAGCTACGAAAACCGCGTCTATCAGTTTCAGGACGAGGAGCGTCAGCGTTTTGTCGTAAAATTCTATCGCCCTGAGCGCTGGACGGCAGAGCAAATTCAGGAAGAGCATCAGTTCGCTCACGATTTGCTGAATGACGACGTGCCCGTTGCCGCCCCTCTGAAATTCAATGACCAAACGTTGCTTACGCACGAAGGGTTCTTCTACGCCGTATTTCCAAGTCTGGGTGGCCGTCAGTTTGAAGCCGATAATATCGATCAGATGGAATGGGTTGCCCGCTATCTTGGGCGCATTCACCAGACGGGGCGTAAAAAAAGCTTTATTGCCCGCCCGACTATCGGCATCCTGGAATATCTCACCGATCCACGCCAGGTATTCGAAACCTCGACGCTTATCCCAAATGGGCTAAAGGCTAATTTCCTCACGGCGACCGACAGGCTTATTGACGCAGTCAAAGCCTGCTGGCGCGATGATATTTCCACGCTGCGCCTGCACGGCGATTGTCACGCGGGTAATATTCTGTGGCGCGACGGCCCCCTGTTTGTCGATCTTGATGATGCGCGCATGGGGCCGGCCGTTCAGGATTTATGGATGCTGCTCAATGGTGATAAAGCTGAGCAACGTATGCAGCTTGAAACTATCATTGAAGCATATGAAGAGTTTAGCCCCTTCAATTCAGACGAAATTGCCCTGATTGAACCTTTACGCGCGATGCGCTTTGTCTATTATCTCGCATGGTTAATCAGACGTTGGGATGATCCCGCATTTCCCCGTAATTTCCCGTGGCTTACCGGGGAGGATTACTGGCGCAACCAGATATCCACATTTACCGAGCAGGTTAAGGTTCTACAGGAACCGCCTTTACAATTAACGCCAATGTATTAATAGGACACACCCAGGAGAGAGTTAATCATGAAAAAAGTATGGCTGGCGCTGGCAGGTATGATTCTGGCATTCAGCGTTTCCGCTGCGCAATTCAGCGACGGCAAACAGTACACTACGCTGGATAAGCCGGTAGCGGGAGAACCACAGGTTCTGGAATTTTTCTCGTTCTATTGCCCACACTGCTATGAATTTGAGCAGGTGCTGCATGTTTCCGATAACGTGAAGAAAAAGCTGCCAGAAGGCACCAAAATGACCAAATACCACGTCGAGTTCCTTGGCCCTCTGGGTAAAGATCTGACTCAAGCGTGGGCGGTTGCCATCGCGCTGGGCGTAGAAGACAAAATCACCGGGCCTATGTTTGAAGCTGTACAGAAAACGCAGACCGTGCAGACCACTGCAGACATCCGTAAGGTCTTCGTTGATGCTGGTATCAAAGGTGAAGACTACGATGCGGCCTGGAACAGCTTTGTGGTGAAATCACTTGTGGCTCAGCAGGAAAAAGCGGCTGCTGACCTGCAGCTGCGTGGTGTGCCAGCAATGTATGTTAACGGCAAATACCAGCTGAACATGCAGGGCATGGACACCAGCAGCATGGATATCTTTGTACAACAGTATGCTGATACCGTGAAATATCTGGTTGAGAAGAAGTAAGCTACTCTCAATACACGAAAACGCCGGTCAATGACCGGCGTTTTTGTATGAAGATTTGATGTTGTCTATCTGTTCGTCTTTCTCTTTCCAGAGCGTATTGAGCCATAGCTGGAAACGACGTTTGAAATTTTTATCGTTAACGTAATCGCCGTGCAGTTCGCTCTCAATTGGAACGAGATTAACCCGCACCACAATGCGCGTCAGCTTCCCGCTAAGCATATCGTAGAAGGGAGTCTTATCATTTTCCGGATAGCAAAGCGTCACGTTCAATAATTTATCGAACTGCTTCCCCAGGACATTAAGCGCCATTGCAATACCGGCGGCCTTGGGAGGCAAAAGATTCTGATAAGGGGAGCGAGTCTGACGATGTTTTTCTTCCGTAAAGCGAGAGCCTTCGACAAAGTTGACGATCGTCGTTGGATGCACGCGAAATTTCTCACAGGAGCGGCGCGTGGTGTCGACATCTTTTCCGCGATGTTCCGGGTGACGAAGAAGATAGCCGCGCGAATAGCGCTTCATGAACGGCATATCCAGCGCCCAGCAGGCCAGACCGATAAAGGGAACCCAGGCGAGCTGCTGTTTCAGAAAATATTTATTCATCGGGATATGTTTGCGAAATAGCACGCACAAAACGACGATATCTGCCCAGCTGTGGTGATTACAAATCAGTAAATACCAGTTCTTTTTGTTTAAACCCTCCAGGCCCTCAATATCCCATTTGAGATGTGGATTCAGGCGTAGAAGGAGTGCGAGCCCTTCGCACCAGCAGTACATCATGAAATTGCAAAATGCAGAAACGGCCCGCCAAACGCCAGGGATGGGGAGCAGCAGTTTAATCAACCCGGCGATGATGATCGGTACAGAACAGGCGATAGTGACCAGAATCGTTAAAATGATGCTTATGAGCAGGGTTAATGCAGCGAGCAATCTCGACATGATGAGCTTTTTCAGATAGTTAGCTTTAATGGAGCGACCATGTAGGCGCCGCAGGGCGCTGATTTTACCAGAAATTAAAATAAAAAATGGCGGTTTAACACGGTTAGTCAGGGCTTTTCCCATTCCACCGTGATTTAAACTATCTGAATAGGGTTAGCGAGGCTTATATCCACACTGACTAAATAGCGATCGATAAGCGATAAACAAAATAAAGACTTATTAATTCATTGATTTATAATGTTAATTTAATGTTCCTCTAAAGGCGCAGACGCCTATTATTCTTCCGTATTGAAATTATTCACAAACTTATCCACAGATTAAATTTTGCGAGCGATCCTCACGATCGCAAAATCTTTTCCTCTAAAGGGCGCTAAAAACTGATGTTTTCATGCTTCTGTGGCATCCTTTATCCATAAATTGATTAAAGGCACGGACATTATGGTTCAGATCCCAGAAAACCCTCTTATTCTCGTCGACGGCTCCTCTTACCTGTATCGGGCGTATCATGCGTTTCCTCCTCTGACCAACAGCGCAGGAGAACCTACCGGCGCGATGTACGGCGTGCTGAATATGCTGCGCAGCCTTATCCTCCAGTACAAGCCAACGCATGCGGCAGTCGTTTTTGATGCGAAGGGCAAAACCTTCCGCGACGAACTGTTTGAGCATTACAAATCTCACCGTCCACCGATGCCTGACGATTTGCGCGCGCAAATTGAACCGCTGCATGCGATGGTAAAAGCGATGGGTCTTCCGCTGATGGCGGTATCCGGCGTAGAAGCTGATGACGTCATCGGTACGCTGGCCCGGGAAGCCGAAAAGCAAGGCCGCCCGGTGCTGATTAGCACCGGTGATAAAGATATGGCGCAGCTGGTGACTCCGGGAATCACCCTGATTAACACCATGACCAACACCATTCTGGGCCCGGATGAGGTGGTGGCAAAATATGGCGTGCCGCCAGAACTGATCATCGACTTCCTTGCCCTCATGGGCGACTCCTCGGATAACATTCCTGGCGTGCCGGGCGTGGGTGAAAAAACCGCTCAGGCGCTGCTGCAGGGGCTGGGCGGTCTCGATACGCTGTATGTCGAATCAGACAAAATCGCCGGGCTTACCTTCCGCGGTGCGAAAACCATGGCTGGAAAACTGGAAGAAAACAAAGAGGTGGCGTACCTCTCCTATCAGCTGGCCACGATTAAAACTGACGTTGAGCTGGAATTAACCTGCGAACAGCTTGAGGTCCAGGAGCCTGCCGCGGAAGACCTGCTTGGCCTGTTTAAAAAATACGAATTTAAACGCTGGATCACGGATGTAGAGGCCGGTAAATGGCTGCAGGCGAAAGGGGCAAAACCAGCCGCAAAGCCGAAAGATACTATCGTGGTGGATGCAGAAGAGATGGTGGACGAAGAGATCTCAACTCTCTCTTCCGAGCATTACGAAACCATCCTCGAAGAGCCGCAGCTGCTCGCCTGGATTGAAAAGCTGAAAAAAGCGCCGGTGTTTGCCTTCGACACGGAAACCGACAGCCTTGATAACGTGTCGGCCAACATGGTGGGCCTGTCGTTTGCGATTGAGCCGGGCGTTGCGGCGTATGTTCCCGTCGCGCATGACTACATCGATGCCCCGGATCAGATCGCGCGCGACCGCGTCTTAGAGCTGATGAAGCCGCTGCTGGAAGATGACAAGGCGCTGAAGGTTGGTCAAAACCTCAAATACGATCGCGGTATTCTTCAAAACTACGGCATTGAGCTTCGCGGTATTGCGTTCGACACCATGCTGGAGTCCTACATTCTGGACAGCGTGGCGGGTCGTCACGATATGGATTCGCTATCTGACCGCTGGCTGAAGCATAAAACCATCACGTTTGAAGAAATTGCCGGTAAAGGTAAAAATCAGCTGACCTTTAACCAGATTGCGCTGGAAGAGGCGGGCCGCTACGCGGCGGAAGACGCGGACGTTACGCTCCAGCTGCACCTCAAAATGTGGCCAAAGCTGCAAAAGAACGAAGGCCCGTTAAACGTATTCCAGCATATCGAAATGCCGCTGGTGCCGGTGCTTTCGCGCATCGAACGTAACGGCGTTAAAATCGATCCAACGGTGCTGCATAATCACTCCGGCGAGCTCGCGCAGCGTCTGACCGAGCTGGAGCAAAAGGCGCACGAAGTGGCGGGCGAAGCATTTAACCTCTCATCACCCAAACAGCTGCAAACTATTCTGTTTGAAAAACAGGGCATCAAGCCGCTGAAGAAAACCCCGGGCGGCGCGCCGTCAACGTCTGAAGAGGTGCTGGAAGAGCTGGCGCTGGACTACCCGCTGCCGAAGGTCATCCTCCAGTACCGAGGCCTGGCGAAGCTGAAATCGACCTACACCGACAAGCTGCCGCTGATGATTAACCCGAAAACCGGGCGCGTTCATACCTCCTATCATCAGGCGGTTGCGGCCACCGGGCGGCTTTCGTCGACCGATCCTAACCTGCAAAATATTCCGGTACGTAATGAGGAAGGTCGACGTATTCGCCAGGCGTTTATCGCCCCGGACGACTACCTGATTGTCTCTGCGGACTACTCGCAGATCGAGCTGCGCATCATGGCGCACCTCTCGCGCGACCAGGGCCTGCTGACGGCGTTTGCCGAAGGGAAAGACATCCACCGTGCGACCGCAGCGGAGGTCTTCGGGCTGCCGCTTGAGAGCGTGACGAATGAACAGCGTCGCAGCGCTAAAGCCATCAACTTTGGCCTGATTTACGGGATGAGCGCCTTTGGCCTGTCGCGCCAGCTCAACATACCGCGTAAAGAGTCGCAAAAATACATGGATCTCTACTTTGAGCGCTACCCTGGCGTGCTGGACTATATGGAGCGCACCCGCGCCCAGGCGAAAGAGAAAGGCTATGTAGAAACGCTGGATGGCCGTCGTCTTTATCTGCCGGATATCACGTCAAGCAACGCTGCACGCCGTGCAGGGGCCGAACGCGCGGCGATTAACGCCCCGATGCAAGGTACGGCCGCTGACATCATTAAACGCGCGATGATCGCCGTGGACGCCTGGCTGGAAAAAGAAAAGCCGCGCGTGCGCATGATCATGCAGGTTCACGATGAACTGGTGTTTGAAGTGCACAAAGACGACCTTGAGCCTGTCTCTAAAAAGATCCATGAGCTGATGGAAAGCAGCATGAAGCTGGACGTGCCGCTGCTGGTGGAAGTTGGCAGCGGTGAAAACTGGGATCAGGCTCACTAAGGACTTTAGGAATAACGCCCTTTTTATGTAAGTAAGCAACATAACGTAGGGCGTTTTGTGACGATCATTAGATTTCCCTATGTAAAGAGTGAAAAAAAACTACGAAAAGTGCTTTTTCTGTCGTTAAAAAAGGGGTAGAGTTAGCGACGTAGGGTACAGAGGTAAGATGTTCTATCTTTCAGACCTTTTACTTCACGTAATCGGATTTGGCTGAATATTTTAGCCGCCCCAGTCAGTAATGACTGGGGCGTTTTTTATTGCGTCAAAGAAATAAAAAAGCGCGGACGGTGCCGCGCTCGGGATTACTCTTCTTCCGCTTCTGTTGCGGGTTCCAGCTCATTAAACCAGCTGTCGAGCTTCTGGCGAAGCTTATCCACGCCCTGTTTCTTCAGCGAAGAGAAGGGCTCAACCTGCACGTCGCCGTTGAACGCCAGCACCGCTTCGCGAACCATATTCACCTGCGCTTTACGCGCGCCGCTTGCCAGCTTGTCGGCTTTTGTCAGCAGCACCAGAACGGCGATTTCGCTCGAAACGGCCCAGTCGATCATCTGCTGATCGAGATCTTTCAGCGGATGGCGAATATCCATCAGCACCACGAGGCCTTTCAGACACTGCCGTTTTTCGAGATATTCACCCAGCGCGCGCTGCCACTTGATTTTCATCTCTTCCGGCACCTGCGCGTAGCCGTAGCCCGGCAGGTCGACAAGGCGTTTGCCTTCTGCCACTTCGAAAAGGTTGATCAACTGCGTGCGGCCAGGCGTTTTTGAGGTGCGCGCCAGGTTTTTCTGGTTTGTTAGCGTGTTAAGGGCACTGGATTTCCCCGCATTGGAGCGGCCAGCAAATGCCACTTCAATACCCGTATCGGAAGGTAAGTGGCGAATATCAGGCGCACTGGTGACAAAATGCGTCTGTTGATAGTTCCAGGTAGTCACGTGGTCGTCTCCAAAATCGTAATCTGCTGGGGATTATACCTGAATGCAGGCAAAAGGCTTTTCCCATCGTAACGGGCCTGTAGGTTAAAACCCTTCTGTCTGTGAGAGATCTGCCATAAAGTCTATGGGAGATTTAAGAGAAATCGCAGGCGTTAAAAACAGCAATATGTTTAAAATCAAAAAGTTGATTTAGGGTAATTATCCGAAAATTGATTTTTGTTCCTTTTGGTTGCTTGTTACTTTAACGGAAAAAGGTAAAGTGTGCGTCAAGGCGAGGATGCCACAGGATAACGACTTAAGGACAAGGGTCAGGAGCGCCAGGAGGCGAAGACTCAGGATTGTCAGGATGACAAGCGCCTGGAGGCGTTTAAACAGGAAATGGAACCGTATCACGGACGGTATTAGCCAAGGGATAAACAGGGTTTGTTGTTGGCAAACATGGATTGTCTGGCCCGTTAAGGGTTGAGAGTCAGGAAAAAAGGCGACAGATTGCTCTGTCGCCTTTTTTCTTTGCTTGCTTTCTGCTAGATTTCGCCGCAATTCTATACTGAAGAAAACGACTTAAAGATAAAACATCATGAAAAAACCGACTACCGCAGCGGGCGCGAAACGTCCTGCAAAAGCACGCCGCAAAACGCGCGAAGAACTGAACCAGGAAGCGCGCGATCGCAAACGCGATAAAAAGCATCGTGGCCACGCTGCGGGCAGCCGTGCAAGCGGTAGCGGTGCTGAAGGTGGGTCTGCAAAAGGCAAACCGCAGAAAGATCCACGCATCGGCAGTAAAACTCCCATTCCTCTGGGCGTGACAGACACCCCGGTCACTAAGCAGCACAAACCAAAGAGCGAGAAACCTATGCTTTCACCGCAGGCTGAGCTGGATTTGCTGGAGAACGATGAGCGCCTGGACGCGCTGCTGGAACGTCTTGAAGAGGGTGAAACCCTCACCGCAGAAGAGCAGTCATGGGTTGATGCCAAGCTGGATCGCATTGACGAGCTGATGCAGAAGCTGGGTCTGTCTTATGACGATGAAGACGACGAAGAGGAAGAAGAAAAGCAGGAAGACATGATGCGTCTTCTGAAGGGTGGAAACTAACGTTTGCATCCGGCAGGCACGCTCGTCCTGCTTATAACCCTTCCGGTTATATGTTATCTGGTGTGGTTATTCGTTAAACTACGGCGGTTGTCGCGGCGACAGAAGTGGCTGCGCACCCGAATGATGGCCCACAATGGGGCCAGAAAGGGCCGCCGTATACGAACGCGACACCAACGGAAGGAGTGAGCATGTCTGTACCATCTATCGACTGGGATTTGGCGCTAATCCAGAAATATAACTATTCCGGGCCGCGTTATACCTCATACCCCACTGCGCTTGAGTTCGCAGACACCTTTGGCGAAGCTGATTTTCAGCAGGCCGTTGCGCGCTATCCCGAGCGCCCGCTCTCGCTATACGTTCACATTCCGTTCTGCCACAAGCTCTGCTACTTCTGCGGCTGCAACAAAATTGTGACCCGCCAGCAGCACAAGGCCGATCAATATCTGGATGCGCTCGAGCAGGAAATTCTTCACCGCGCGCCGCTGTTTACAGGGCGTCATGTCACCCAGCTTCACTGGGGCGGCGGTACGCCGACCTATCTGAATAAAGCGCAAATCAGCCGTTTGATGACGCTGCTGCGCGGCAACTTCGCGTTTAACGACGACGCCGAAATCTCGATCGAGGTCGATCCGCGCGAAATTGAGCTGGATGTACTGGATCACTTACGCGCGGAAGGCTTCAACCGCCTGAGCATGGGCGTGCAGGATTTCAACAAAGAGGTGCAGCGTTTGGTTAACCGCGAGCAGGACGAAGAATTTATCTTCGCCTTACTCAACTGCGCGCGCGATATTGGGTTTACCTCGACCAACATCGATCTTATCTACGGCCTGCCGAAGCAGACGCCGGAGAGCTTTGCCTTCACGCTCAAGCGCGTGGCCGAACTTAATCCCGATCGCCTGAGCGTCTTTAACTATGCGCACCTGCCGACGCTGTTTGCGGCGCAGCGCAAAATCAAGGATGCGGACCTGCCGTCTGCCCAGCAAAAGCTGGATATTCTGCAGGAAACCATCACCTCGCTGACCGACACCGGCTACCAGTTTATCGGTATGGATCACTTTGCCCGCCCGGACGACGAGCTGGCGATCGCCCAGCGCGAGGGCGTACTGCACCGCAACTTCCAGGGTTACACCACGCAGGGCGACACGGATCTGCTCGGTATGGGCGTTTCCGCCATCAGCATGATCGGCGACTGTTATGCGCAGAACCAGAAAGAGCTGAAGCACTATTATCAGCAGGTGGACGACACCGGCAACGCCCTGTGGCGGGGGATCGCATTGACCCGCGACGACTGCATCCGCCGCGACGTGATAAAAGCGCTTATCTGCAACTTCCGCCTCGATTTCAGCGACGTGGAAGCGCAGTGGGATCTGCACTTCAGCGATTACTTTGCGGAAGACCTGAAGCTGCTGGCGCCGCTGGCAAAAGATGGGCTGGTGGATGTCGCTGATGGTGCGATCGAGGTGACGCCAAAAGGGCGCCTGTTGATTCGTAACATCTGCATGTGCTTCGATGCCTACCTGCGCCAGAAAGCGCGCCTGCAGCAGTTCTCGCGGGTGATTTAAGGCGCATTGCAAACGTGGCATTGCAGGCCGGGTAGGCGAAGCGCCACCCGGCACTGTACACAATCACTCCATTCCCAGCTCTTTCAGCTTGCGCGTGAGGGTGTTGCGCCCCCATCCCAGCAGGCGCGCGGCTTCCTGCTTGTGGCCCTGCGTATGGCGCAGCGCCGTGGTCAACAGCGTACGTTCCAGCTCCGGCTGAGCCTCAGAAAGCAGGTTTTGATGACCGGAACGCAGCGCGCGGTCGGCCCACTGCGCCAGCAGCGTCGCCCAGCTGTCCGGCAGCGCGTGGCCGGTGCTGCTTTCAGGCACGGTCGCTTCAAACAGCTCACTCGGTAAATCCTGAATCAACACCTCCTGTCCGGCGGCCATCACGGTTAGCCAGCGGCAGGTGTTCTCAAGCTGGCGCACGTTGCCGGGCCACGCCAGGCGGGTGAGGGCGGCGTCGGTTTCCGGATGCAGCTGCTTCGCTTCGACGCCCAGCTCGCGGGCGGCCACCTGCAGGAAATGGCGCGCCAGGCGTGGAATGTCCTCACGACGCTCGCGCAGCGGCGGCAGATGCACGCGGATAACGTTCAGGCGGTGGAATAAGTCTTCACGAAACTTCCCCTCCTGCACGCGCAGCTCCAGGTTCTGGTGCGTCGCGGCGATGATGCGCACGTCCACCTTAACGGGCGCGTAGCCGCCCACGCGGTAAAACTGCCCGTCGGCCAGCACGCGAAGCAGGCGCGTCTGCACGTCCAGCGGCATATCGCCGATTTCGTCCAGGAAAAGCGTGCCGCCATCCGCCTGTTCGAAACGCCCCTGGCGAATGGTGTTCGCCCCGGTAAACGCGCCTTTCTCGTGGCCAAACAGCTCGGATTCAATCAAATCCTTCGGGATCGCCGCCATATTCAGGGCGATAAACGGCGACTTTGCGCGCGGGCTATGGCGATGCAGCGCGTGCGCAACCAGCTCTTTACCGGTACCCGATTCACCGTTGATTAATACGCTGATTGACGAGCGGGACAGGCGGCCAATGATGCGAAACACGTCCTGCATCGCGGGCGCTTCGCCGATGATGTCCGTCGTCGGGCCAAAATCCGGCGCGTTGCGCGGCTGCTGCTGTTCCTGATAGTGGCTAATGGCGCGCTCGACCAGGGCAACCGCCTCGTCGATATCAAACGGCTTGGGCAGGTAGTCAAACGCGCCCTGCTGATACGCGCTCACGGCGGCATCCAGGTCCGAGTGCGCGGTCATTATGATGACCGGAAGCATCGGATGACGCTGTTTGATCTGCTTTAAGAGCGCCAGCCCGTCCATGCCCGGCATACGAATGTCCGACAGCAGCACGTCCGGCGTTTTGGTGGTGAGTGCGTCGAGCACCTCGCTGCCGCTTTCAAACGTTGTGCAGCTTAATCCGGCCCCCGTGAGCGCGCGTTCAAGCACCCAACGGATGGAGCTATCGTCATCGACTACCCAGACTATCCCTCGTTGCATACTCGTCACCTTTATTTTTTAATCGGCAGGAAAACCGAGAACTCGGTATGTCCCGGCCAACTGGTAAATTCAATTTTGCCTGAGTGTTGGTCAATCAGGCTGCGGGCAATGGATAATCCCAGGCCGGTACCGCCTTCGCGCCCGCTCACCATCGGGTAGAACAGCGTGTCCTGCAAATGCGGTGGAATGCCCGGCCCGTTATCCTCAACGTCGATGCGCGCCGCCAGGCGATAGCGCACGCCGTGCAGCGTGAGCTGGAACGCCGTGCGGGTGCGCAGAATGATCTCGCCCCCTTCCGGTCCCAGCGCCTGCAGCGCGTTACGCACGATGTTCAGCAGCACCTGTTCAATCTGGTCGGGATCGTGCGCCAGCTCCGGCAGGCTGGGATCGTAGTCACGCACCAGCGTGACGTTTTCCGGCAGCTCCATCGACACCAGCTTCACCACGCGCTCCGCCACCTTGTGGATGCTCTCTGAAACGTGCATGCCGGGGTGCTGCGGCCCTAAAAGACGGTCCACCAGATTACGCAGGCGGTCCGCCTGCTCGATGATAACGTTGGTATATTCCGCCAGCGAAGGATCGGGCAGCGCTTTGGTTAACAGCTGCGCCGCGCCGCGCAGGCCGCCCAGCGGGTTTTTGATTTCGTGGGCCAGGCCGCGCACCAGGTCGCGGGCGGCTATTTGCTGCGCATGCTGAAGCTGTTCCTGGCTCAGGCGGCGCTGATTGTCCATCGGCGCCATCTCCAGCAGGATCATGCCGTCAGGAAGACGCTGCGCCGTCAGGGAGAGAATATGCGAGCGCCCGTCAATCACCAGCGTCACTTCGTTGTCGGTAAACCCCTGTCCGGCGAGCAGGCTTTCGCGCATCAGCTCGACGTTCAGCGAGAAATAGCTCAGCAGCTCCGGGAGCGGGGTGCCAAACAGCTTGCGCGCGCTCTGCGCCAGCAGCTGCTGCGCCGCCGGGTTGGCGTAATGCACGGCCAGCTCGTCATCAACAAGCAAAATGCTGGTAATCAGGGAATTGAGGATCTGCCCAGCATCGGGCAGCGTGCCAGTTGCCATTCAGCAGTCTCCTGGAGTTGTTTGCACTAATTTAGTGCAGTATAGCTTTTTGTTAACAAAAAGCGCGGGGAATCAGACCGTTGGCGGAGAAAAAAGCCCATCCTGAGATGGGCTAAAAAGTTTCCACGGCAACTAAAACCTGCGTCTTTCTCGCTACAGCCGCGTTGCTGCGGCAAGAAATCCATTGGCTTTTAAAACTCTCGCGACGCATTGCGCAGAGTTTTTATTCTTCTTTAAACGCTGTAGTACAGTTCGAACTCAACCGGGTGCGGCGTCATGCGTACGCGGTCGTTCTCTTCGGTGCGCAGCGCGATGTAAGCGTCGATCGCTTCATCGGTGAACACGCCGCCGGCCGTCAGGAACTCACGGTCTGCGTCCAGCGCCTGCAGGGCTTCTTCCAGAGAGCCTGCAACCTGTGGGATCTCTTTCGCTTCTTCTGGCGGCAGATCGTACAGGTTTTTATCCATGGCTTCGCCAGGGTGGATCTTGTTCTTAATACCGTCCAGACCGGCCATCAGCAGCGCGGCGAAGCACAGGTATGGGTTAGCCGCCGGGTCCGGGAAGCGCACTTCGATACGACGCGCTTTCGGAGAAGCAACCACCGGGATACGGATAGAAGCGGAACGGTTACGGGCAGAGTAGGCCAGCATAACCGGCGCTTCGTAGCCTGGGACCAGACGCTTGTAGGAGTTGGTGGTTGGGTTCGCCAGGGCGTTGATCGCTTTAGCGTGCTTAATCACACCGCCGATGTAGTGCAGCGCCTGCTCGGACAGACCGGCATACTTGTCGCCAGAGAACAGGTTGGTACCGTTCTTGGACAGGGACATGTGGCAGTGCATACCGGAACCGTTGTCGCCAAACATCGGTTTTGGCATGAAGGTCGCGGTTTTACCGAAACGGTGCGCCACGTTGTGCACAACGTATTTGTAGATCTGAATCTCGTCCGCTTTCTTGGTCATGGTGTTAAAGCGGGTTGCGATTTCGTTCTGGCCAGCAGTAGCCACTTCGTGGTGATGCGCTTCAACCACCAGGCCCATCTCTTCCATGATCAGACACATGGTAGAGCGGATGTCCTGTGAAGAATCGACCGGAGGAACCGGGAAGTAACCGCCTTTCACGCCAGGACGGTGACCTTTGTTACCACCTTCGTATTTGGTGGAGGAGTTCCACGCGCCTTCGATGTCATCGATAGCCACGTGAGAACCGGAAATCGTTGCGCCGAAGCGGATGTCGTCGAACAGGAAGAACTCAGGCTCTGGCCCGAACAGCACGGTGTCCGCGATGCCGGTAGAACGTAGATACTCTTCAGCGCGTTTCGCGATGGAGCGCGGGTCGCGGTCGTAGCCCTGCAGCGTGCCTGGCTCGAGGATATCGCAACGGATGATCAGCGTAGACTCTTCGAAGAACGGGTCAATGAGCGCAGTAGAGGCGTCTGGCATCAGAACCATGTCGGATTCGTTAATGCCTTTCCAGCCGCCGATGGAGGAGCCGTCAAACATTTTGCCTTCTTCAAAGAATTCGGCGTTCACCTGATGAGCAGGAATTGTGACGTGCTGTTCTTTACCTTTGGTATCGGTGAAGCGCAGATCAACAAACTTCACTTCATGTTCGTTCAGCATCGTCAAAACGTGTTCAGCGGACATACTTACTCTCCAGATTGGTCATTGTCGTCGTGGTAACGAGGTCTTCAAATCGGCCGTGCTGCCATTTTTTTACTGTATTTCTGTAAAGCGAAATCTGTGCCAACTTTTAAAACACCCCAAAAAGGCGTTATCATGCGCACCATAGTGCAAAAGTGCTGCACTACAATGGATTTGTTGCACCAGTATAGTGCTTCAATGTGAACATTGAGCACCATATTGGTGCAATTTACGTTAAAGTGCCCTTTTACCGCTCCGTGAAAGCGATCACAAAGCATCTCTGCAATACTTGTTTGCGGGGGATGTTTGTGATCCTGTTTTGTAGTGCGATTAATCCGTGTACAATAACGCGCTATTTCTAAATGCCTGAGGCAAAGTTGTGATCGAAAAATTGCGTAACATCGCCATCATCGCGCACGTCGACCATGGTAAAACTACCCTGGTTGATAAGCTGCTGCAGCAGTCCGGTACGTTTGATGCTCGTGCCGAAACTCAAGAACGCGTGATGGACTCCAACGATTTGGAGAAAGAGCGTGGGATTACCATCCTCGCCAAAAACACCGCCATCAAATGGAATGACTACCGTATCAACATCGTTGATACCCCAGGCCACGCCGACTTCGGTGGTGAAGTTGAACGTGTAATGTCCATGGTAGACTCCGTTCTGCTGGTCGTTGACGCAATGGATGGCCCAATGCCGCAGACGCGCTTTGTGACCAAAAAGGCGTTTGCCCATGGTCTGAAGCCAATTGTTGTTATCAACAAAGTTGACCGCCCTGGCGCGCGTCCTGACTGGGTTGTTGATCAGGTATTCGACCTGTTCGTTAACCTCGACGCGACCGACGAGCAGCTGGACTTCCCTATCGTTTACGCTTCTGCGCTGAACGGTATCGCCGGTCTGGACCACGAAGACATGGCTGAAGACATGACCCCGCTGTATCAGGCGATTGTTGACCGTGTTCCGGCTCCAAACGTCGATCTCGACGGCACCCTGCAGATGCAGATCTCTCAGCTGGACTACAACAACTACGTTGGCGTCATCGGCATTGGTCGCATCAAGCGCGGTAAAGTTAAGCCTAACCAGCAGGTCACTATCATCGATAGCGAAGGCAAAACCCGTAACGGTAAAGTCGGTAAAGTCCTGACTCACCTGGGTCTTGAGCGTATCGAGAGCGACATTGCTGAAGCGGGCGATATCATTGCCATCACCGGTCTGGGTGAGCTGAACATCTCCGACACCATCTGCGATCCGCAGAACGTCGAAGCGCTGCCGGCCCTGTCCGTTGATGAACCAACCGTATCCATGTTTTTCAACGTCAACACCTCTCCGTTCTGTGGTAAAGAAGGTAAGTTCGTTACCTCTCGTCAGATCCTTGACCGCCTGAACAAAGAGCTGGTGCACAACGTTGCGCTGCGCGTTGAAGAAACCCCAGATGCGGACGCATTCCGCGTTTCCGGTCGTGGTGAGCTGCACCTGTCAGTTCTGATCGAAAACATGCGTCGTGAAGGTTTCGAAATGGCGGTTTCCCGTCCGAAAGTTATCTTCCGCGAAATCGACGGCCGCAAACAAGAGCCGTTCGAAAACGTGACCCTGGACGTTGAAGAGCAGCACCAGGGTTCTGTAATGCAGGCGCTGGGCGAGCGTAAAGGCGACCTGAAAAACATGAATCCAGACGGCAAAGGCCGCGTGCGTCTCGACTACGTGATCCCAAGCCGCGGCCTGATCGGCTTCCGTTCAGAGTTCATGACCATGACCTCTGGTACCGGTCTGCTGTACTCCACCTTCAGCCACTACGACGACGTTCGTCCGGGCGACGTGGGCCAGCGTAACAACGGCGTGCTGATCTCCAACGGTCAGGGCAAAGCGGTTGCGTTTGCACTGTTCAGCCTGCAGGACCGCGGTAAGCTGTTCCTGGGTCACGGTGCGGAAGTGTACGAAGGCCAGATCATCGGTATTCACAGCCGTTCTAACGACCTGACCGTAAACTGCCTGACCGGTAAGAAACTGACCAACATGCGTGCGTCCGGTACGGACGAAGCAACGGTTCTGGTTCCACCGATCAAGATGACCCTGGAGCAGGCTCTGGAGTTCATCGATGATGACGAACTGGTAGAAGTGACTCCACAGTCAATTCGTATCCGTAAACGTCACCTGACCGAGAACGATCGTAAACGCGCAATGCGCGGTGCGAAAGAAGAGTAATTTTTACTCTGAATGAAAAAAGCCGCTGACTTCAGCGGCTTTTTTGTGGCTGACGTTCAGGCGGTGCTCAGCGTGTCCCGGGCATTAATTTTTGCGGTATCTGAAACCTGTACCTGCTTACGCCGGGCCAGTTCTTCGATGATCAGCGCAAACCGCGCCTCGTTGAGCCTGTAAAAAAGCCCCATCGTTAATGCCGCGAGAATAGCCAGCGCGCAGGGCCAGAGGAAGATAAGCTGGCGCAAACCGGACAGCGCCCCGGCGCTTTGGACGACATTCGGCACATAGCCAATTTGCGTCAGCATAATGCCGGGTAAGAAGCCCGCCAGCGCGGCGGATATTTTCCGCGAGAAGGTATAGCCGGTATACACCGAGCCTTCAGCACGGATCCCCGTTTTCCATTCGCCATAGTCGACCGTATCCGGCACCAGCGCCCAGTTGAGGCTGTTAACGAACGCCGTGCCGAAGAATGCGACGCAGGAGAACGCCACGAACAGCGCAGAGCTGCTGCCCCAGACAAAGTTCAGCATATCGCCAGCGGCCCACAGAACCAGCCCGCCCAGATACACCTGTTTCTTGCCAAAGCGCTTCACCGCGGCAGGAACGAGCAGCACGCCGAGTAAAATGCAGCCCATGCTAAAAAAGCCCATCCATGCCAGCAGCTGAACGTCGTTTAAAACGTACTGCGTGTAGTAGACCTGAATGGCCAGCTTGATGTTGAAAGCCGCCAGCGTGCAGAGATTCGCAATGCATAACACCAGCAGCGGGGGATTGCGAAAGATGGCGCAGATCGATTTCACAATGGTCGGCTTATGGTGATCGGGCGAGCGCTCAATGTAGCGCTCCTTCACGCCGCTGTAGCACCCCCACATGCAAAACAGCCCGACGGTGACGAACAGCAGCGCAGCCACCAGATAACCCAGCGACGGTTTCGCGCTGAACAGCCCCTGAATGGGCATAAATCCAACGGTGCAGATCAGCAGGCCCAGGGTTGCTCCACCCTGTCGCCAGGCGGCGAGATGCGCCCGCTCCTGCGGATTTTTGGTGATAGCCGGCACCATCGCGCCATAAGAGCAGTTCATCAGGCTGTAGAACAGGCCAAACAGCATAAACAACGCGGTGGCGAGGGCGGTTTTGACCGTCAGGCTAAAGTCATTCGCCATAAACTGCGCGGCGGAGACAATGGCGACCGGTAAAGACGCATAAAGAATGAACGGACGGAATTTCCCTCTGGCACCGATGTTCCTTCGCGAGTCGAGCAGCACGCCGGTAAGCATGTCGGTAAAGGCGGTGAAAAATTTCGCCACCAGGAAAATCACGCCGCCGTAAAAAGCCGGCATCCCCAGCTCGTCGGTATAGAACTTCAGCAGATACAGCGTGCCGATGCTCAGCATCAGGTTTGAGCCTACGTCGCCAAGGCCATAGGCACATTTCTCCCGCAGGCTCAGCGTCAGGGTTAACGGGTTGTGAAGCGTCATAGTTGCCCTCTCATTGTCCATCAGGCCGTACGCTTACGCGTTTCGATTTCTTTTACGATGCGGACGTACATCTTCTCATCGAGGGTATAGAAAAAGCCCATTGCCACGATGGTGATGACCGCCAGCGCGCTCGGCCAGATAAAAATCAGCTCGCGAAGGCCTTCCACCGTGCTGGTGGATTGCACCACGTTGGGCACATAGCCGATTTGCGTGAGCATCAGTCCAGGGAAGAAACCGGCCAGCGCCTGGGAGACTTTGCGAAAGAAGGTAAAACCGGTGTATACCGTACCTTCCGAGCGCACGCCGGTTCGCCACTCGCCGTATTCAACGGTGTCGGACACCAGCGCCCAGTTCAGGCTGTTAACGAAAGCGGAACCGAAAAACGCCAGGCAGGAGAACGCCACAAAGCTCACCGAGCCGCCGCCGAAGAAGTAGTTGAGCAGATCGCCTGTCACCCAAATCAGCAGGCCGCCGAGATAGACCTTTTTCTTGCCGAAGCGCCGCACCGCGCCGGGCATCAAAAACACGCCGACAAAGATGCAGCCCATGCTGAAGAAGCCCATCCAGGACAAAAGAATCGGGTCGTTAAGCACGTACTGCGTGTAATACACCTGAATCGCGAGCTTAACGTTGAACGCCCCAAGCGTGCAGAGATTGGCAATGCAGAGGATAAACAGCGGGCGATTCCCGGCGATGGCGCGAAACGAGGCAAGCAATCCGGGTTTTTGTGCCGGATTGGCGGGCTGGGTTTCTACATAGCGCTCCTTCACGCCAGCGTAGCAGCACCACATACAGAACAGGCCGCAAAGGGAAAACAGCGCGGCGGCAAAAATATAGCCACGCTGCGGATTTCCCTCCATCAGGTTCATCACCGGCACGAAGCCCACCGTGCAGAGCAGCAGCCCGAGCGTTGCGCCTCCCTGACGCCAGGCCGCAAGCGAAGCCCGCTCGTCCGGATTTTTGGTGATGGCAGGCACCATTGCCCCGTAGGAGCAGTTCATCATGCTGAAGACCAGGCCGTAGAGCATGAACAGCAGCGTGGCGATGAGCGTCTTCCCGGTGATATCAAACGGCGTGCCGACAAAGTTGGCCACCGCCAACAGCGCCACCGGGAAGGCGGCGTACAGCACGAACGGGCGGAACTTGCCTGTCGGGCCAATCTTTCGGCGCGAGTCGAGCATGATGCCGGTGCCCATATCGGTAAAGGCCGTAAAGAACTTCGCCACCAGAAAGATAACCCCACCGTAGGTGCCGGGCAGTCCCAGCACGTCGGTGTAAAATTTCAGCAGATACAGGGTGCCGATATCCAGCAGGATATTCGACCCGAGCTCGCCCATCCCGTAGGCGACCTTCTCTTTAAACGGCAAACGCAACCGTGCCGGATCGCTGCCGCTTTCACTGATAACCTGACTCATCGCCCGCTCCTTCTTATGACTGACTAGCCGCGCGGATCGCCGCGACCTTTTTGCCAAACAGCAGGTGCAGCACCAGCAGCAGGCCAAAGACAGGCAGCAGCGCGCTGAGCGCGGAAATCCCGGTAGCGCCTTTAATCAGCATCGCGCCGGAGGCAATCAGCAGTAAAAACACCATCACACGGAATACGTTAACGGAAATCCGCTTATGCACGTACTGGCCCACCAGCGAGCCCAGAATCATGGTCGGGATGCAGAACAGCACCAGCTTGACGGTCGACACCGTCAGAATGCCGCTGGTGGTGAGCCCCCCGATAATGGCGATGTTGTTGGCGGTGAAAAACGCGTTCAGCGTACCGCGAAAAGCGGCCGGAGCCAGATTGCGCAGCATGCCGTAAATCACCACCGGCGGCCCGTTAGTGGAAAACGCCGATCCCAGCGCGCCGGCAATCACGCCGATCGGCATGGCGATCCAGTTTTTGTCGTACACCGGCAGACGCGGAATAAACAGGCTGTAGAACGAGTAGAGGATCAGGAAACCGCCAAGGCCGATTTTCATGATGTGATCGGGTAGGTACGACAGCGCGTAAATCCCCACCGGAATGCCTGCAAAGGAGAACACAATCAGCACCAGCGCGGAGCGCCAGTTCGTTTCTTTGCGCGACAGCCAGGTGGCGTACAGCGCGGTGGCGGTGCCGACAATCACCGACATCGGCGCGGCCATTTTTAACGGCAGCAGCAGGGTAATCAGCGGCATCGTGGTTAATGCCCCGCCGAATCCGGCGCAAATGCCAACGAAGGTGTACATAAACATAATGGCGATAACCAGCGCCATGACGCTGTAGTCCAGCTGAACGCCGTCGGGCGTAAAGAGCGTAAAAAAGTCCATGATTAGCCTCGGATAGCCAGGGTGCGGAGTGGGGCGAAGAGCGATTGCCATTCACTGCTGGCGCGATAAAAGACCGGCGGTTGCCCGAGCGGGGCGTCAACGGTAACGTCACCGCCCGCGTATTCCTGGCCTGTCCAGACGTGGATCCATCTGTCCTGCGGCAGATATACCGTCCAGTCGCGTCGTCCCTGCTCGTAAACCGGCGCCACCAGCAGGTCACGCCCAAGCAGATACTGATATTTCAGGTCGTAGGTGCGCCGATCGTCCTCGTAGTGCAGGAACAGGGGGCGCATGACCGGCAGGCCGCTTTTGGCGTTCTGCGCGACGGCGGCTTTGATATACGGCTTCAGCGTGGTGAAAACCGTAGTCATACGCGCGAAGTGGGCGATGGTTTCCGCGTCGCCGTCGAACTGCCAGTTATCGCCAGGACGATTGCCCTCGTGGGTGCGCATCATCGGCGTGAAGGCGCTGAAATCGCACCAGCGCAACAGCAGCTCTTTGCTGCGCTTCATCTCGAAGAGGGTGGTGTAACCGCCGATATCGCTGTGGTGCAGGCCGTGTCCGCTCATGGCCAGAGAGAGCGCCGCCGGGATCACCGAGGCCAGCCCGTCGTCGAGGCTCCAGTCGACGTTCTGATCGCCCGCCCACATCATGGTGGCGTACTTCTGGCTGCCGGTGTAACCCGCGCGCATAAAGAACAGGATCTCGCCGAGCTTGCCGGTCTCTTCCAGCGCCTCGTAGTTACACTTCGCCCACAGCGCGGGCCAGGCATTATGCATGATCTCCGCGCTGACGCCGTTGTGCAGGAAGGTATCGGTCGGCAGATATTCCCCGAAGTCGGCCATCCAGCCGCCGCAGCCCAGCGCAATCAGGTTCTTTTTAATCACCTCTTTGTACCAGTCGTAGGCTTCCGGATTGGTCAGGTCGATAACGCCCGCGTAAAACTCGCCGAACTCAACGTGGTAGTCCTTGCCGTCGGCGTCTTTGGTCAGATAGCCGCGCTTCGCCGCCTCGTCGCAAAGGTCTTTGTCGCTGGCGACGTAGGGGTTGATATAGGAGAGGAACCGCACGCCCTCCTGCTTCCACTGCGCGATGCGTTGATCAAGCTGCGGATACAGCTCGCGGTTCCACTTCCAGTTCCACATCACGCGCTTGCCGAACGAGGTCATGCGGATGCCGGACCAGTCCTGCGCCCAGATGCCGTTCACCTTCACGCCGCCTTCGCGCATGGCGTCGAGCTTTTGCTGGCACACGTCGGTGCCGCCCTGCACGCCCAGGGTCACGCCGTCGTAAACCCAGTCCGGCAGCTCAGGCTGGCGGCCGAGCAGCGCCGTTAATTTTTCCAGCAGATCGACGTACGTTGGCGCACATTCAAAGCGCAGCGTGGCGTTATCCTCCCAGAAAGCCAGCTCGTGAAAGTCCGGGGCGCTGAAGTCGAAATTCATGTACCCGCTGTTATCCACGTGGCAGTAATACTTTTGGGTGCTGACAAACGTCGGCTGGGGGAAGAAGGTCCAGTAGTAGTCGCCTCCGGCGTTTTCCTTGCAGTCGGCAAGCCAGGTCACGTGCGTTTTTTTATTGCGCCCCACGCCCTGTTCACTGGTCCAGAGCGGGAAGGGTTTACCGCGCAGATCAAAATAGGAGAACTGTTCGCCGCAGCCGTAAATGTGATCTTCTGGCTTCGCCGCTACCCTCAGCCAGATGCGGTTGTGGCTGGCGTTATCGTTGTGAAGATCCAGCACCAGGCGACCGTTTTCATCCTGATGAACGGCGAGCGTGGCGCGGGCCGTGTCGCCGCGTGAAAAGAGAATGCGCCAGCCTGAGTCGTGCTTTTGTACGCTGGCTTCCGTCAGCGCGATTTTCTCGCGAAGCTTATCTTTGATGCTGAAGTTGCCGCGAAACATCTCAATATCGGCCGTCCCCGTTCCAAGCCACAGGCATGGCGTTTGACGGCTGTGATGCAGAATGGGACGAGCCTGGAACGACAGCGTAAAGCCATCGTCCTGGGTGATCAGTTCTATATCAGTAAATTGCGAAGCCATAACGACCTCCGTTGTAGGGTAAGCGTTTCTTTTTTTGTTATTTGCAGCCAATGTCAAAGCACATCGAGTGGCCGTCGCCCGGATTGAGATGCACCAAATCAATGCCGGAATTAAAGGCGTTCGGCGGGCAGCTCATCGGTTCGACGGCCATCCCTTTCCGCTCCAGCTTTTCACCCGAGTAAACCTGCAACCACGGCGCGCGGGTTTGCAGCCGGACGGACAGGCCCGTTTGCGGATGCGTCATTTCAACCTGATAGGCGCTTTGGCCTTCCGGCGCTTTAAAGGTGTGATCGATTTGCGTGCCGCCGACGGGGCGCGACGTCAGGAAATCGAGTCTGGGGTCCGTCAACATCGTTTTCCTAACCACATCAAAAACGTCGCGGGTAGGCAGCCGTAGCTCGCACTCGTCAACGGGTTGCAGATCACAGGTCAGATACGGGTGGATGCCCGCGCCATACGGCGCGGTGACATCCCCGATATTGCGGCTAAAAATGCGGGCGCTGAGGCCCACGGTTTCATCCAGCCAGTAGCTCACCTCGGCGGAGAGCATGAAAGGGTATCCATAGGTCGGCGCTAAAAACGCAGACAGCGTGACGCGCCCGGGCGTCTGCTCCACAATCTGCCAGTTTTGCCACGCCAGCAGCCCATGGATGGCGGTATTCCCTGCGCGATCGTTGATCGCAGGAGTAAACGTGCGCCCGCCGTACTCATAGCTCCCGTCCGCGATGCGATTAGGCCAGGGAAGCAGGACTTTCCCCAGATGCGCCAGCGGCATCTCTTCCGGAGGATGCGGGATGACGAGGTGACGACCGCGGTGCGTCAGCGAGGCGATGCCCGCGCCAACGCTCACGATCTCTGCCCGGTAGTCTCCCGCAGCCAATACGATGGTGACGCCACTCTTATGCATTCCCTCTCTCCGCTATTTGCCTTGTTTTGTAGGCCGGATAAGCGAAGCGCCATCCGGCAATGACAATGAAGCCGCCGCTTACTTCGCCAGGCTGTCCAGCAGCCCGGCAGCCACAGCCGGCGCAAGCCCCGGAGCCAGCGGCAGGCGCGGGATCACCAGGCAGTGCAGCAGATGGTAAATATCCTGCTTGCCGTCCCACACTTTGGTGGTCACTTCGTTATTGGTGTCCAGCTCCTGCCACCACGAACCGTTTTCATAGTCCATCAGGTACTTGATGCAGTATTCCCACCAGGTCTGATACCAGGTCTCATACTGCTTCTCGCCGGTGACGGTCCACAGCGCGTAGGCCGTTCCCATGGCTTCCACGATGGGCCAGCGCACGCGTTCACGCACGATTGGTTTGCCGTCCCAGTCGACGGTATACACGATGCCGTCTGCGCCATCCGGCGCCCACGCGTCGCGAATGGTCGCGTGGAACAGGCCTTTGGCATCTTCCAGCAGCCACTCCGGCGGCGTTTCAAAGCGGGCTTCCAGCGCGGCGCGCAGATGAAGCATCAGGCGACCCCACTCGATCCAGTGGCCCGGCGTGCCGCCATAGGCGCGGAAGCGGTGGGCAGGATTCTCTTTGTTGTAATCGCGAATAGGGTTCCACTGGGTGTCGAAATGTTCGTTAACGCGATAGTCCCCTTTGCGGGCCACGTCGTGAATAATCACCGAGGCCACGCGCAGGGCGCGGTCGAGCCATTTGCGGTCGTGCGTCACGTCGTAGACGATCAGGAACGCCTCGACGGCGTGCATGTTGGCGTTCCCGCCGCGGTAGTCCTCGGTTTTGCTAAAGGCTTCGTCCCACGACTCCAGGCACATCTGCTCTTCTTCGCTCCAGAAGTACTTCTCGATGATCTCGATAGCGTCATCAAGCAGCTGGCGAGCGGCAGGATGGCCGGTGGTGACGGCGCTTGCCGCGCCCAGCAGAACGAAGAAATGCTGATAGCCCTGCTTGGACGCGTCGATCACGCCTTCGTCATTCACGCAGGCGTACCAGCCGCCGTGCTTTTTATCGCGCAGCGCGCCGTTCAGCGCGTTAATGCCGTGCTCCACCAGCGCATACGCGCCCGGACGACCCATGTTGGCGGCGACGGAATAGGTATGCAGCATGCGGGCGGTGATCCACAGGTGCGTGCCCTGATCGGCTTTGATCTGCCCTTTATTTCCCAGCCAGCCAAAGCCCGTAGGCACGGCGGCGTTTTTACCAAACTCAAAAATGCGGTCCGTTTCCTGTTCAAGCCAACGGTTGTGGCTCAGCGTGTTAAACCATTTCATTGGAATATCCTTTTATTAGCGGCGGGCCATCATTTCGTCGACGATGTCGCCTAAACGTTGCAATTTCGGCGCGGAAATATCGCGCAGCATCAGTTCTGTATCCGGGAGGCCGACGACGGTTGACCACACGGCGCGCCCGGCCAGGAAGCCGGAGGCCCCGGCCTGCATGGCCACGCGAACGGCGCGCGGGAACAGCTTTTCATCAACGCCGGATGAGAGGATCACCCACGGCATATTGATGTGTTCGTTCAGGCGCTGCGCCGCGGTCAGCAGCTCCGGCTGCGTGCCTTTACCAAAGAGCGGCATTTCCACTTTGTAGAGATCGGCTCCGCTGTCGCCGAGTTCTTTTGCGGTATCGATGATGGCCTGCTCGCGATCGAACCTATCGCCGCGGCGCGGTGGGCGCACCACCGGTTCAATAATGCTCAACAGCCCGTGGCTGTGGCAGAGCTGGTTAAATTCATGAACCATCTGCAGGCGCTGCTGCGGATCTTCATCGCTGCGCCAGAGCACCAGCAGCTTCAGCGCTTTGGCGCCTTCGCGCTTGAGGGCCGTAACGTCGAGGCTTTTATCAATCACCACGCTGTCGACAGGAATGCCGTTGCCCGGAATAAATTCATCGGCGGCCACAATCATCGCGCAGCTGTTGGCGACGGCCTGCTGCTCGATAATCTGGCGATAGCAGAACTGGCGATCGACCAGCACGGCAGAGGCGTGCGGCGACAGGATTTTTGCCGCGCTGACTTTAAAATCGGTGAGCTGCTGGTCGGCGATCGGCCCCTTCATGCCTGCGGCAGAAAACATCAGGCGCATCGCTTCGCGCTGATCGACCGCCAGCATCGCAAAACCGCCGGACGGGCGGGTGATCTCTTTCAGGGTGTACTGCGTCATAAGGTCAATCCTTGTAGGTACGTGAAATTAGCGTTTGAGCCCGGCGCTGGTGCGCACCTGCTCCAGAATGGCTGACCAGTCTTCCCGGCCGCGTCCGGCGGCGCGCGCCTGGCTGTAAACCTCGCGGGAAGCGGCGCCGAGCGGCATGGGAACGTGAAGCTGGTTAGCAACGTCCAGGGCAATGCCCAGATCTTTGTGGGCGAGGTCGATCATGAAGGCAGGGGAAAGATCGCCTTTGAGCACCTTGTTCGGCCAGGTGGTCGTGAAATGGCCTTTTCCGGCCGCGGTGCCGCTCATCACGCTGAGGGCGACGTCCAGCGAAAGCCCCAGCGCCTCACAGAGCGTGGCGGCCTCAGCGGAAAGGGCGTTCAGGGCGATGCTCATGTAGTTGTTGATCAGCTTTACGCGGATGCCCATGCCCGGCCCGCCTGCGTTGATGAGCTCGCTGCCCATCAACATCAGTACCGGCTTGGCGCGTTCGACCTGCTGCTCGCTACCGCCCGCCAGCAGCAGCAGGGTGCCGGAAATGGCGTTGTCCGACGTGCGGCCCACCGGCACATCCATCATGCTGAAGCCGCGCGCCTGCATCTCGGCGATGAGTTTGTCCGTTTGAAGCGGGTGGATGGTGGACATATCGATGACCAGCGCGTCGCGCTTAAGCGATTCACACACGCCGTTTTCCCCGAACAGCACGCTGCGCACCAGATCGCCGTTGGGCAGCATGGTGATGACAAACTCTGCCGCTTCGGCTGCGTTAGCCGGCGTGGCGGCGGCCTGTGCGCCTTTGGCGACAAGCTTTTTTACCGCTTCCGGGTTCACGTCATAAACCTGAAGCTGGTGCCCTGCGTTGAGCAGGTTGCTCGCCATCGGGGCGCCCATTTGCCCCAGGCCGATAAATGCGATGACAGACATACGATTCTCCTGCTGGTGGTGTCATGTTTTGTCAAAAATTGCGCGTTTGCGTTGTCTGTTTTTGATCGTATTTGTAATTTATGGTCAAAAAATTGACAGCCGTCACTTTTTAAACATTTGGCAAAATTAAAATAGCGGCAGGTTTTCACGCTTAAGGAACAGCCATGATTCGCATTGCTTGTATCGGAATTACCGTGATGGACAGGATTTATTACGTTGAGGGATTGCCCACGGAAGGGGGAAAGTACGTGGCGAATAACTACCGGGAAGTCGGCGGCGGGCCAGCGGCAACGGCTGCCGTCGCCGCCGCGAAATTAGGGGCGCAGGTTGATTTTATTGGCCGGGTCGGGGATGACGATACCGGGCAGAGCCTGCTGCAGGAGCTGGAGTCTTTGGGGGTTAACACGCGCTACTGCAAGCGTTACGCTAACGCCCGCTCTTCGCAGTCTGCGATTATGGTGGATGCGCAGGGTGAGCGCGTCATCGTGAACTACCCAAGCCCCGACCTGCTGGCCGACGCGGACTGGCTGGAGGAGATCGACTTCACGCAGTGGGACGTCGTTCTGGCCGACGTTCGCTGGCACGAGGGAACGCAGAAGGCGTTTACCCTGGCGCGACGGGCAGGGGCGGTAACGGTACTCGACGGCGACATCACCCCGCAGGACATCACCAGCCTGGTGGCGTTAAGCGATCATGCGGTCTTCTCCGCACCCGGGCTGCGGAAAATGACCGGCGAGCAGGATATCCGCCTGGCGCTGAAGAAGTCGCAAACGCTCACAAACGGACAGGTGTATGTCACTAACGGTGCCGAAGGGTGCCTGTGGCTTGAGAATCAGCAGATTAAGCACCAGCCAGGCTATAAGGTGGAGGTGGTCGACACCACCGGCGCGGGAGATGTTTTCCACGGTGCCTTTGCATTCAGCCTGGCGCAAGGCCAGGCGGGCGTTGATATTATTCGCTTTGCCAGCGCCGTTGCCGCGCTGAAATGCACGCGGCCTGGCGGGCGAGCGGGTATCCCAGACTGTGCACAAACCCGCTCTTTTTTGTCACTTTATGGTTAAAATGCGGGACGAGATGGTTTTCAGAGGACAACCCATGAGCCTTACCGAGCTGACCGGCAATCCGCGCCACGACCAGCTGCTGACGCTGATTGCCGAACGTGGCTACATGAATATTGATGAGCTCGCGCAGCTGCTGGAGGTGTCGACGCAGACGATCCGCCGCGATATTCGTAAGCTCAGCGAGCAGGGGCTGATCACGCGCCATCACGGCGGCGCGGGCAGGGCATCCAGCGTGGTCAACACCGCCTTTGAGCAGCGCGAAGTATCGCTGACCGAAGAGAAGCGGGCGATTGCCGAAGCGATTGCGGACTATATTCCCGATGGCTCCACCATTTTTATCACTATCGGGACGACCGTGGAGCACGTGGCCCGGGCGCTGCTGAACCACAATCATCTGCGCATCATCACCAATAGCCTGCGGGTGGCGCATATTCTGTATAAGAATCCGCGTTTCGAAGTGATGGTGCCCGGCGGCACGCTGCGCGCCCACAACGGCGGCATTATCGGCCCGGCGGCGACGGCCTTTGTGTCCGGCTTTCGGGCGGACTACCTCGTGACCAGCGTCGGGGCCATCGAGCACGACGGCGCGATGATGGAGTTTGACGTCAACGAGGCCAGCGTGGTGAAAACCATGATCGCCCACTCGCGCCACATTTTACTGGCGGCCGATCATACGAAATATCACGCCTCCGCGGCGGTTGAAATTGGCAACGTGGCGCAGGCCACCGCGCTCTTCACCGATGAGCTCCCCGGCTCCGCGCTGCAAAACCACCTTAAATCCAGCAAGGTTGAAGTGGTTGAGGTCCATTGCGGAGAAGAACAGCAGGCGGGTTAATGCTCTCACGGCCCGGGCGTCAGGTTCGGGCTGCTCCTTTCTCTAAGCTGAACCTGGCGCATAGCCAAACCTTCTCTTTCCCGCTACAGTTACTTTTCCACGGCGAAAGGAGATAAACATGCTTTATATCTTTGACTTAGGAAATGTCATCGTCGACATCGATTTTAACCGGGTGCTGGGCGCATGGAGCGATTTTAGCCGTGTTCCGCTGGCGACGTTAAAACAGAACTTCGCAATGAGTGACACCTTCCATCAGCACGAGCGCGGCGAAATCAGCGACGAAGCGTTCGCAGAACGTTTCTGCCAGGAGATGGGGCTGTCGTTAAGCTACGAGCAGTTTTCTCACGGCTGGCAGGCGGTATTTGTCGCGATCCGCCCGGAAGTGACGGACATCATGCATAAGCTGCGCGAGCAGGGCCATCGCGTGGTTGTGCTATCGAATACCAACCGTCTGCACACCACCTTCTGGCCGGACGAATACCCTGAAATCCATGCCGCGGCCGATAAGGTCTTTCTTTCCCAGGAGATGGGCATGCGCAAACCGGAAGCGCGGATTTATCAGGCCGTACTTCAGGCGGAAGGCGTTTCCGCCGCCGATGCCGTCTTTTTCGACGACAATGCCGAAAATATCGAGGGAGCTAACCAGCTCGGCATCACGTCAATTCTGGTGACCGGAAAAGAGACGATACCGAACTACTTTGCGAAGCAGCTATGCTAAAAACCGTTCATCAAAAAGCCACGCACCACACAAGACCGCTGCGCGCGTGGCTGAAGCTCCTCTGGCACCGCATTGACGAAGACAACATGACCACGCTGGCGGGCAACCTTGCCTACGTGTCGCTGCTTTCGCTGGTGCCGCTGGTGGCCGTTATCTTTGCGCTATTTTCCGCCTTCCCGATGTTTGCGGACGTGAGCGTGCAGCTTCGCCACTTCGTTTTCGCGAATTTCATCCCCGCCACCGGCGACATCATTCAGAACTACATCGAGCAGTTTGTCGCCAACTCCAGCAAGATGACGGCGGTGGGGGCGTGCGGGCTGATCGTCACGGCGCTGCTGCTGATGTACGCCATTGATAGCGCGCTCAACACCATCTGGCGGAGTAAAAAAGCGCGGCCCAAGGTTTACTCGTTTGCCGTCTACTGGATGATCTTAACGCTAGGCCCGCTGCTGGCGGGGGCAAGCCTGGCCATCAGCTCGTACCTGCTTTCGCTGCGCTGGGCGAGCGATCTGAATACCGTGATCGATAACGTCCTGCGCATCTTCCCGCTGATTTTGTCGTGGCTCTCTTTCTGGCTGCTGTACAGCGTGGTGCCGACCACGCGCGTGCCCAATCGCGACGCCGTTATTGGGGCGCTGGTGGCGGCCCTTCTCTTTGAGCTGGGCAAGAAAGGCTTCGCCCTCTACATCACCATGTTCCCGTCCTATCAGCTGATTTACGGCGTGCTGGCGGTGATCCCCATTTTGTTTGTCTGGGTTTACTGGACGTGGTGTATCGTCTTGCTTGGCGCCGAAATTACTGTCACTCTCGGCGTATACCGCGATCTCAAAAAAGCAGCACTTGCTGAAGAACAACAAGAAGCAGACCAACCATGATTGCATTAATTCAGCGCGTAACCCGTGCCAGCGTCACCGTGGAGGACGAGGTGACGGGTGAAATTGGACCAGGACTTTTGGTGTTGTTAGGTGTCGAAAAGGATGATGACGAACAAAAGGCGAACCGCCTGTGCGAACGCGTTCTGGGCTACCGCATCTTTAGCGATGCGGAAGGCAAGATGAACCTCAACGTTCAGCAGGCGGGCGGCAGCGTGCTGGTGGTTTCCCAGTTTACGCTGGCGGCGGACACCGAGCGCGGCATGCGTCCGAGTTTCTCAAAAGGCGCCGCGCCGGACCGCGCAGAAGCGCTTTACGAATACTTTGTTGAGCGCTGTCGCCAACAGGATATGAACACGCAAACCGGACGATTCGCTGCGGATATGCAGGTATCGCTGGTGAACGATGGCCCCGTGACGTTCTGGCTCCAGGTATGAGCCAGCTGGCGGCGCGGCCGCGGGTAACAAGAGAGAGTACAGCTATGTATCACCTTCGAGTACCGCAAACGGAAGAAGAACTGGAAGCGTATTACCAGTTCCGCTGGGAAATGCTGCGCAAGCCGCTCCATCAGCCGAAAGGCTCGGAACGCGACGCCTGGGACGCCATGGCGCACCACCAGATGGTGGTGGATGAAGAGGGCAACCTCGTCGCCGTCGGACGTTTGTATATCAATGGCGATAACGAAGCCTCGATTCGCTTCATGGCGGTGGATCCGTCCGTTCAGGATAAAGGCCTGGGGACGCTGATCGCCATGACGCTCGAGTCCGTCGCCCGCCAGGAGGGCGTTAAGCGCGTCACCTGTAGCGCCCGCGAAGACGCGATGGATTTTTTTGCCAAGCTGGGCTTCGTGAACCAGGGCGAAATCACCGCACCGCAAACCACGCCGATTCGTCACTTTTTGATGATCAAGCCGATCGCCACGCTGGACGACATTCTGCACCGCGCCGACTGGTGCGGGCAGCTGCAGCAGGCCTGGTATCAGCACATTCCCCTGAGTGAAAAAATGGGCGTGCGCATCCAGCAGTACACCGGGCAAAAGTTCATTACCACCATGCCGGAAGTCGGCAATCAGAACCCGCACCATACGCTGTTTGCGGGCAGCCTGTTCTCGCTGGCGACGCTCACCGGTTGGGGGCTGATCTGGCTGATGCTGCGCGAGCGCCACCTCGGCGGCACGATTATTCTGGCGGATGCCCACATTCGCTACAGCGCCCCGATCAGCGGTAAGCCCAGCGCGGTGGCCGACCTCGGCGCGCTCGGCGGCGACCTCGACCGTCTGGCCCGCGGCCGCAAGGCGCGCGTACAGATGCAGGTTGAACTGTTCGGCGATGAAACGCCGGGCGCAGTGTTTGAAGGCACCTACATCGTCCTTCCCGCGAAGCCCTTTGGCGCGTTTGAGGAAGGGGGGAATGAGGAGGAGTGATCTCCTCTTTGTTATCGCCGGGCGAAATTAATCCGCCAGGCGATATCCCGCATAAGGTCTCGTGCTGAGGGGCTAATCAGAAAGTGCAGTAATTGAAACTGAAGCAAAAAATCGTGAGCATGAGCATAAAAAGGGCGTCAATTGGCGACATGATGAACAAACTATTTCGGTACGGTTTTATGTGCGTGAAACCGAAGACTCAGCTTGCTGCGAGCTTTACATGCGGGTAAGCAGCAACTATCTGCCGTTAACCGGACATACCCGTGCCGGATTTCGATGTGGCATGGTGGTAAGAATTCGCAGTACTGTTGACGAGTCAGGCCGCTGGCGCGCCAGCTGGCAACATGCTGGCGTCGTTCTTCAAGCGTACAGAGTTTTTGTTGCTGCATTGATTTCTTTCCTCAATATTCAGATATCTGGAGAGAAAACCGATGCTAACGAACCAAAAGACAATTGGAAGATGAGTTCACCGCATGGTTACGCTATCCCTGCGGATCGAGCCGGTTAAAGGCTGATGGTTAAGGAGAAGATCCCTGGGTGGTGGTAGGGATCTTCGGTTCAAGGATGATCATTTATCGGGATCTACTGGTGGTTTCTTGCGGGTGTTGTACTCGTCTATTTTGTTGAATATTAAACATCCCACTGCACTAAGTATTCCTGCGACAACACTCATCTTAACGACTTTAATAACACCAGATAGCGATAAATAAACTTCCCCAGTATAAATAACCGCTGTTACAATCCTGGTAACTACACCTAGTGCAAAAAAAGCCGTGGTCATATAGATAAAAATAAGAATAAATATAAGAGGTGTCATTTTCTTCTTCATTGTTTTTTATCCTTATTTTTTATTAATTCTTTAACTGTATCATTGGATATTTCAAAAACCGAAGCAGAACCAATATCTCCTATCACACCGGAAAAAGACCCTACGTATGGCGCAATCAGCTTTGGAGCATACTTTCCAAAATATCCTCCGGCCAGCGACCCCGCAATGGCGCCGCCCTGACCAGTTAAGCTGGGTCCATCAGTCATATATGCACCACCCATATTAATAAGAGTGTTACCACCAATCTTATATCCTGGAGCCAGATAACCAGTACCTGCCGCTACGGCAGCGCTGTAGTAACTAAACTCACTGCCTGGCGACATATTCATGTACTGGAATAAAGAGTTAGCCCCACCACCAATAACCGCACCAGTAACACCTTTACCCACTGCGACTGTCGGGCCAAGATAAATGGCTCCAGCCATAAATACCCCATCCTGATAACCTTCCACTATCGCTTTAGTGATATTAGCCCCTTCCGGTAAGTCCCCTTTCGCCAGTTTATCCAGCCCCGCCAGTTTCTCTTCTGCTGATAGCCCGTTATCCTCTGCATACTGATTCCAGGAAGTTGCTGCCATGCCATAGTCCATCATCCCTTTCGGCAGACTCAGCGTGTTATTTTCCACCGTCGTCTTCCCGGCCTGCGCCCCCGCAATGGCGCTTGCCGTGCCGTCTCCCGCTACGCCGCCCGCTATCCCTGCGGCAAGTGTCGCCAGCGTGCTGATGGTCTGCTACTGATAGTAGGATTTTTCACCATGATTGGCTTTGTGATGGATATGTCATTGTTTTCTATAATTCCTATAGTATATATACCAGCAGCCTATAGCACCTATAACACCACCAATAACGCTTCCTTTAAAGATTTTAAAATAATCAATTGATGATAAATTGAGATCTATTCCGTCAGTGAAAAAATAAAATACGTTCATTAAAATTTGTGTAACAGTAACAGAGATAAATATCCCAATAGGTAAGGATACTATTAAATAAAGAAAAGCTAGCGGCCATTTTGAGAACTTTTTTTTCATTTTTGCTCCTCGTTTGTTTTTCCTGCTTGGTTATTCCCATATTCTGTTGTTGTGGAACCAGCTATGTTGCCAGAAATACTAGGTACGGGATTAGTTGGTAGTGGTTTGGATATTCCCATCCCGATATCTGTCCAAATCCATTCTTTCCACGGTTTCATTGGATTCAAGAACTTATCAAGTGGTAACTCGATGAGTTTGCCTGCACCATAGCCAAAGCCAGTTGCAATCCCGCTGGTTACCCCGCCTTTGAGTGGATCATCACCTTTGAGATAACTAGATGTTGCTCCGTTTGCAGCATTCCAGGTCATGGTTCCAATTAGCTCAGTGTTTGCAGTTAATGCCCCTGTCCAGTATCCAAGAATGACATCATTTGGGGTCACTTCGCCATTGAATAGATAACTAATTCCTGCATTTGCGGAAGCGCCAATAAGACTGGTTGTTGCCATTGCCTCAGGTAAAAGCGGCCATGCCATTAAACTCCCCATTGCTGCAACGGCTGTTTCACACGAAACTGGCGTACCGCCGCTACAGGCTTCCTTAATCGCAGCCTGTTGTTCTTCCTGCCATTTCTCTACTGTCCCCGGTTTGTTCGCTTCAGTTGCTGCCAGCACATGCGCCAGAGAGTTATTCTCAACCACCGTCTTTCCGGCCTGCGCCCCCGCAATGGCGTTTGCCGTGCCGTCGCCCGCTACGCCGCCCGCTATTCCTGCGGCAAGGGTTGCCAGCGCGCTGATGGTCTGCTTCTGCGTTTCATCAAGGTCTCCCGCTTTTTTACCGGGATACATCGATTCCATTATCGCTTTCGCCGCCAGCTCTCCGGCCAGCGCTCCCGCCGCGCCCGCAAGTGCGTCTTTCCCCTGCATCGCGGCCAGCACGGCGTTCGCGACCGCGTGGGCGGCGGCTTTTTCGGCCTCTTTACCTTCCTTCTCCAGCCCCATCCGGTGGCCGATGATTTCCGCCACGTACGGCGCGGCGGCTCCGGCCAGCGCGGCGGTCATGTCGCCGCCCGCCAGCCCCTGAGCGGCGGCGGTGGCGGCCTGGATGGCGCGCTGCATGTCGCTGCCCGTGCCGTACTGCTCCATCGCCGTGCGCCCGGCCTGGTCGGCTATCTCCTGCGGGGTCGGGTTGCTCCTGCCGTCGGCCCTCAGCTTCTCCTCCGCGGTGCTGAGCGCGGCCGGGTCCTTCATGGCCTACTGCTTCGCGATTTCACCCTGCGTTTTAGCGATATCCGCCACCTGCATGCCGATTTCCGCGATAAGCTGCGCCTCCTCCATCCTGCGCTGCTCTTTCTCCTTGTCGAAGATGGCGTCGATGCTGCCGTTGGCATTCGCAGTGTCGCGGCTCAGGTCCGCCACGTCCTGCGTCTGGCTTGCGCCATCACGGACGGTAACGGTTCCTTCCCCGATGGCTGCGCGCGTCGTGCCCTCGGCGCTGCCGCTGCTGTCCGCGCCGACCAGCAAGTTGCTCGCCATGTTCCCCGCGAACTGTCCGGCGATGCTGCCGCCGGTGCTAACGAAATACCGGCGCGGTGGCCGGGATTTTTCAATTTTTTATGGTAAATGATACGTATATATTTTCGCCTATTAAAAGACTTAAATGCTCTTTTGCATAGTTGCAACTCTCTGATGGGCTGCTCAGATTACAGTGCCAATCTGCATAAAAGTTCTGCATTTTATTACTTTTTTGCTGATAAACATCCCCTCCTAGAACTATCCACTTTGCGGCTGAAAATAATTCAAGAGCTTCGTTTGCTACAGACAACGGCAACACAGCATCATGAATCCCATCGTCTAAAAGGCTTGTTCCACAGCGTGAATATAGCTCTAAAATTTTATTTATCATTGTTAAAACCTCTTATCACTATGATTTAGGTACAAAAAGTCGGTGATTTATGGAACCATTTGGTTCACGAATGTATTCAAATACACCTTCATGTCCACGATAACTACCAGATATCTGTAGTCTTAAACGCTCCACACCATCGCCTCCTGTGATTACAGATATTTTCCCCTCTCCTGCATAACTATCCACAGATTCAGGGAATGAGTGATAATCTCCAGAAGAAGCTTGTTGCTTAACTTTATCCGTATATGTTGTTCCTTTAAAGAAATCTCCTGCGCTAGCAGAACTATTTTTATCAACTGACTCAGAAACATAACGTGTGCCGCTATTTTCTATAGGTCTCGGGTTAATATATATGCCGTCATTTTTCCCCGGCTGACTTTCAGGGGATACTGTAATAACAAAACTATTCTTATCGGATTGATCTGGTGTAACTAGTGAAGTTCCTTTACTCATGTCTGGTAGTGGATTTTCCAGTATTCCGATATGTTCGGTACCACTCTGTTGATCGCCCCCAGTATGCGCAGGTGAATATTTATCTTGGAGTGAACTAAGATACTTACTAGTAATTTCATCATTACCCATCATTTCCAGGGTAACAAGATGTTCCAGTTCGTCTGATGTCATCTTGTCAGCAATATCCTTGATAGCCTTACCGGCAAGGCTAGCTACTCCTGCTTTTGCACCTATTTCCAGCAACTGCTCGGCAACTTTCGTCCGGCATGGAGCAGCAACCGCACACCCTCTGGTTACCAGGCTCAGCGAGTTATTCTCAACCACCGTCTTCCCAGACTGCGCCCCGGCAATGGCGCTTGCCGTGCCGTCTCCCGCTACGCCGCCCGCTATTCCTGCGGCAAGGGTCGCCAGCGCGCTGATGGTCTGCTTTTCACTTTCACTCAGCGCAGTAACATCCTTGCCGTACATCTCCAGCGCGATACTGCCCGCCAGCTCTCCGGCCAGCGCTCCCGCCGCGCCCGCAAGTGCGTCCTTGCCCTGCATCGCGGCCAGCACGGCGTTCGCCACCGCATGGGCGGCGGCTTTTTCGGCCTCTTTACCTTCCTTCTCCAGCCCCATCCGGTGGCCGATAATTTCCGCCACGTACGGCGCGGCGGCTCCGGCCAGCGCGGCGGTCATGTCGCCGCCCGCCAGCCCCTGAGCGGCCGCGGTGGCGGCCTGGATGGCGCGCTGCATGTCGCTTCCCGTGCCGTACTGCTCCATCGCCGTGCGCCCGGCCTGGTCGGCTATCTCCTGCGGGGTCGGGTTGCTCTTGCCGTCGCCCCTCAGCTTCTCCTCCGCGGCGCTGAGCGCGGCCGGGTCCTTCATGGCCTCCTGCTTCGCGATTTCACCCTGCGTTTTAGCGATATCCGCCACCTGCATGCCGATTTCGGCGATAAGCTGCGCCTCCTCCATCCTGCGCTGCTCCTTCTCCTTGTCGAAGATGGCGTCGATGCTGCCGTTGGCGTTCGCCGTGTCGCGGCTCAGGTCCGCCACGTCCTGCGTCTGGCTTGTGGTGTCGCGCACCACCACCGTGCCGCTTTCAATCGCCGAGCGCGTCGTGCCCTCGGCGCTGCCGCTGCTGTCCGCGCCGACCAGCAGGTTGCTCGCCATGTTGCCTGCGAACTGCCCGGCGATGCTGCCGCCGGTGCTGATGCCCGCGCTCTGGTGCTGCACGTCGTATTCGGCGGCGTTATGGATGTCGGTCCAGCCGAGCGTCCCGGTGTCGAGGCGGTTTCTGTCCGCGGCGGCGGTGGAGGCGATAACCGCGCCGTCGAGCTGCGTGTGGTCGCCGACGGTGATGTCAAAGCCGCCGGTGCCCGCGAAGATGCCGGTCTGCTCCTTCACGGAGGCATAGTCGCTGGTCATCCTGTCGCGGCTGTAGCTGACGCTGGCGGAGCCGCTCATGGAGCCAATGGAGAAGCTGCCGCCCGCGCTGATATTCTGCTGTTTGCTGTCGTAGCTGTCGGTGTCCTGCCCGCTGGCGAGGGTCAGATTGCGCCCGATATCCGCGACGACGGTTTTGCCGCGGGCCTGCGCCCCGGCGAGGGTGGCGTCGCGGCCGCTGACGATGCTGAGCGTCTCCCCGGCGTTCAAAAGGGATTCGGTGTGGGTGGTGCCGTTGCCGCGCTCTGTGCCTTTGCCGCCGTTGACGCTGGCGGAGACGCTGAAGCCAACGCCGCCGGAGCCGTAGCCGATACCGACGCCCGCGCTGCCGCCGTGGCTTTCGTTTTTGCCGTCGAGCGTCGAGGTATTGAGGGCGGATATCAGGTTCACGTCGCGGCTGGCCTGTAACCACAGGTCGTTCTGCGCGTCAAGCTGGCTGCCGTGAACCAGCAGGTCGCCGTCGGTTGCCACCACGGTGAGGTTATTCCCGGCGGTGAGGCTGCTGCCTTTCGCGGTGGCCTGCGTGCTGGTCTGGGTGGAGGTTGACGACTGGCTGCCGTAGGAGAGGCTGACGCCGATGGTGTTGTCGTTGCCCTTCTGGTTGCCGGTGGCCTGGTCGAGCAGGACGGACTGCGCGCCCTGTCCGATGGTCAGCGCGCCTTTCACCGCCTGCAGGGCGGCGAGGCGGTCGTTACCGGTCTCACTGGCCTGCTGCAGGGTGCGGACGCTGCTGTCGAGCGCGCCGCCCGCAGCGCCGGAGAGCGCGAGGGTCAGGCCGGAGGTTTTCTGCTCGACGGTGTGGGTCTGGGTGCCGCTGTCGGTGGCGGCGGTGATGCTGACGTTTTTCCCGGCGAGCGTCATGTCCTGCCCGGCAATCAGCTCTGAGCCGTGGACGCTCAGGGCGTTGCCCGCGCTCAGGGTGACATTGCCGTTAACGGAGCCGATGGTGCTGCCGCGATGGGTGGCGTCCTGCGCGGTGTCGGAGATCTTAAGGCTCTGCTTGCCGTAGCTGGCGCCAATGCCGCCCGTGCCGGACAGGCCGGTTTTTTTCTCCTGCCGCCAGTGGATTTCCTGCGAGGACTCTTCGGCAGTTGTCACCGACAGGTTATTCCCGGCGGCGAGCGCCACGTCCTGCGTGCCGATGACCTGGCTGCCGCTGACGGTGAGGTCCCGGCCGCTGACGATGGTCACGCTGTCGCCGCCCAGGCGGGAGGCGGTGGCGCGGTTAACCAGGGTCTCGTCGTGGGTCTCCAGCGATTTGCCCGAGAGCAGGCCGCTGCTCTGCTGCTTGCTGTGTTCGGTGAGGTGATAGCCGCTCCGTCCGGCATTGATGGTGACGTCGTTGTCAGCCTGCACCATCAGCGCCATCCCGGCGTCGAGCGCGGCGGCGGTGGCGATCAGGTTATTGCCCGCCGCGAGCGTGAGGTTGCCGCGGGCCGTGAGGCTGCTGCCCGCATCCTCGTGCTGGGTCAGGGTGCGCCAGGTGTCCTTGCCGAAGCTGCTTTCCTCGCTGTGGGTCAGCGTCTGCACGCCGAGGGTGATGTCGTGTCCGGCCTGCAGCAGGGCGTCGCCCTGGCTGTTGATCTGCGTGGCGTCCAGGCGAATGTCGTTGCGTGCGGCGAGCTGCAGCGTGCCGTTCTCGTTCTGGACGAACACCGTGGCCAGACGGTCAATGTACTGGCCGTCGGCGTTGGTGGTAATCGTGCTGCGGCTGATGATGTCCCGCCCGGCGGCGAGCGTCACGCCGTCGCGCCCGGTGAGCCGTCCGCCGGTGTTGATGATGTCATCCCGGGCGGCGAGGCTAAGCGCTCCGGCGTCCATGCGCCCGGTGTTGCTGATGTTCTGCGCGGAAACCTGCGCGCGCTCGCGTCCGGCGAGGGTGCCGCTGTTGGTCAGGTCGCCCGCCACGTTCAGCGCCACCTGGCGCCCGGCCAGCAGCGCGCCGCTGCCGTCAACGTCGCCGGGCTGCACGCGGGCATACACCTGCGGCACCAGCACCTCTTCGCGGCTGCCGTCCGGCAGGGTGACGGTCTGCGTCACCATCCACACCATGTCGGTGGTGAGCAGGGCCATCTGCTCCGGCGTCAGGGCGACGCCCGGCACCAGGTTGTACTGGCGGGCGAAGGTGACGCCGTTGTCCATTAGCGCCTGATACTGGGCCTCGTCGCTGGCGTAGTTCCCGAGGAAGCGCTGCCCCGTCAGGGCCATGACCTGATCGCGGATCAGCTTCTGCTCGTAGTAGCCATCGCCGAGGCGACGCAGGATCCGGTCCGGGTCGCGGGTCAGCTGGCTCATCATATAATCCGAGCCGAGCCATTCGCGGTTGTTCGCAAAGCGCGGATCGGTCTCCACCAGGTAGCCCGCGCTGCTTTCCGGATGCACCACGTAAAGGCTGCTGTCCGGCAGGCGGACGTCGGGCGTCAGCACCCGGATTTCACGCGGCGTCTCGCCGCTGGCGGTGACCGGAACGATAACGACCGGGGAGAGGCTGCTGTCGCCGCGCGCGCTCTCCGGGCCGCTGAGCTGCACGTCGTCCCGCGCGGTGATGACGGTGCCGGAGCCGGTCACGCTGGCGTTGCCCTGCCAGGCGAGAATGCCGAGATCGATCGTCTCCGTCAGCGGTGCCGGGGCGTAGCTGCTCCGGTCCTTGCCCTGTGTCGTTTTGGTGCCGCCTACCTTTTTCTTCTTCTTTTTGGCGTACCAACGGGTCTGGGTGCCGGTATCGGTGGTGATACGCACGCCGGTGGTGGCTTCGTTATCAATCCGGCCTGCAAGCGCGCTGAGCGTGCCGCCTGCCACAATCTGGCTGTCGCGGTTGGTTATCTGTCCGGCGGTGATGGCCATGTTGCCGCCCGCGATAATCTGGCCCGGATCGCTGCGGGTGACCTGCGTCTCCTGCACCTTGCGGGTGTAGTCGTACTCGTAAAACTCCTTGCCGCCTTTCCCGTCCGGCGTCTGCGCGTCGTGGACGCCGTACTTGTCCGTTTTGCTGAGATCGACCTCGCTCCAGTCGTAGCGCACGATGTCGCCCTGGTACGTCATCTCGTGACGCTTGCTGGTTTCGGTGGTGACGATTTTTGTGCTCAGGTGGTCGTTAATGTTGTTCAGCGTGGCGACGTCAAGCCGCAGGCTGCCGCCAGCCTCGATGCGCGCGCTGTGGTTGTCGATCAGCTGCGCCTGGCCGCTGGCCATATGGTTCTCGTCCAGCGTGCCGCCGATCGCCATGTCGCCGTCGCTGTAAATCAGGCCGTGCTCCCGGTTGGTCACGGTCTGCGCCCCGATGTCCAGCCGCGCGCGGGCGGCGATGACCGGCGCCTTTTTGCCGTTGCCGGAGTTATCCAGCGTGCCGGTGGCGATGGCGACGTGGTCGCCGTAGATGCGCCCGGAAGGGGCGTTGGTGAGCGAGCCGCTCTCAATCCAGGTGAGGCCACCGTCGAGCAGGCCTTTGTTGGTCACGGCGTTCTTAATGATCAGGTGATTTTCACCGGCGCTGATCTCGCTGTCAGCGTTATTGGTCAGCTTGTTCGCCGCGAGCGTCAGCGTGCCGCCCGCCTGAATCTGCGCGTTGTTGGTCACCGCCTTGGCAACACTGATGTTGGCGTTGCCGACCGCGATAACCCGCCCGCTGTTGGTGAACGCCTGCGCAAGCGTCAGGGCGAGATCGCCCAGAGAGAGGATCTCGCCGTCGCCGCTAAGGTCGCGCGCAGTGAGGCCTACGCCTTCATCGGCGATCAGCGTGCCGCCGGTGTTGGTGACGCTGAGCGTTTTTCCGCCGCTGACGTCCAGCTGCCGTTCGGCGGAGAGCAGGCCGAGGGCGTTGTTGAGCGCGGTGGTCACGTTTAGGGCGAGCTGTCGGCCAGCCCGCATGGCTCCCTCCGCGTTGCTGACGGTCTGGCTGACGATGCTCACGGTGTCGCCCTCGATGCCCCGGTCTTCGCCGGAGGTGGCGTCGTTCAGCAATGACTGCGCGGTGACGGACAGCGTGCCGCCGCTGCGCATCAGGCCCGCGGTGTTGTCCGTCAGCCCGGCGGCAATCTGGATATCGCCGGGAGAGAGCAGCTCGCCGTCCTGGTTGAGCAGGGCGGTGGCCTGAACGTCAATGGCACCGCCCGCCAGGCTGCCGCGGCGGTTGTCCAGCTCGCTGACGCGTAGCGCGGCCTGCCCGGCGGCCTGAATCGCGCCGTTCTGGTTGTTGAGCGCCTGGCCCTGCGTGTCGATGCTGATGTCGCTGCCGCTCGCGATAAGGCCCTGCGCGTTATTCAGCTCGCCGCTGTTGAGCGTCAGGCTGCCGCCGCTGAAAATCCCCCCGCGCTCGCTGCCCTGCTGGTTGATGAGCGTTTGCCCCTGCGTGTCGAGCGTCAGGGCGGCGTTTGTCTGGATCAGACCGTCGGTGTTATCGAAGGCGGTGCTTTTCCCGGTCAGCGCACCGGCCGCGGCGAGCGTGCCCTGCCGGTTGTTGACCTGCGCGGCGCTGAAGGTCAGGCCGCCGTTCTGCGCAATAATCTGCCCGTCCTGGTTATCCAGCCCGCCCCGCAGGGTGAGCGACATCGCGTCGTCGCCGATCTGTAACATCGTTCCACTGCGGTGCGAGAGGCTGTCGGCATTGACCGTCAGCCGCTGTGCCTGGGTTACGCTGTCGTCCATCTGCAGCTGGCCCGCGCTTAACGTCAGGCTGCCGCTGCTGAACAGCTCGCCGCCGTTGCCCTGTACGCTGCTGGCGGAAACGGTGAACTGCTCGCCGCCGTGCAGCAGCTGGCCGCGCGTGTTGTTTAGCGTTGTGGTGTCGATGGTGAACCGCTTTGCGTTGCTGCTGATGGCGCCGTCCTGGTTATCCAGCCCGTCCCGCAGGGCGAGCGTCAGGTCGTTCGTGCCGGTCTGCACCAGCTTGCCTCCCGCGTTGAGCAGGCGGCGGGCATCAAGAGCAAGCGTCTCGCCGCCGAGCGCGCCCCCGCGGTTGTCTATCGTCGCGGCCTGCTGCACCGTCAGGCTCCGTCGCGCGCCGACGGTGGCCTGCGCGGTGATGACGTCCTTGCCCTGTGCGTTCAGGGTCACGTTGCGCCCGGCGGTCTGGCTGCCGTGCAGATCGAGGCCGCTGCCGGTCAGGCGCGCGTCGCCCGCGGCCTGGTGCTGCCCCTGCGAGCTTAACTGGCCGCGGCTGGTGACGGTCAGGTCTCCGCGGTCAGCAACGCTGCCGTCAGCGTTGAGTCCAGCCGCCAGAACGCTCCGCGAGGTGCCGGTCACGTGGTCTGCTTCAACCTTCACGCTGCCCGCCCCGGCCAGAAAACCGTCGTGGTGCAGCGCGCCAGCGGCGGTGACCGCGGCGTTACCGCCTGCGTAGACCGTGCCGCTGCTGGTGAGGTTCTCGTTCGTGGTGAGGCGGATATCCTGCTGCGCGGTGATGTTGCCGCTGTTTTCAATACGCCCGTCGGCGGAAAGGGTGACCGCGCCCGCTTCCGCGCCGATATTGCCCGCGTTGCGCACCCCGACGCCTTTTTCCGTGCCGAGCAGGCGAATTTTTCCGGCGTACATGCCGCCGACCTGCGCGACGTCCAGCGCCAGCGCGGGCTTCGCCGAACCGCTACCCGCGAGGGCGGTGACCTTTTCATGGGCGGCATCCACCGCGTTGCGCCCGGCGGTGACGCGCAGATCCTGTGCGTGAATGGCGGCGTTCACCTGTACCGCCCGGGCGATGATGTCGGTGTGCGTCTGCCGTGAGGCATCCAGCCCGCTGCCGTTCACGGCGATCTCACCGCGCTCCACCTGATACCTGGTTATCCGGCCGTCCTGCATCTGCGCGGTGCCTGTGGTCAGCGTGGCGCGCCCGGCGTTGATAAAGCCGCAGCCGTCGCAGGTAATGCCGGACGGGCTGGCGATGACCACGTCGGCCTTCTGCCCGGCCACTTCGATGTAGCCGTTGAGCTGGCTCGGGTTGCGCGCGTTCACCTCGTTGAGGATGACCTTCGCCTCGCCCTTCGCCAGCCACGGGTTGGCCGTGACCATGCCGCCGATCTGGGTTGAGGCGTTTTTATGCGAGTTGTTGAGGATCACCCCATCCCGGCCCACGTCGAACTGGCTGTAGGTATTGCGGGAGACGCCGCCCGCCGACGGCGTCTGGATATTCACCTGCGTCGTACCGTTTGCGCTGCTGATGACGGTGGGCTGTTGCTTCGCGGGCGCGGAGGCGTCCGCCACGATGCCGGCGGCCTGTACCGTTACTGCACCGGAGGCCAACCACAGGGCGAGGCTGAGCGCCCCGACGCGGCAGACAAGGCGCTGAAGAGCGTGCCCGATGCCGGAAGAGGCCGCGCTTCCCGTACAGCCGCGGGCAAGCTCGGAGACGACCATCAGCATGCCGCGGGCTTTATTGAAGACGATACGGTGCAGGCGTTTATTCATGGTGAAATCCTTTTATTTTTATGTCCGTACAGCGGGCAGTGACGGCTCCGTCGGCTGCCCTCGCGCGCGGTCAGAAATCCATATTCAGGTTGAAGCCGAAGGTCGCCGGGCTGGTTTTAAAGCCGTCGGGGCGGGAGAAGGGTACGCCCGCGAAGGCGTCGTAACCCACTTTCCAGATCGCGCCGCGCAGGCCCGCGGCGCCACCGGCCAGGTGAGCGCCCGTGAGGTATTCGGTCCCCTTGCCCGCGACCTCGCCGTAGTCGGCTGCAAGGTAAAATTCGGCTCCGGCAAGCGGGGTCTGCCAGGAGAGATCGTTACGCACCAGCCAGCCGCGATCGGCGTTAAGCGTGCGTTCGCCGTCAAAGCCGCGCACCGTCCAGCGCCCGCCGATGGAGAACTGATCCTGCGACGTGAGCGGCGTGTTGCTGGTCTGACGCTGCCAGGCCACGTCGTAGCGCAGGCGCTGCGCGCTCAGCTCAAACGGCAGGCTCAGGCGCGCGTTGGTGCGAAGAATACGGCCTAGCGCGGTGGCTTCTTCGAACGTCTCTTCCGGGGCAGGCTGCGCGCCAAACCACCGCGTGCCGCGCTGGTAGCTGATGCCCGCATCAAGCGTGGCGGGGCCGATATAGTGGCGATGCTGAAGCCCGGCCTTCCAGGAGGAGACGTGGCGGCGCTGCACCTCCACCTCGGTGTCGTCGATGTAGTTTTTCGTTATCCGGCTTTCTACGTCCCAGGTGAAGGTGGTTTTCTGCGCGCTGCTGCGGTGCAGCACCCGGCTGGCCTGCGCCACCAGGCTCTGGCTTTTACCGCTGTAGCGAATGTCGCCGTTAAGGCCCGCCACGGTCTGGTGGTAGTGGTAGTCGCTGCCGGTGAAGGAAAATGCCCACCAGCCCACGGGAACGGACCAGTGGGCGCTGAGGTTCTGGTTGCCTTTTTCCGGCCCGGTCTGGAGGTCATGGTTAATGGAGAACCAGAAGAGATCGCTCAGCGCCAGCGGGTTATCCAGCGAAAGCGTCATCCCGCCCTGATAGCGGCCCGTGGACGAGGTGCCGGAATCATCAAGCGACAGGCCAAGCCGCCAGAACTTACTTTGCTCGCGGGTAATGACGATATCGCTCTCGCCGGGCCGCTCGGCCGGAACGATGTCCATTTCGACCTTCACGGTGGGCAGGCGCTGGAGGTTCTCGAGGCCCTGCTCGATATCACGCAGATCAAGCAGGTTGCCGTCGTGAGCCGGGAAGGCGCTGTACAGCCACAGCCAGCGGCTGCTGTCGTCGGTTAACCTGACGTGGCGGATCTTCCCTGGAATAACGGCCAGCGCCAAATGCCCGCTTTTTAAATCCTGCGCGGGAGCCAGCACGCGAGCGGTCGTCCAGCCGTGGGAAATCAGCCGGTTTTGCAGCAGGCTCATGACGTGGTTGATACCCTTCGCGCCGAGGCATTTCCCCACGGCCTGATTGGCCATGCGCTGCAGCGGCACCCAGTGCGGGAGCGCGTCGTGCCCGGACAGCGTGACGTCACGGATCGTGAAGCAGGGCGTTTCGGCCGCAAACTCGCCGCCGTCGTCGCGCTTTTCAGGCGCTTGCAGCCGAACGTCGGGCGCGGGAGGCGTCAGCTGGGCTTCCAGCGCCTGCTGGCGCTGCTGTTGCAGAATAAACTGCTCGTCCCCCGGCGCGGCGACGGCGGCCGAAGAGAGGCAGAGAAACGCGCAGCGAAAAGAAAAGCGCGTAAGGGGCGCTAAGGTTCGAAATTCCATTTCGACATATTCCCTTGCAATTTGTCATGTTTTGATAAGGCGGGAATAGTGGCGAAGAAAGGCCGATTTATCTACGGAAGGGGGGGTAAACAGAATCCGAAAATGCAGGAAGCGACGGGGGGATTAACAAGAAAACGGAGCGTGGCTCGCAAGGTACGAGCCACTACAGGAGATTACTCCCCTTCACCCGGGAACAGGAACGGGTTGATCGAGCTGCGGGCAAAGCCCTCTTGCTCCATCTTTGCGTCCAGAATCAGCGAGGCGAGATCGTCGGCCACGGCTTCGACTTTCGGGTCTTTTTCCTGATAGAGGATCTTCAGGTAGGTTCCGCAGTCGCCGCAGCTTTCGGCTTTCACCGCCGCGTCTTCATTTTCCAGCGACCAGTAGTTGAGGTCGCGGGTCTGCTCGCAGTTGCTGCACTTGATGCGCACCACGTGCCACTCGGTTTCGCACAGGTTGCAGTGCAGGTAGCGCAGCCCCTGCGTGGTGCCGATTTGCACCATGCTCGATACCGGCATGGAGCCGCAGACCGGGCAGAACTGACGCGCTTCGCCGTATTCGGCGCGCGCTTTGCCGGGGATCAGGCTCGCCATCTGCGCCCAGTAGAGCGACAGGGCGGCCCAGATAAACGGCGCTTTATCGCTGCTCACCAATGAGAAGTCGGACGCAAACAGCGCGCTCGCCATCTCTTCCAGCTCCATGTCCGACGCTTTTTCCAGATTCTCGATCACCGCCAGCGCGGTGCCGCTCATCTCGGGCTTCAGCTCGGCAATCAGCGAGTGCAGCAGCTTATGCCAGTGCTTGTCGCGCGGCAGGACGTGAATATCCAGCGGCGGCTTGCCCCGATCGCTGGCTTCCTTGATGCGCGCGGTGAGGTCCATCTGCAGCGGGTGGTCGTACAGCACCACTTCCTGCGCGTGGGCGACCAGCGCCGCAAAGCGCAGAAAATCGCCCAGCGGGTTGCTCTCGGCCAGCTCGCGCAGACGCTCCGCGCGGCGGTTGTAGAGGTTCTTGAGTCTGGGGAATAACAGCGGCGGAATATAATCCGCCGTGCGTTTCTCGCTCGACCCCAGCTCATCTTGCGGGATTATGCGAATACTCATTCAGATGACTTTTCCTGTTTCTGGCGGACTTCGCGGTACCAGCGCGGGTGATGTTTCTTCGCCCACGTTTTGGTAACCCAGCCTTCCACCATCGCGGTAATGGTGCCTTTCACCCAGAGGGCGGCGTAGATATGCACCATGATAACCACAATCAACGCCACTGCGGCAAATGAATGCAGCATCAGCGCGAATCGGATCACCGGGATTGAGAAAGCAGGCGCAAAGTACGGACGCCAGATGATCACGCCGCTTGCCAGCAACAGGACCAGGAAGATAATCGCCGCCCAGAATACGCATTTCTGGCCGAAGTTATAGCGCCCGGTATCACCCACTTCCTCGTTGACGACGATCTTACGAATATTCTTCGCCCAAAAGATATCATCCCGATTGATTAGGTTATGGTGCCAGTATCGGAAAAACATGATGATGAACGACGCGAACATGATGACGCCAACAAACGGGTGCAGTATACGCGCCAGCTGCGGTGTCCCCATGATCTGCATCAGCCAGTTGAAGGACGGGAAGAAGAACCCCAGCCCGCTTATCGCCGCCAGCATGAAGCAGAAGGCGGTGACCCAGTGGTTGATGCGTTCCGGCGCGGTGTAGCGCACGATGGTGTCACGTTTTCTCATTTGCGCACCTCGTCTTTCTCTTCATGCAGGTTGTCGTCTTCCTCTTCCGCACGGTTCGGACCGACGCCGACGTAGTGGAAGATGCTCGCTGCGAAGGTGGCAGCAAAGCCTACCGCTGCCAGCGGTTTCCAGATGCCTTTCCAGAACTTCACGGTGGCGCTGATTTCCGGGTTCTCCGGCAGGCCGTGGTACAGGTTCGGCTTGTCGGCGTGGTGCAGCACGTACATCACGTGCGTACCACCCACCCCGGCCGGATCGTACAGGCCCGCGTTGTCGTAACCACGGGTTTTCAGCTCGGATACGCGCTCACCCGCCAGCGTTTTCATGTCCTCTTTGGAGCCAAAGTGGATCGCGCCGGTTGGGCAGGTCTTCACGCACGCAGGCTCCTGGCCGACGGTGACGCGGTCTACGCACAGCGTGCATTTGTAGACGCGGTTGTCTTCCGGGTTCAGGCGCGGCACGTCGAACGGACAGCCCGCGATGCAGTAGCCGCAGCCGATGCACTGTTCGGACTGGAAGTCGACGATGCCGTTGGCGTACTGAATGATGGCCCCTTCCGACGGGCATGCCTTCAGGCAGCCCGGGTCCGCGCAGTGCATACAGCCGTCTTTGCGGATCAGCCATTCCAGCTTGTCGTTTTGCTCCACCTCGGAGAAACGCATCACCGTCCAGGACTTGGCGGTCAGGTCCGCGGGGTTATCGTACACCCCGACGTTATGACCCACTTCGTCACGCAGGTCGTTCCACTCCGAGCAGGCCACCTGACAGGCTTTACAGCCGATGCAGGTGGTCACGTCGATAAGCTTCGCCACTTCCTGCTGGTGGTCCCGCGCCTGAGGTGCGGGGGTGAAACCGTTAGTCGCGGAACGACGGATAATGTCTTGAGATTGATAAGCCATAGGTCGTCTCCGTTACACCTTTTCCACGTTCACGAGGAAGGCCTTAAACTCCGGCGTCTGCGTGTTCGCATCGCCGACGAACGGCGTCAGGGTGTTCGCAATGAACCCTTTCTTCGCCACGCCCTCGTAACCCCAGTGAATCGGAATACCGATGGTATCCACCTGCTGGCCGTGAACGTTCAGCGTGCGAATACGCTTGGTCACCACCGCCTTGGCCTTGATGTAGCCGCGGTTGGAGGAGACCTTCACGGTATCGCCATGGGCGATGCCGAGCTTATCCGCCAGCTTCTCGCCGATCTCCACGAACTGTTCCGGCTGCGCGATGGCGTTAAGCAGCGCGTGCTTGGTCCAGTAGTGGAAGTGCTCGGTCAGACGGTAGGTGGTGCCCACGTACGGGAACTTGTCCTTTTTACCCAGCGCCTCAAAGTCGCCCTTGAAGATACGCGCGGCCGGGTTAGAGACCACGTTCGGGTGCAGCGGGTTGGTGCCCAGCGGCGTTTCAAACGGCTCGTAGTGTTCCGGGAACGGCCCTTCCGCCATCTTGTCGATAGCAAACAGGCGTCCCATCCCTTCAGGCTGCATGATGAACGGCCCGACGTCGCTGCCCGGTGCGGCAGTGCTGTAGTCCGGAATGTCCACGCCGCCCCACTTCGCGCCGTCCCACTTCAGAAGCTGACGCTTCGGATCCCACGGGTTGCCCTGCGGATCAGCGGAGGCGCGGTTATAGAGGATGCGGCGGTTCAGCGGCCACGCCCACGCCCAGCCCAGCGTATTGCCGAGGCCCGACGGGTCGGCGTTATCGCGGTTGGCCATCTGGTTGCCCTTCGGCGTCCAGCTGCCAGCGAAGATCCAGCAGCCGCTGGAGGTGGTGCCGTCATCGCGCAGGTGCGCAAAGGTGCTGAGCTGATCGCCTTTCTTCGCCAGCACGGTACCGGTCGCCGGGTCGATAACGTCCGCCAGCGCCTTGCCGTTGCTCTCCATCGCCACTTCTTCCGGCGCAGGGTTTTCCGGCGTCGAGTAGTTCCAGGTCATGTTCAGGACCGGTTCCGGGGTCGCGCCGCCTTCGGAGGCGTACATCTTACGCAGGCGCAAGAAGATGCCGGCCAGGATCTCGCCGTCGTTCAGGGCGATGCCAGGGGCGTCCGCGCCCTTCCAGTGCCACTGCAGCCAGCGGCCGGAGTTAACGATAGACCCGTTCTCTTCTGCGAAGCAGGTGGACGGCAGGCGGAACACTTCGGTCTGAATCTTCGACGGATCGACGTCGTTCGACTCGCCGTGGTTCTGCCAGAAGGTCGAGGTTTCGGTGTTGAGCGGATCAATCGTCACCAGGAACTTCAGTTTTGAGAGCGATTCGACAACCTTGTTCTTGTTCGGGAACGAGGCCACCGGGTTAAAGCCCTGGCAGATGTAGCCGTTGACCTGGCCCTGGTGCATCATTTCGAAATACTGAAGCACGTCGTAGCCTTTGTCCCACTTCGGCAGCCAGTCAAAGCCCCAGCTGTTTTCCGCCGTCGCCTTGTCGCCGTAGAAGGCTTTCATCAGCGAGACGAAGAACTTCGGATAGTTGCCCCAGTAGTTCACCTGGCCTTCGAGCAGCGGTTTTGGCGTGCTGGCCGTCAGGTAGGTTTGCAGGTCGGTTTGCTTCTCGCTCGGCAGGTTCATGTAGCCCGTCAGGCTCTGCGACAGCAGGCCGAGGTCGGTCAGACCCTGAATGTTGGAGTGGCCGCGCAGGGCGTTCACGCCGCCGCCCGCCATGCCCATGTTGCCGAGCAGCAATTGCACCATCGCCATGGTGCGAATGTTCTGCGCGCCGATGGAGTGCTGCGTCCAGCCGAGCGCATACAGGAACGACGCGGTCTTATCTTTGGCGCTGGTTTCCGCGATCATCTCGCAGACCTTCAGGAAGTCCGCTTTCGGCGTGCCGCAGATGTTTTCGACAACTTCCGGCGTGTAGCGGGAAACGTGCTCTTTCAGCAGGTTCCACACGCAGCGCGGGTGTTGCAGAGTGGTGTCGCGCTTCGCAAAGCCTTTTTCGTCCAGCTCGTAGTTCCAGCTGGTCTTGTCGTATTTGCGTTTTTCCGCGTCGTAACCGCTGAACAGGCCATCTTCGAAGCTGTAGTCCTCACGCACGATCAGGCTGGCGTTGGTATAAGCTTCGGTGTATTCGCGGTTGTATTTTTCGTTGGTCATCAGGTACAGCAGTACGCCTGACAGGAAAGTGATGTCAGTACCTGAACGAATAGGGGTGTAGAAATCCGCCACTGACGCCGTACGCGTAAAGCGGGGATCGATCACAATCAGCTTCGCGCCGTTGTGGATTTTGGCTTCCATCGCCCAGCGGAACCCGACGGGGTGCGCTTCAGCGGCGTTACCGCCCATCACCACGATAAGGTTGGCGTTTTTGATGTCGACCCAGTGGTTGGTCATCGCACCGCGACCAAATGTTGGAGCAAGACTTGCTACCGTTGGTCCGTGTCAGACGCGCGCCTGGTTGTCGACCGCGAGCATGCCGAGTGCGCGCGTGAATTTCTGGGTTAAATAGCCGGTTTCGTTGCTGGAAGCCGAGGCGCAGAGCATGCCGGTGGAGAGCCAGCGGTTGACCGTGACGCCGTCAGCGTTCTTAGCGATAAAGTTGGCATCGCGATCTTCTTTGATGAGTTTTGCGATGCGGTCAAACGCGGTTTCCCAGCTGATTTGCTGCCACTTATCGGAGCCTGGCGCACGATATTCCGGGAACTTCAGGCGGCTTTCAGAGTGGATAAAGTCCACCAGACCGGCCCCTTTCGGGCACAGCGCGCCGCGGTTAACCGGGTGATCCGGGTCGCCTTCGATGTGGAAAATAGACGCTTTGGCGTTTTTTGCACCGTCGCCGAGGCTGTACATTAACAGCCCACAGCCAACGGAGCAGTACGTGCAGGTGTTACGGGTTTCGCGGGTGCGCAGCAGCTTATACTGCCGCGTTTCCGCCAGCGCTACGCCTGGGGCAAAGCCCAGCGCCGCCGCCGTTGTGCCTGCCATACCGCCAGCGCAGATCTTAAAGAACTGCCTTCTGCTGACCTGCATGGGTCACTCCTTGGTTCATTTCGACATTGCTTTTCGTTTTTACGCTGCGGTTAAACGGTAACCACAGCGCTTAAAATTTGCGTTAAACCCTCAATTCCGCGAGGGATATATCCAGAATACCACAATGTCGGTAAGACTGTTCTTATCTGGTTAAAACAAAGTGAACGTATTATCACGGCATTGATTATAAAATGTGATAACGATCACTTTAAAGCCCTTACATGTTAAAGGGGTGTAGCGGCGTCCGCATTGCACCTCTCCTTAGTGAGTAGGTAAACTTGACGGGGATGGGTGACGAAAAGTTGATCCATACTATGCGCAGGGCCTGTGGTTTATGGTGCAATAGCAGGCTCACCTCCGTGGTTGTTCAGGAATACCGCTGTGTCTAAACAAAACCGTGTTAACCGTCCGTCGCCGCTGCCCGTGGGCATTGTCGAGCTGTCGGTACACAGACCGCCCCACGTTAGCGATGCCATCCCCGATTTCCTGGCGCAGGAAGTTCCCGTTGCGCTGGTCTACAACGGCATTTCGCACGTGGTGATGATGGCCTCGCCCAAGGATCTGGAGCTGTTTGCCATCGGGTTTTCCCTTTCAGAAGGCATCATTGAACATCCGCAGGAGATCTACGGCATGGAGGTGGTGCAGGCCTGCAACGGGCTTGAGGTGCAGATTGAGCTTTCAAGCCGACGCTTCATGGCGCTGAAAGAGCGCCGACGCGCGCTGGCCGGACGCACCGGCTGCGGCGTGTGCGGCGTGGAGCAGCTTAACGATATCGGCAAGCCCGTCGCGCCGCTCTCGTTTACCCAGACGTTCAACCTCGCCCATCTTGACCGCGCACTCGAGCACCTGAATGACGTCCAGCCCATCGGCCAGCTGAGCGGCTGTACGCACGCGGCGGCGTGGGTACTGGCGTCGGGAGAGATTATTGGCGGCCATGAAGACGTGGGTCGCCACGTGGCGCTGGACAAGCTGCTGGGGCGCAGGGCGCGCGAAAGCGAGGTTTGGCAGCACGGCGCCGCGCTGGTCTCCAGCCGCGCCAGCTATGAGATGGTGCAAAAGGCGGCGATGTGCGGCGTTGAAATCCTGTTTGCCGTCTCGGCGGCCACCACGCTAGCGGTTGAGGTGGCCGAGCGCTGCAACCTGACGCTGGTCGGCTTTTGCAAGCCGGGAAGGGCGACGGTGTATACGCATCCGCAGCGGTTAATTGTTGATCAATAAATTTGAATGATTTCTGCAAATCCTTCCGCTTTTAGTTGTTCGTGATGAGGTCTAGTATTTATCTCAACAAGGCGATACGCCTTATCCAAACAACTTACTGAAAGGGTTTATCTCATGAAAAGCATCAAAACTTTTGTCGCTGTTATCGCTCTGGCTGCTTCATTCGGTTCTTTCGCTGCGCAAACCGTGACCGCATCCGCCTCTACGCTGGACGGTGCTGAAGCGAAAATCGCCGCACAGGCTCAGGAAGCGGGCGCGTCCTCTTACAAAATTACCCAGGCGTTTACCGGTAACCGCGTACACATGACCGCTGAACTGAACAAATAAGTTAGCCGTCACACCGTCGAAAGAGCGCCCCAGGGGCGCTTTTTTTATTGCAGCCCCGCCAGGCGCAGCAGCGCGGTAACCACCGCCGCCGCCACGATCACCACAATTAACGGCATTTTGCGCCAGGCCAGGAACACCGCAAACGCCACGCCCAGCACGCGCGCCATACCGGCGAAATGCTCCCCTTCATAAAACGTTGTCGCCAGCGCCACCGAGAACAGCAGCACCGTTGCCGCATCCGACAGCAGCGCCTGCGAGCGCTCCGAGAGCGCCAGCCGGCTACCGAGCTTCGCCCCGCCGAGGCGCATCAGATAGGTTCCCGCCGACAGAATGGCGATGCCCAGAATAAAGACCGTCATGTTTTCCATTATTTCTTCCTCGCGGCCAGGCCGAGTAAAGAGAGCAGAACCGGCAGGCCCACCGGCGCGAACGGTACGGCGGCCAGCGACAGCACGGCGCCGCAGCAGGCGCGGATCAGCGTGGTGCGGTTTTTAAAGGCAGGCACCACCAGTGCCAGCAGGATGGCCGGGAATACCGCGTCCAGCCCGATGGTTTCCGGGTCCGGCAGCAGCTTTCCGACCATCGCCCCCAGCAGCGCGCCGAGCGGCCAGATAATCGCCACGCCCAGCCCGCACAGCCAGTAGGCGGCCTTGCGCTGCTCCGGCGTTTTCTGCGACAGGCCAAACACCACGCTTTCATCGTTCATGATGTGGCAGCCTAAAAAGCTCAGGCCGCGCTTGCCCACCAGCTCGCGCACCGTGACGCCAAACGGCACGTGGCGCGCGTTAACCAGCAGACCGGCCGCCGCCGCCGCGAGCGGATTTCCGCCGCTGGCCACGATGCCAATAAACATAAACTCCGAGGCCCCGGCCAGCACGGTGATCGACAGCACGAAGGGAACCCAGATCGGAAAACCGTAGGCCATCGCCAGCGATCCGTAGGACATCCCGACGACGCCCACCGCCAGGCAGACCAGGATGATTGCTTTTATGGTGTCGCCTTTCAGGCAGGAGAGATGATGCGTCATACAATTTTAGCCATATCGAACGAGTTTCCATTATAATGAACGCAACGAAATGGTTTTACAAGACGAACGATTTGTTCGATTTAACAAAATTAAGGGGCGTTTATGACGCAGCCAATTAGCGTGATCGCCAAAAGCCTGGTGCGTGAGCGCCTGAGAACCGGCCTTTCGCTGGCGGAAATCGCCCGCCGCGCCGGGGTCGCCAAATCGACGCTTTCGCAGCTGGAGTCCGGCAACGGCAACCCTAGCCTGGAAACGCTGTGGTCGCTGTGCGTGGCGCTGGATATTCCTTTTGCGCGCCTGTTCGAGCCGCAGCAGCCAACCACGCAGGTGATCCGCCGCGGAGAAGGCACGAAGGTGGTGGCCGGGCAGGCAAACTACGAGGCGATTTTGCTGGCGGCGTGTCCGCCGGGCGCGCGGCGCGACGTTTACCTGCTGCTGACCCAGCCGGGCGCGGACAGGATCTCCCAGCCGCATCCGCCGGGATCGGTGGAGCATATTATCGTGACGCAGGGGCGGGCGATGGTCGGGTTACTCGACGCGCCGGTAGAGCTCGGGGAAGGGGATTATATTTGCTACCCCGCCGACCAGGAGCATATCTTTAAGGCGCTGGAGCCGGACACGCACGCGCTGCTGGTGGCGGAACAGAACTAAAAACAATACGGAAAATTATGTCGCTTAAAGCCATTGCTAAAGAACTGGGGCTGTCTGTTACCACCGTCAGCCGCGCCCTCAACGGATATGACGACGTCTCCCGCGAGACGCGCGCGCGCGTGGAAGCGGAAGCCCAGCGCCGTGGCTACCGGCCAAACACATTCGCCCGCCGCCTGAAAATGGGCAAAATCGATGCCGTGGGCCTGGTGTTTCCCGTTCATCCCGTTCCGCTCAATAACAACGTTTTTATGGACATGGTCGGCGAAATTAGCCATGAACTGGCGCGACATGAAATTGACCTGCTGCTGATTGCCGATGACGATCTCGCCGATAAACACAGTTACATGCGCATGGTGCAAAGCCGCCGCGTGGACGCCCTGATTGTGGCGCACACGCTGGAGAACGACCCGCGCCTCGAGCAGCTTCAGGCCGCCGGGTTCCCGTTCCTGGCGCTGGGCCGCAGCCAGCTTTCACAGCCCTACGCGTGGTTCGATTTCGACAACTACGCCGGAACGCATCAGGCCACCCGCTGGCTTATCGACAAAGGCCATCAGCGCATTGCGCTGCTGGGCGAAAGCAACAACCAGGCGTTTATTACCCAGCGCCGCCATGGCTTTTTAGACGCGCTGCGCGAGGCCGGGCTGTCCAGCGAATGGCTCCGCGCGATGCCGCCGTCGCGCCGCGTCGGCTACGCCACCACCCGCGAACTGCTTGCTTTGCCGCAGCCGCCGACGGCCATCATCACCGACTGCAATACCCACGGCGACGGCGCGGCGATGGCGCTGGCCGAGCTTGGGCGCTTAACCGGCGATAATCCCGTCGCGCTGGTGGTTTATGACGGCCTGCCGCAGGACAGCATCGTCGATATCGACGTCGCGGCGGTGCGCCAGTCCACGCGCCAGGGCGTCGGCAGGCAGATTGCCGACATGGTGCGCCAGCTGATAAGCGGCGACGATATCGCCCAGCTTCAGGTGCTGTGGCAGCCAGAATTCTCCCCGGGCCAGACGGCCTAAAACCGCAAATTTTTAAAGCGGATCACAAATCCGAAACGTTTTGGTTTGTATCCGAAACGTTTCGGATCAACACTCAGGACATTCCGAAGACAGGAGATGTCCGATGCAAGACGCCATTTTACGACTCGAAAGCAACACCGTGGACGTGGTGATAAAAACCCATCCGTTCGCCGAAATTCTCTACTGGGGACCGCACCTTCAGCACTTTTCGCCGCAGGATGCCTCAAGCCTTGCGCGTCCGGTTGCCAACGGCAGGCTGGACGTCGATTCCCCGGTCACCCTGATGGCGGAGCTGGGCCACGGCCTGTTTGGCTCGCCGGGCATCGAAGGTCACCGCCTGGGATTAGACGGTTCCCCCGTCTTTACAACCACCGGCGTGCAGCAGCAGGGGCAAACCCTGACGGTGACGGCTGAAGATGCGCAGGCGGCCCTGCGTCTGACCAGCGAGCTGGCGCTGGATGCCAGCGGCGTACTGACGGTGCGCCACGGTGTAACCAACCTGAAAGCACAGCCGTGGCAGGTTGACCGCATTGCCGTGACGCTGCCTCTGGCCGAGCGCGCGCAGGAGGTGATGGCGTTTCACGGCCGCTGGATCCACGAATTCCAGCCGCACCGCGTTGAGCTGGAGCACGACAGCTTCGTGATTGAAAACCGCCGCGGCAAAACCTCCCATGAACACTTTCCGGCGCTGATTTCCGGCACGCCGTCGTTTGGTGAAATGCAGGGCGACGTGTGGGGCGTACATCTGGGATGGAGCGGCAACCACCGCCTGCGGGTGGAAGCCAAAACCGACGGTCGCCGCTACGTTCAGGCAGAAGCGCTCTATCTGCCGGGTGAAATGGCGATCGATGAAGGCGAAACGCTCTGGACGCCGCGCCTCTACGCAAGCTACTCCGCGCACGGGCTGAACGGCATGAGCCAGCAGTTCCACCGCTACCTGCGCGAGAATATCATCCGCTTCCCTGACAACAAGCCGCGCCCGGTACACCTCAACACCTGGGAGGGGATCTACTTCAGCCACGATCCGGCCTACATCATGAAGATGGCCGACGAAGCGGCGGCGCTGGGCGTGGAGCGCTTTATTATTGACGACGGCTGGTACAAGGGCCGCAGCGACGACCGCCGCGCGCTCGGCGACTGGTATCTGGACGAGAACAAATACCCCAACGGCCTGACGCCGGTGATCGACCACGTTAAGGCGCTCGGCATGGAGTTTGGCATTTGGGTCGAGCCGGAGATGATAAGCCCCGATTCCGATCTGTATCGCGCTCATCCAGACTGGGTTCTGGCGCTGCCGGGCTATGCGCAGGCCACCGGGCGGCACCAGCTGGTGCTCAATCTGAACATTCCCGAAGCGTTTGAGTATCTTGTCGAACGCATGAGCTGGCTGCTGGGCGAGCACGACGTGGACTACGTGAAGTGGGACATGAACAGGGAGCTCGTGCAGCCGGGGCACCACGGCAAAGCCGCCGCAGACGCTCAGACGCGCCAGTTCTACCGCCTGCTGGACGTACTGGGCAAGCGCTTCCCGCGCGTTGAGTTTGAATCCTGCTCCTCCGGCGGCGGGCGTATTGATTACGAGGTGCTGACCCGCAGCCACCGCTTCTGGCCGTCCGATAACAACGACGCGCTGGAGCGCAACACGATCCAGCGTGGGATGAGCTATTTCTTCCCGCCGGAGGTGATGGGCGCGCACATCGGTCATCATAAATGCCACGCGACGTTCCGCCAGCACGATATCGCCTTCCGCGGCCTGACCGCGCTGTTTGGTCATATGGGGCTGGAGCTGGATCCCCTCACCGTCGATGAACAAGAGCGCGAAGGCTATCGTCATTATGCTGCGCTGCATAAGCAGTGGCGCGAGGTGATCCACACCGGCACCCAGTGGCGTATCGATATGCCGGATGCCGCCACGCTGGCGCAGGGTATAGTGAGCGACGATAAGAAGCAGGGGTTGTTTATCGTTAGCCAGCTTAAGATGCCGGACTACACCCTGATGATGCCGCTGCGCATGCCGGGGCTGGAGGCCAGCGCGCAGTACCGCATCACGCTGCTCGATCACCCGAATATTCGCTTAACGGGCGAGGGCGGGCACACCATGCGCAAGCTGCCGGCGTGGATGGACGCGCCGCAAACGGCAAGCGGCGAGTGGCTGATGCAGGCGGGCATTGCGCTGCCGATTCTGGATCCGGAAACCGCCATCCTGATTGGCGTTGAACGCGTGTAAGGGTGATGGGCCGGGCACCCGGCCCTCCGTTGAGGATAAAAATAATGAATACAACAACCTGTACCCACAAAGACAACCCTAACTTCTGGATCTTCGGGCTGTTCTTTTTTCTCTACTTCTTCATTATGGCCACCTGCTTTCCGTTCCTGCCGATCTGGCTGTCGGACATCATCGGCCTGAATAAAACCCATACCGGGATCGTCTTCTCCTGCATCTCGCTGTCAGCCATCGCTTTTCAGCCGGTGCTGGGGGTGATTTCGGACAAGCTGGGGCTGAAAAAGCACCTGCTGTGGATTATCGCGGTGCTGCTGTTTTTGTTTGCGCCGTTCTTTCTGTACATCTTCGCGCCGTTGCTGAAGGCCAACATCTGGCTTGGGGCGCTGAGCGGCGGGCTGTATATCGGCTTTGTCTTCTCGGCGGGATCGGGGGCGATTGAGGCCTACATAGAACGCGTGAGCCGTAACAGCTTCTTTGAATACGGCAAAGCGCGCATGTTTGGCTGCCTCGGCTGGGGGCTGTGCGCCTCCACGGGCGGGATACTGTTCGGCATCGATCCGTCTTACGTCTTCTGGATGGGCTCGGCGGCTGCGCTGCTGCTGATGCTGCTGCTGGTGGTAGCCAAACCGCAGCCCAACCAAACGGCGCAGGTCATGAATGCGCTGGGCGCTAACCAGCCGCAAATCACGGCGAAAACGGTCTTCAACCTGTTCCGCCAGCGCAGAATGTGGATGTTCATCCTCTATGTCATTGGCGTCGCCTGCGTCTACGACGTGTTTGACCAGCAGTTTGCGACCTTCTTTAAAAGCTTCTTCACCTCGCCGGAAGCGGGAACCCGCGCCTTCGGATTTACGACGACGGCAGGAGAAATGTGCAATGCAATTATCATGTTCTGCTCGCCATGGATCATTAACCGCATCGGGGCCAAAAACACGCTGCTGATTGCCGGGCTGATCATGGCGACGCGCATCATCGGCTCATCGTTTGCCACCACCGTGACAGAAGTGATCGCCCTGAAGATGCTGCACGCGCTGGAGGTTCCGTTCCTGCTGGTGGGCGCGTTCAAATACATTACCGGCGTGTTCGACACTCGCCTTTCCGCGACGATCTACCTGATTGGCTTCCAGTTTGCCAAGCAGGCGGCAGCAATTTTCCTCTCCGCCTTCGCCGGGAATATGTATGACCGGATCGGCTTCCAGGATACCTACCTGATGCTGGGCTGTTTTGTTCTGACGATGACGGTAGTGTCGGCATTTACCCTGAGCAGCAAGCAGGACATTGCCGCACGCAGTAATACGGTAGAGGTCAGCTAGCGAGGAATGCTGCCGCGAAGGCGGCAGCGTTAGCGGGTTACGCTAAATAAAACACCTCTTTTAACGCCGCGCTCACCGGGCTGTTGTCCGGGTTCGACGGCATGACCTCGCGCATGTGCTTCCACCAGCGCTGGCACGCGTCGGTGTTCGCCACCGCGTTCCAGCGCTCCTCCGATTCGATTTCAACGGTCGCAAACAGCAGGCTGCGTTCCTCGTCGAGCCAGATGGCGTAATGGTGCGCGCCGTGGTCTTTCAGCACCGCTTCCAGCTCGGGCCAGATGGGGTTGTGGCGGCGTTCGTACTCGTCGTGCGCGTCCGGGTTAACCTGCATCACAAAGGCTTTGCGGATCATAATGCCTCCAGATAAAGCGCACGGACCTCTTCGCGGCTGGCAGCGCGCGGGTTGCACGGCGCGCACGGGTCGGCGAGGGCGTTGTCCAGCCAGCCGTCGATGTCGGATTTCGTCACGCCAAGCGCGCTAAAGCCGGACGGAATGCCGACGCGGACGCTCAGGTCGCGGATGGCCTGGATCGCCGCCGTGCTGGCGGCTTCGTCGCTCATGCCGCGGGTGTCTACGCCCATCGCCTGCGCCACGCGGGCAAAGCGCGCGACGGCGTTCGGGCGGTTAAAGTTTTCAACGATCGGCAGCAGGATGGCGTTGCAGACGCCGTGAGGCAGGTCGTGCGTCGCGCCCGGCTGGTGCGCCAGCGCGTGAACCAGCCCCAGACCGGCGCTGTTAAACGCCATGCCTGCCAGATACTGACCAAACGCCATCTGCTCGCGGGCTTCCAGATGGTGACCGTCGTCGACCGCTTTCGGCAGCCAGAGGGCGATCAGGCGGATCGCTTCCAGCGCGTTGGCGTCGGTCAGCGGGTGCGCGCCCACGGAGACGTACGCTTCGATAGCGTGAGTCAGGGCGTCCATGCCGGTGGCGGCGGTCACGGAGGCCGGGATATCAAGCATTACGCTGGCGTCATCCACCGCGATGTCCGGGATGATGTTGGAATCGATAATCACCTCTTTTACGTGGCGCTCGGCGTCGATGATCACCGCGTTGCTGGTCATCTCCGCCGCGGTGCCCGCGGTGGTATTGATGGCGACCAGCGGCACGCCCGCGTTTTTCACCTTGCCGACGCCGGAGTAGGCGGTAGACGGCCCCGGATTCGCGGTGAGGATTTTAATCGCCTTGGCGGTGTCGATCGGGCTGCCGCCACCGAAGGCGATCACGAAATCGCACTCCGCGTCCCGATAGGCCGCGTAGCCTTTCTGCACCAGCGCTTCCGTTGGGTTTGGAAACACCTCGTCGAACAGGTGATACGACATCTGGTGAGCGTCCAACGCGGTGAACAGGCTGTCGAGCAGCCCCAGCTTCACCAGCTGGCCGTCGGTGACGATCAGCGCTTTACCCCACTGCTTGTTCGCCACCAGTTTGACCATGTCGCCGATCGCGCCCGTGCCGTGCAGGCTGATTTTCGGCAGCGCCAACATAAAACTCATGATAATTCTCCTTAACTCTCGCTGAGCGTCTTAGGTCTGCGAGGCGGTTACGCGTACAAATCCAGCGCCGACTGCATCGGGCTGACGCCAAAGCGTTTGCCCAGCGCGATCAGCTCTTCCCGGGTGATGGTTTGCTTCATGCCGCCCATGGAATAGACCTTCACCAGCACCTCGGCCGACTTCTCGGCGGTGTCGATCAGGCCGAAGGTTTCGTCCAGCGTCGGGCCGCTGCCGAAGACGCCGTGGAACGGCCACAGGACGAGAGAGTGCTTTTGCATATCCCTCGCGGTCGCCTGGCCGATCTCATCCGTGCCCGGCACCATCCACGGCAAAATGCCCACGCCGTCCGGGAAGACCACCAGGCATTCGGTGCTCCCTTCCCACAGCTTGCGGGTGATGAACTCGGCGCTGTTTTCCAGCACGTAGGTCAGGGCGATCAGGTTGGTGGCGTGGCAATGCATGATCACGCGGTCTTTGCCGCCGGTTGCCGTCATGCGCTCGCAGTGCGAGAGGAAGTGCGCAGGCAGTTCGGAGGTGGGAACGGCGTCGTCCGTCAGGCCCCAGAGGATAAAGTAGCCCGCGCCGTCGCTGTCTACCTTCACGACGCCGAGGTTGGCCTGCGGGTCGAGCTGCACGTTGCGGAAAAATTTGCCGGAGCCGGTGACGATAAACGGCGTATTCGCGAGCTGCGGCATCGGCTGGCTCAGCGCGATATAGCGCGGCGTCTGGTGGAAATCGGCGGCGTACGGCTCGATGTCCGCCTCATCCAGGCGCAGCGTCAGGTTGCCGCCGTTGCGTTCGTCCCAGCCCTTCAGCCAGGCGTCGGAGGTGGCTTTGATCATGCCCTGGACGAACCAGGAGTGGGTGATGGTTTGCATAGTTTTCTTTTCCATTTATCGCGGTGAGAGTTTCCCCTCACCCTAACCCTCTCCCCAAAGGGGCGAGGGGATGATTTGCTCCCTCTCCCCTTTGGGGAGAGGGCAGGGGTGAGGGGGCAATTACCCGCGCTGACTCAACACGTCTTTCTCATACGCCCGCACGTTCTCCAGCCACTGGCTGCCCGCAGGCACATCGTTGCGCTGGCAGTACATTTCCCACACCGCCTGCCACGGCAGGGATTTTTGCTCCTCCAGCAGCGCCAGACGGGCGGTGTAGTCGCCGTTTTCCTCAAGCTGTTTCAGCGCGGCGGTAGGCTCCAGCAGCGCGCGCAGCAGGGCTTTCTTCATGTTGCGCGTGCCGATCACCCACGCCGCGATGCGGTTGATAGAGGCGTCGAAGAAGTCGAGGCCGATGTGCACGCGGTCGAACAGATCGTGGCGGATGATTTCGCTGGCAATCGCCTGGGTTTCGTCATCCAGCAGCACCACGTGGTCGCTGTCCCAGCGCACCGGGCGGCTGACGTGCAGCAGCAGGCGCGGCACGTAGAGCATGGCGGCGGAGATTTTGTCCGAGATGACCTCGGTCGGGTGGAAGTGGCCCGCGTCCAGGCACAGAGCGGTCTGGCGGCTGGTGGCGTAGCCCATGTAAAACTCGTTCGAGCCGACGGTGTAGCTCTCCGCGCCGATGCCGAACAGCTTGCTCTCAACGGCGTCGATGTGGTGCGCCGGGTTCAGCTTTTCGCTGATGGCCTCGTCCAGCGCGGCCAGCAGGCGCTGGCGCGGGGCCAGGCGGTCAACGGTGATGTCCTTCATGCCGTCCGGGATCCAGATGTTCATCACCGACGGCGTGCCGAGCTGCTCGCCGAAATACGCCGAGACGCGGCGGCTGGCTTTAACGTGGTCGATCCAGAACTGGCGGATCTCATCGTCCGCGTGGGCGAGGGTAAAACCGTCCGCGCTCAGCGGATGCGAGAAGCAGGACGGGTTAAAGTCCAGCCCCAGACGGTTGGCTTTCGCCCATTCCACCCAGTTTTTAAAGTGCTCGGGCCTGATCTCGTTGCGCTCCACCGGCTCGTCGGACTCCAGATAGATCGCGTGCAGGTTCAGCCGCTTCGGCCCCGGGATCAGGCTCAGCGCCAGTTCGAGATCCGCGCGCAGTTCCGCTGCGCTGCGCGCTTTCCCCGGATAGTTGCCGGTCGCCTGAATGCCACCCGTCAGCGAACCGCCCGGATTTTCAAAACCGGCGACGTCATCGCCCTGCCAGCAGTGCATGGAGACCGGCAGACGGTCAAGCTGGCGCAGCGCCGCGTCGACGTCCACGCCGACGGCGGCGAAACGCTGTTTTGCCAGGTCCCAGGCTTGTTCTAGTTGAGTGGTCATGCGCAAAGCTCCTTTATCAGTCGTTTTTGCTGAAACTGCGCCCGGTAGCGGGCAATCTCATGGCGGGGATTGGGGGTAAAGGTCATCAGGCTGTGGTTCGCCGCGACGACCGCACGGAAATCGTCAACGCTGGTCAGTTCATCCAGGGTCATCAGCTGAACGCCGATATTGCCGAGCGTGGAGGCCTCTACCGGGCCTGCCACCACGGTGATGCCGCAGGCGTCCGCGCAGAGCTGGTTCAGCAGCCGGTTCTGGCAGCCGCCGCCAACGATATGCAGCTGGCTGAACGGCCTGCCGCGCAGGCTCGCCAGCTCGCCCAGGACGTCGGCATACAGCAGCGCGAGGCTGTCAAAGATGCAGCGCGCCAGCTCCGCGGGCCGGGACGGGACCGGCTGTCCGGCCTCGACGCAGGCGGCCTGGATCTCGGCGCTCATGTGCGCCGGGTTGATAAAGCGATCGTCGTTGGGGTTGATCAGGTACGAGCAGGCGGCGAGCGTCTCCGTCTCGGCGATAAGCGCGGGCAGATCGGTCACGTTCTGCTCCTTCAGCACCCGCTGCAGCAGCCACAGCCCCATAATGTTTTTCAGCACCCGGTAGCGGCCTTCCGCGCCGCCCTCGTTGGTGATGTTCGCCGCCATCGCCGCGTCGCTGGTGTAGGGCGTTTTGCTCTCAAACCCCATCAGTGACCAGGTGCCGGAGGAGAGATAGGCCGCGTCCGCGTCGGCGAGCGGCGAGGCGATGACCGCGCTGGCGGTATCGTGGCTCGCCACGGCAACAACCGGGATCGGATTGCCCTGCGGGCATATCCAGCGGCCGATCACGTTGCCGGGATGGGTCGGCGTGCCGAACCACGACGCCGGGGCGCCCGTCCAGTCCAGCAGGGTTTCATCCCAGGCGTCGGAGTTGATGTTCACCAGCTGGGTGGTGGTGGCGTTGGTGTATTCCCAGTTGAGGTTGCCGGTCAGGCGATAGCTCAGGTAGTCCGGGATCAGCAGCGCGTGCGCCGCGCGGTCCACCGTTTCCGGCTGCTGCTCGACCAGCGCGCGCAGCTGGTACAGGGTGTTGAAAGGTAAAAACTGAATGCCGCTGCGCCCGTAGATCGCCTCTTTACCGAGCCGGGCAACGGCCTGCGCCATCACGCCGTCGGTGCGGCCGTCGCGATAGGACACCGGCAGCCCGACGCGCTCGCCGCGCTCGTCCAGCAGCACAAAGTCCACGCCCCAGGTATCAATGCCGATGCTGTCGATCAGGATCCCGGCGTCGCAGACCTTTTGCAGCCCGGTGCGGATCTCTGCTTCCAGGCCGTCGATATCCCAGGTTTCAAAACCGTCCTGCTTTTGGAGGCAGTTCGTAAAGCGGTGCATTTCACGCAGCGACAGCGCGCGCTGGCTACCGTCCCAGGTGGCCAGCATGACGCGCCCGCTGGATGCGCCTAAATCAACAGCCACACAATGGCGAAAAGTCATGATCGGGTCCTTCTTCAGGTCATTACCGGTGAGTGTAAAAAGGGCCGATAAATGACGCCTTCTCGCCAGTGACAGCGGAAAACAGCGGCTGGCAAGAAAGCAAAGGTGAACGTGAGGCAGTTCACAGTTTCCCGCTGTGGCGCGCTTTTGGGGCAGTGTGACGCTTCCCGCATTTCCCGATCTTTCCGCCGGTTTCTTAAAAAACGGGCGGGTTTTGCGCGCTTTGCTGCCGAAAATTTAAGGTGCGGGGGGAGGGCGTTAATTACTATTTTGAGAACATTTCTCATTAGTGGTGGCCGACATGACCGTACTACACAGCGTGGATTTTTTTCCTTCGGAAGGGTCGCCCGTTGCGATTGAGCCGCGGCTTCCCCAGGCGTCATTTCCTGAACATCATCATGATTTTCATGAAATTGTGATTGTTGAGCACGGCACGGGCATTCATGTCTTTAACGGGCAGCCGTACACCATCTGCGGAGGAACGGTCTGCTTCGTGCGCGATCACGACAGGCACCTTTATGAACATACCGACAACCTTTGCCTGACCAACGTGCTCTATCGATCCCCGGACGCGTTCCAGTTTCTTGCGGGGCTTAACCAGCTTTTGCCTCAGGAAAAGGACGGGCATTATCCGTCGCACTGGCGGATCAACCAGGCCACGCTGCAGCAGGTGCGCCTGCTGGTGAGCCAGCTCGAGCAGAGCGAAGAGGGGCCGGAGACGCACGCCCTTGCCGCGCGCGAGCTGCTGTTTATGCAGCTGCTGGTGCTGCTGCGCCGCAGTAGCCTGGTGGAGGGAATGGGAAACAACGATGCGCGGCTGAATCAGCTGATGGCCTGGCTGGAGGAACATTTTGCCGAGGACGTCTGCTGGGAGACGCTGGCGGATGATTTCTCCCTATCGCTGCGCACCCTGCATCGCCAGCTTAAGCAGAACACCGGGCTAACGCCCCAGCGCTACCTCAACCGGCTGCGCTTGATTAAGGCGCGCCACCTGCTGCGCCACACGGACGAAAGCGTAACGGACATCGCCTATCGCTGCGGGTTTGGCGACAGTAACCACTTTTCGACGCTTTTTCGCCGCGAGTTTAGCTGGTCGCCGCGCGATATTCGCCAGGGCAAAGACGTGACGCTTCAGTAACGCGAGGATAATCACCGTATTCCCGGCGTAAAAACGCTAATAATGTCGGGTTATTCACCGTTGAGGTTAGGGTGTGGTCGCTCAGTTAACGCTTCGCAAAGATGATTTTTTTGCCTCTGCCGGACAAGCCGTCGCGGTGGCCGATCGCTACCCGCAAAACGTCTTTGCGGAACATACCCACGAGTTTTGCGAGCTGGTGCTGGTGTGGCGGGGGAACGGCCTGCACGTGCTCAACGACAGACCCTACCGGATTACGCGTGGCGATCTGTTTTACATCCGCGCGGAGGATAAACACTCTTACGCCTCGGTGAACGATCTCGTTTTACAAAACGTCATTTACTGCCCTGACCGCCTGCGGCTTAACGTCGACTGGGCCGCCAGCATTCCCGGCTTCAACGATGCGAAAAGTACGCCGCACTGGCGGCTGAGCAGCAGCGGCATGACCCAGGTTCGCCAGCTGATTTCCCAGCTCGAGCAGGAGAGCCATAAGGCCGACCCGGTTGCCCATTCGATGTCGGAACTGCTTTTTGCCCAGCTGGTGATGACCCTCCGGCGCCACCGTTTTGCCGCCGATAATCCGTCTGCAACGGCGCAGGAAACCCCGCTGGACAAACTTATCACGACGCTTGCGGGCAGCCTGAACCGCAGCTTTGCGCTGGAAAAATTTTGCGAGCAGGCCCAGTGCAGCGAGCGCGTTCTGCGCCAGCAGTTTCGCGCCCAGACGGGGATGACGGTCAACCACTACCTGCGCCAGCTGCGGATTTGCCACGCGCAGTATTTGCTGCAGCATACGGAGCAGATGGTGAGCGAAGTGGCGATGCGCTGCGGGTTTGAGGACAGCAATTACTTCTCCGTGGTCTTTAACCGCGAGGTTGGGATGACGCCGGTTCAGTGGCGCCATCGCAGTCGTAAAGTCGCGTAGTCAGTTTGCCATGCCGAGGCCGACAATATTGGCGGCAATAATGATCACCACGCAGCCCAGGCTCAGCACGCCGACCGGGCGACGGCCCGCGTTGTTCCACTCTTTCAGAATCAGCCCTACCAGCCCGCCGCACAGCACGTAGAAGCTCATGTGCAGCATCCAGCTCATGTAGTCGTACTGCGGCGGGATGCTGGCGTGCCCCCAGGCATAGAAGAAGAACTGCAGATACCACATCAGGCCGCCGAGCGCGGAAAGCAGGACGTTGCTGATAAGAAGTGATTTTGCCAGCGAGAAGTCGGCTTTTACCGACAGGTCCTTCACTTTTGCCAGACGAATGAAGCAGAAGCCGAGGTTAACCAGCGCCCCGCCGCCCATGATCACCACGTAGCTCGGCAGCGCCACGTACAGCGGGTCAACGCCCAGCGCGGCGGCGGCGTCATGCATCGGTTTAGCGGCGTTCATGGCGAACGACATTCCGGCCGAGAAGATGCCGCACATCACCGCCAGCACCAGCCCTTTCTTCAGGTTAAACTCTTCCGCCCTGATGCCCATCTTGCGCTCTTTCAGCTGGCCCGCGCGGGTCACGATGCCCACGCCGATAACCGCTACCAGCACGCCCAGCAGCGTCATTCGCCCGCCCCGGGTGTTAATCAGCACGTCGAAATTACCGTTGATGATCGGCGTCATCAGGGTGCCGACGATCAGGGTGATGCCAATCGCAATGCCGATGCCCATCGACATGCCGAGATAGCGCATGGTCAGGCCGTAGTTGATGTTGCCAATCCCCCACATCGCGCCGAACAGGAACACCGGCAGCAGGGTCGAGGCGCTGAAGGAGGAGAAGTAGCCCCAGAAATCCGGAAGCAGCATGGCGCTGATGGTCCAGGGCAGAATCAGCCACGACACCGTGCCGCCCACGGACCACATGGTTTCCCATGACCAGTGCCTGACCTTTTTGAACGGGGCATAGAAACAGGCCGCGCTGGCCGCGCCGATTAAATGCCAGAAAATCCCCATCGTAATCGCATGATTCATGTTCACATCCTCATCGTTTTTATCGGCTGGTGGTGTCCCACTCTCACGATGAGTGTAAAAATTAGGCGATTTTATGACCTTCAAGCGGTTGCCGCCTCCGGGTCACGGGTGGCAATCAGCCCGTTAACCGCGTGAGCAGACTCACAATTTCGCTATTGATCAAAAATTCAATAACCTTATAGAAAGTACGGCATTGATAATCATTTTCAATATCATTTAATTAACTATAATGAACCAACTGCTTACGCGGCATTAACAGCTGTGCCGCCCGACAATAATGGAGAGGATTATGAGTTATACACTGCCATCCCTGCCGTATGCCTACGACGCACTGGAACCGCATTTCGACAAGCAGACGATGGAAATCCATCACACTAAACACCACCAGACCTACGTGAACAACGCGAACGCCGCGCTGGAAAGCCTGCCAGAGTTCGCTAACCTGCCGGTTGAAGAGCTGATCGCCAAGCTGGACCAGCTGCCAGCGGACAAGAAAACCGTACTGCGCAACAACGCGGGCGGCCACGCTAACCACAGCCTGTTCTGGAAAGGCCTGAAAACCGGTACCACCCTGCAGGGCGACCTGAAAGCGGCTATCGAGCGCGATTTCGGCTCCGTAGACAACTTCAAAGCGGAATTCGAAAAAGCCGCTGCGACCCGTTTCGGCTCCGGCTGGGCGTGGCTGGTACTGAAAGGCGACAAGCTGGCGGTGGTTTCTACCGCGAACCAGGACTCCCCGCTGATGGGTGAAGCAATCTCTGGCGCATCCGGCTTCCCAATCGTGGGCCTGGACGTGTGGGAACACGCTTACTACCTGAAATTCCAGAACCGCCGCCCGGACTACATCAAAGCCTTCTGGGACGTGGTGAACTGGGACGAAGCCGCAGCGCGTTTCGCCGCGAAAAAATAAGGTTGCATTGACCTGACTGAGAAGCGAGTCTTATGGCTCGCTTTTTTTGTATCTGAAGGAGTAGATATGCACTATCCGGTGAATGTGTTTACGGGCAGGGTCAGGGACTACGACGGCAGCCGCCCGAGCGCCATTGCTAAAATTCAGGTCGACGGCGAGCTGACGTTAACCGACCTCGGGCTGGCGGGCGACGAGCAGGCCGAGAAGAAAATCCACGGCGGGCCCGATCGCGCGCTGTGCCACTATCCGCGCGAGCACTATCAGCACTGGATAGCCGAGTTCCCGGAGCAGGCGGAGCTGTTTGTTGCGCCCGCGTTTGGTGAGAATCTCTCCACCGACGGGCTGACCGAAAAGAACGTTTTTATCGGTGATATCTTCCGCTGGGGCGAGGCCCTGATTCAGGTGACGCAGCCGCGCTCGCCGTGCTTTAAGCTCAACTTCCATTTTGGCATTCCGGATATGTCAGAGCAGCTGCAAAACGCGGGCAAAACCGGCTGGCTCTATCGCGTGGTGCAGGCGGGGCCGGTTTCGGCGGACGCGCCTCTTGAGCTGGCGTCACGCCTGAGCGACGTGTCGGTGTACGATGCCTGCGCGATTGCGTGGCATATGCCGTTCGACGATGAACAGTATCACCGCCTGCTGTCGGCGGCGGGGCTTTCGACAAGCTGGACCAGAACGATGCAGAAGCGGCGGATTAGCGGCAAGATCGAGGATAATTCGCGGAGATTGTGGGGGAGATAAGGCTACGCCTTACCCCTCACCCTAACCCTCTCCCCAAAGGGGAGAGGGGACTTGAACACCCTCGCCACTTTGGGGAGAGGGCCGGGGTGAGGGGAAAACTACGAACGCTTATACAGCGGCAGCCACAGCGTTAACCGCAGACCACCCAGCGGGCTGTCGTCGGCTTTCACCCAGCCGCGGTGCTGCTGCATCGCGGTTTCGACAATCGCCAGCCCCAGCCCCGTGCCGCCGGATTCGCGGTCGCGCGCCTCATCGGTACGGTAGAACGGACGGAAAATCTGCTCGCGATCTTCCGGACTCACGCCCGGACCGTCGTCGTCCACGATGATGGTGATCCCGTCTTTATCCACCGAGAACGCCACCTCAATCTTCGTGTGCGAGTAGCGCAGGGCGTTACGCACGATGTTCTCCAGCGCGCTTTCCAGCGCGTTAGGGTTACCGTACAGCGGCCATGGCCCCGGCGGGAAGTTGACGGTAAACGATTTGCCCATCTGCTCGGCTTCGAACGCGGCGTTGTCCAGCACCTCATGCCACAGATGGTTCGCCTTCACCGTTTCGCTCACCAGCGCGTTTTTCTGCTGGTTGCGCGACATCACCAGCAGATCGTTGATCATGCTGTCCAGACGATGGGCTTCGGTTTCAATACGCTCCAGCTCTTTGCTCTCACCGCTGCGGCGGCGCAGCAGGGCGGTGCCGAGCTGGAGTCGCGTCAGCGGGGTGCGCAGCTCGTGGGAGATATCGGAGAGCAATCGCTGCTGCGCCGTCATCATGCGGTCCAGGGCGCTCACCATCTGGTTAAAGCTGGTGCCCGCGGCGAGAAACTCCTGCGGCCCGGCTTCCAGTTCAGGATGCTGCCTCAGGTTCCCCTGCGCCACTTCGTCTGCGGCATTTTTCAGCTTGCGCGCCGGCTTCGCCAGGCTCCACGCCAGCCACAGCAGCAGCGGCGAACTGACCAGCATCGTGACGATCAGCAGCAGAAGCGGGCGGTCAAACAGGAGATTGATAAAGTCGGACTGTGAGCTGCTGGCAGGGCGAATCAGATAGAGCTGGTAGTTATCTTCCCCGTCCCGGACCGAGAAGGGGCCGACCATTTCTACCCGACCGTATTTCTTCTTCTGCGGGTGATCGGCGTTATCCGCCTGGCCGATAAAGTTGCGGATAATCTGCATTTCGTTGCGATCGGCGCCGATGACGCGGCCTTCGCTGGTCACCAGCAGCAGGCGTTGTCCGGGCGGTGCCCACTTGTCGATAGCGCGAAACAGCCTGCGCCACCACATCAAATCGTTTGGCGGATCGTTTGCCAGCTCGGCTTCCACGTGCTGCTCGATCATCACGCCCTGACGTTGCTCGCTGTCGAGCAGCTCCGTCATCTGGCGTGAGTCGAGTTTTGGCAGCATTAAAACGAGCATCAAAACCAGTGCCAGCGTCAGCCAGAAGATGGCGAAGATGCGGGCGGTTAAGCTTCCTATCATGAAGCGGAAACCATCAGATAGCCGCGGCCGCGCAGCGTTTTAAACCACGGGTGGCCGTCTTTGCGCTCCGGCAGCTTACGGCGCAAGTTAGAGATATGCATGTCGATGGCGCGGTCAAACGGCGTGAGGCGCTTGCCCAGCACTTCCTGGCTTAAATGTTCACGCGATACCACCTGGCCAAGATGCTGCGCCAGCAAATACAGCAGGGTGAACTCGGTGCCCGTTAGTTCCAGCGCTTCGCCGTCAAAGCTCGCTTCCTGACGGCCCGGGTTCAGGCTCAGGGAGTCTACTTCCAGCGTCGGTGAGCTGTTGTCCGTGTTCTGCTGCTGTTCGCTCCAGTGGGAACGACGCAGGATAGCGCGAATACGGGCCACCAGTTCACGGTCGTTGAACGGTTTGGGTAAGTAGTCATCTGCGCCCAGCTCAAGGCCAAGCACGCGGTCAAGCTCGCTGCCGCGCGCGGTCAGCATGATAACGGGGGTCTGGTGCGTCTGGCGAAGCTCTTTCAACGTATCAATGCCGTTTTTCTTCGGCATCATGACGTCGAGCAAGAGCAGATCGATGCTGTCGTCAAGGAGACTCAGCGCCTGTTCGCCATCATGGGCGACCAGAACGTTGAAACCTTCCATGTCGAGCAACTCCTTTAAAAGGGATGTGAGCTCTCGGTCATCATCAACTAACAGGATTTTATTCATTGTTTAAATACCTCCGAGGCAGAAATTACGACATCAAGGCTATCTAATCCATGACTTTACGTTGTTTTACACCCCCTGACGCATGTTTGCAGCCTGAATCGTAGACTGTCTCTCGTTGAATCGCGACACGAAAGATTTTGGGAGCAAGTGATGCGCAAAGTTACCGCTGCCGTCATGGCCTCAACGCTGGCGTTCAGTGCGTTTAGCCAGGCTGCTGTAACGATGGTCGGCGATATCGGTTCCTCAGCGGAGGGTACCACGCAGCACAGCAGCCAAAGCCATATGTTTGACGGCATAAGTTTAACCGAACAACAGCGTCAACAGATGCGAGATCTGATGCAGAGGGCACGACACGATAAGCCCCCTGTTAATGTTAGCGAAATGGAGACAATGCATCGCCTTGTCACCGCAGAAAATTTTGATGAAAGCGCCGTGCGCGCCCAGGCAGAAAGAATGGCGCAGGAACAGGTGGCTCGCCAGGTCGAAATGGCCAGAGTGCGCAACCAGATGTTCCAGCTGCTAACGCCCGAGCAGCAGGCGGTTTTAAATGAAAAACATCAGCAGCGAATGGACCAGCTGCGTGAGGTTGCTCGGATGCAGCGAAGCTCAGATATGACGCTTTTCAGTAGCAATAGCAACACCCGTAGTAACCAGTAAACCCTGTTTTCCTTGCCATAGACACCATCCCTGTCTTCCCCCACATGATGTGGGGGTTTTTTTTGCCCTTCGTTCAGACTCGTTAACCGTTTATTCATCCTGTGATCCCCTACGCATCCGTTATACTAGCGCCATAGCATGACAGGAGCGTTTATGAATCAATCCTATGGACGGCTGGTAAGCCGGGCGGCAATCGCGGCGACCGTTATGGCGTCTTGCTTGCTGATTATTAAGATTTTCGCGTGGTGGTATACCGGCTCGGTCAGTATTCTGGCGGCGCTGGTCGACTCTGTGGTGGATATTGCCGCCTCGCTGACTAACTTACTTGTAGTGCGCTATTCCCTGCAGCCTGCGGACGAAGAGCATACGTTCGGTCACGGTAAGGCGGAATCCCTGGCCGCGCTGGCGCAGAGCATGTTTGTTTCAGGCTCCGCGCTGTTCCTGTTTTTGACCGGTATCCAGCATCTGGTTTCACCGACGCCGATGAAAGATCCGGGCGTGGGCGTTGGGGTGACGGTTATTGCACTTATTAGCACTCTCGTTCTTGTAACGTTCCAGCGCTGGGTGGTAAGAAAAACACAAAGCCAGGCGGTACGGGCGGATATGCTTCATTATCAGTCTGATGTTATGATGAACGGCGCTATTCTTATTGCGCTCGGTCTGGCCTGGTATGGCTGGCATCGGGCCGATGCGCTGTTTGCGTTAGGGATTGGGATCTATATTTTGTATAGCGCCTTACGGATGGGGTACGAGGCGGTGCAATCGCTTCTTGACCGTGCGCTTCCCGATGCAGAACGTAATGACATTTATACCCTCGTGACCTCCTGGCCCGGCGTCAGCGGTGCTCACGATCTTCGAACGCGGCAGTCAGGGCCGACCCGCTTTATTCAGATTCATATAGAAATGGAAGACAACCTGCCGCTGGTTCAGGCTCACGTGATTGCTGAGCAGGTCGAGCAGGCGATTTTGCAGCGTTTTCCTGGTTCAGACGTCATTATTCACCAGGACCCGTGCTCGGTTGTTCCCGGACGCGTTGAGCTTACGTAATTCGTTGTAAAAAAGTGAGCCAGGCCAGCATTTTGTGTATAAATTACCGCCTTTTGGTCTGACCTGAATCAATTCAGCTGGAAGGGATTGATATACTATTTGCAGTATTCGTTGGTCGAACGGTTTCTTCCGGCAACAGATTTCAATTTTGCATTCCTAAGTTCAGAGGTAGTCATGATTAAGAAAATCGGTGTGTTGACAAGCGGCGGTGATGCGCCGGGCATGAATGCGGCAATTCGTGGGGTTGTCCGTGCAGCGCTAACGGAAGGCCTGGAAGTATTTGGTATCTATGACGGTTATCTGGGCCTGTACGAAGATCGTATGGTTCAACTCGACCGCTACAGCGTTTCTGACATGATTAACCGCGGCGGCACCTTCCTCGGCTCTGCACGCTTCCCGGAATTCCGTGACGAGCACGTTCGCGAAGTGGCTATCGAAAACATGAAAAAACGTGGCCTCGATGCGCTGGTCGTTATCGGCGGCGACGGTTCTTACATGGGTGCAAAACGCCTGACTGAAATGGGCTTCCCGTGCATCGGCCTGCCGGGCACCATCGACAACGACATCAAAGGCACCGACTACACCATCGGTTTCTTCACCGCCCTGGGCACCGTTGTTGAAGCGATTGACCGCCTGCGCGACACCTCTTCTTCTCACCAGCGTATCTCCATCGTTGAAGTGATGGGCCGCTACTGCGGCGACCTGACGCTGGCTGCGGCCATTGCCGGCGGCTGCGAGTTCATCGTGGTGCCGGAAGTTGAATTTAGCCGTGAAGACCTGGTGGCTGAAATCAAAGCGGGCATCGCAAAAGGTAAGAAACACGCTATCGTGGCGATCACCGAGCACATCTGCGACGTAGACGAGCTGGCGAAGTATATCGAAACCGAAACCAAGCGCGAAACCCGTGCGACCGTTCTGGGCCACATCCAGCGCGGCGGTTCCCCGGGTCCATACGACCGCATCCTGGCGTCCCGTATGGGCGCGTACGCTATCGATCTGCTGCTGCAGGGCCACGGCGGCCGCTGCGTCGGCATTCAGAACGAAAAACTGGTTCACCATGACATCATCGACGCCATTGAAAACATGAAGCGTCCGTTCAAAGGTGACTGGCTGGACTGCGCGAAAAAACTGTACTGATCGGCGTTTGTTTTGTGCCGGGTGGCGGCTTCGCCTTACCCGGCCTACAAAAGCACGGTTCGTAGGCCCGGTAAGCGAAGCGCCACCGGGCTTTTTTGTCCGCACAATTTGCCTTTTTATTCCACCACGTTATAGCCAATCTTTTTTTATTCTTTAATCATCGATTCCGTTTCTGGCACGCTGCATTCATCAAAACACTGCATAAGAGAGCTGGGCGATGAATAAATGGGGCGTGGGGTTAACATTATTGCTGGCATCGACCAGCGTGCTGGCAAAAGACATTCAGCTGCTGAACGTGTCGTACGACCCGACGCGCGAGCTGTACGACCAATACAACAAGGCCTTTGCGGCACACTACAAGCAGGAAACCGGCGATAACGTGGTGATTCGCCAGTCTCACGGCGGCTCGGGCAAGCAGGCAACGTCTGTTATCAACGGCATTGAAGCGGACGTGGTGACGCTGGCGCTGGCCTATGACGTGGATGCTATCGCCGAGCGCGGCCGTATTGATAAAAACTGGATCAAACGCCTGCCGGACAACTCCGCGCCTTACACGTCTACCATCGTTTTCCTGGTGCGTAAGGGCAACCCGAAGCAGATTAAGGACTGGAACGATCTGGTAAAACCTGGCGTGTCCGTGATTACCCCGAACCCGAAAAGCTCCGGCGGCGCGCGCTGGAACTATCTGGCGGCCTGGGGTTACGCCCTGCACCACAACAACGGCGACCAGGCTAAAGCGCAGGAATTTGTGAAGGCGCTGTTCAAAAACGTCGAAGTGCTGGACTCCGGCGCGCGCGGCGCAACCAATACCTTCGTCGAGCGCGGCATCGGTGACGTGCTGATCGCCTGGGAAAACGAAGCCCTGCTGGCAACCAACGAGCTGGGTAAAGACAAGTTCGAGATCGTGACGCCAAGCGAGTCTATCCTCGCGGAACCTACCGTTTCCATCGTCGATAAAGTGGTCGAGAAAAAAGACACCAAAGCGGTGGCGGAAGCCTACCTGAAGTATCTCTACTCGCCGGAAGGCCAGGAGATCGCGGCGAAGAACTTCTATCGCCCGCGCGATCCGGCCGTGGCGAAGAAGTACGACGGCGAGTTCCCGAAACTGAAGCTCTTCACCATTGACGAAGAGTTCGGCGGCTGGACCAAAGCGCAGAAAGAGCACTTCTCCAACGGCGGGACGTTCGACCAGATCAGCAAGCGCTAGATCATTAATACGCAATGACGTTGCGACCCGGCGTGAGAAATCCGCCGGGTTTTTATTTGGTCATCATTTTGCGTTACTCTTTCGCTTCTGACGAAAACAGGGAACGCGCTGTGAAAAAAATAGTCCTGCTGGTTTTGATTATCATTGTGGCTGCTGCGGGCGGCGGGTACTGGCTGAAGGCCGGTAATTCGGATGCGCTACGCCATATTGTTTTCGACCAATGTCTGCCTAATCAGCTTAAAAACGACAACCCGGCGCCGTGTGCGCAGGTGAAGCCGGACGCGGGATACGTCGTCTTTAAAGACCGCAACGGGCCGCTGCAGTATCTGCTGATGCCGACATACCGCATCAACGGCACCGAAAGCCCGCTGCTGACCGAGCCCCAAACGCCCAACTTCTTCTGGCTGGCGTGGCAGTCCCGCAATTTTATGAGCATGAAGCGCGGCTCAGACGTCCCGGACAGCGCAATTTCGCTGACGATCAACTCCCCGACCGGACGCACGCAGAATCACTTCCACATTCACATCTCCTGCCTGCGCCCGGACGTGCGTGAAAAGCTGGATGCTGGCCAGGGCAAAATCAGCACCCAGTGGCTGCCGTTCCCCGGCGGGCTGGAGGGGCATGAATATCTTGCGCGCCGCGTAACGGAGGCCGAGCTGGTGCAGCGCAGCCCGTTCATGATGCTGGCGGAAGAGCTGCCGGAAGCGCGCGGCCACATGGGGCGCTTCGCGCTGGCCATGGTTCAGCAGTCGGACGGTTCGTTCGTCCTGCTGGCGACGGAGCGGAACCTGCTGGCGCTCAACCGCGCCTCCGCCGAGGAATTGCAGGATCATCAATGCACTATCCTGAAGTGACCCCACCATAAATAGCGTTTACTCGCCCTGCCTGTCGCCGTAGACTTGCTGAAAAAATCTACAGGAGACAGGCATGTCGCTCTGGTTTTCTCACCCTCTGTTTCTGCCCTCGCTGATCGTCGGCGTCACCATCGTGCTGTGGGCGACGTCGCTGCTTCCGGAATTTATCACCGCGCTGCTATTCTTTACGGCGGCGATGACCGCCAAAATTGCGCCGCCGGAGGTGATTTTCGGCGGCTTTGCCTCGTCGGCGTTCTGGCTGGTGTTCAGCGGCTTTGTGCTGGGCGTAGCGATCCGCAAAACCGGTCTGGCGGACAGGGCGGCGCGGGCGCTGTCGGCAAAGCTCACCGACTCCTGGGTGCTGATGGTGGCGAGCGTGGTGCTGCTGAGCTACGCGCTGGCGTTTGTTATGCCGTCGAACATGGGGCGCATTGCGCTGCTGATGCCCATCGTCGCGGCGATGGCGAAACGCGCCGGCATTGCCGACGGGTCGCGCGCCTGGTTTGGCCTGGCGCTGGCCGTCGGGTTCGGCACCTTCCAGCTCTCCGCCACCATTCTGCCTGCCAACGTCCCCAACCTGGTGATGAGCGGCGCGGCGGAAGGGTCGTACGGCATTCATCTCAACTACGTGCCTTATCTCCTGCTGCACACGCCCGTGCTCGGCATTCTTAAAGGATTAATTCTGATCGGCCTGATCTGCTGGCTGTTCCCCGGCAGTCCAAAACCGCCGAAAGACGTCGCGCCGTCTGAACCCATGGGGCGCGATGAAAAGCGTCTGGCCTGGCTGCTGGCGGTGGTGCTGGTGATGTGGGTGACGGAGAGCTGGCACGGCGTTGGGCCCGCCTGGACGGGGCTGGCGGCGTCGGTCATCGTGATGCTGCCGCGAATTGGCTTTATCACCGGGGAAGAGTTCTCGGCGGGCGTGAATATGCGCACCTGTATTTACGTCGCGGGCATTCTCGGGCTGGCGATCACGGTCACGCAAACCGGCATCGGCGCGGCGGTGGGCGAGGCGCTGCTCAGGATCATGCCGCTGGACGCCGACAGGCCGTTTACCAGCTTCCTGGCGCTGACGGGGATCACCACCGCGCTCAACTTCATCATGACGGCCAACGGCGTGCCGGCGCTGTACACCACGCTGGCGCAGAGCTTCTCGGACGCGACCGGCTTTCCGCTGCTGTCGGTGATTATGATTCAGGTGCTGGGGTATTCCACGCCGCTGCTGCCGTATCAGGCGTCGCCGATCGTAGTGGCGATGGGGCTAGGGAAGGTGCCTGCAAAGGCGGGAATGGCGCTCTGTCTGGCGCTGGCGGTGGCAACCTATCTGGTGCTGCTGCCGCTGGACTATCTGTGGTTTAGCGCGCTGGGAAAAGTGTAGTTCGGTGCGAGGTGTTTCCCCTCACCCCAACCCTCTCCCGAAGGGAGAGGGAGGAGAAGAGCGTAGGGCGGGTAAGCGAAGCGCCACCCGCCGCAGGGCAATTACGCCTGTTTAGCCGCTTCTGCTGCTTTAACGATCACCGCGAAAGCGTCTGCTTTCAGGGATGCGCCGCCAACCAGCGCGCCGTCGATGTCCGGCTGGGTGAACAGCTCAGCGGCGTTCGCTGCGTTAACGGAACCGCCGTACTGAATGATAACCTGCTCAGCCACTTTCGCGTCTGCTTTAGCAATGTGGTCACGGATGAATTTGTGAACCGCCTGCGCCTGTGCTGGGGTGGCTGATTTGCCGGTACCGATCGCCCAAACCGGCTCGTAGGCGATTACTGCGCCTTCGAACGCTGCCGCGCCCTGAGTTTTCAGCACCGCGTCGATCTGACGTGCGCACACTTCTTCGGTTTTACCCGCTTCGTTTTCCGCTTCGGTTTCACCGATGCACAGAACCGGGATCAGACCCTGCTCTTTCAGCACCGCGAATTTCTTCGCGATGAACTCGTCGGATTCTTTGTGGTAGGTGCGACGCTCGGAGTGGCCGATGATGATGTATTTCGCGCCGATATCTTTCAGCATTTCAGCGGAGGTTTCACCGGTGAATGCGCCAGACAGGTTAACGTCAACGTTCTGCGCACCCAGTACGATGTGGCTGCCGTCAGCGGCACGTTTAGCCAGATCCAGGTACATATCCGGCGGAGCGATAGCAACCGCGCAGCCGGTCACGCCAGCCAGCTCTTTACGCAGGTTAGCAACCAGTTCGTTTACCATGTGGCGGCTGCCGTTCAGTTTCCAGTTACCCATCACTAAAGGATGTCGCATTTCAATTCTCCACGCTAAATTAGCGAATTAAGGAATATGGCCGCCCTGTTGGGCAGCATGGTCTGTGAATCAGTATAGAGATTTTCCCCTGAAAGGCTTTGCTTTTTGTCATTAATTCGCCCCGCCGAGGCTCTCTGATAGCGCCAGCTTAATCGGTTCAACGGCGAAGGTCAGTCCCTTTTCGCCGTTATCTGCGACAACATAGCGAATGGCGCCTTCCGTCTCGGCGTAATAGCGTTTGCCTTTCCCGGTGGTCAGCAGCTTTTGCAGTTTTTTCTGGCTCTGCGCTTTGGTCAGCGTCGGGGTGAAGGCGCGCAGCATCGCGCTCATGTAGTCGAGCGCTTTGGCCTTCGCCGCTTTCTGTTCCGGCCCCTGAATGGGCAGCCAGGTTATCTGCATGCTTTTGATTTTCAGGGTCCCGCGCTCAAGGGCGGTAGACGCGTATAAATTCTCGTTAATCTTGCTGGCCGCGCGCGTCAGCGTTGGCGTATCCCGTGCGGTATCAATGGCGCGAAACTCGCCCAGCGGCAGCGCAGGATTGGCAGTGTTGAAGGCTTCGCGGAACGCGCTAATGGATTGATCGAACGAAGGCGCGCCCGCCAGCAGGTAGGGGGCGGTGGCCGGCGCGGTGGTTTCGGCGGCTTGCAGAGAAACGCTGGCGCTCAGCATGGCTAAACACAGAAAAAGAGAGTGTGCCGAACTTTTCATCAATAATGCCCCTGACCGTAACTGCTCATGATTAAAACGATATATGCTCGGCTTGTCAAAAGGTCACAACTCCAGGGTAAAATACGCGCACTACGATAATAAGGAACCTTACATGACCATACAGCAGTGGCTGTTTTCATTCAAAGGGCGTATTGGGCGCCGTGACTTCTGGATTTGGATGGTGACGTGGATTGTCGCCATGCTGGCGCTGTTTTTCGTTGCCTACAATGCCTGGCTGAGCACGCAGACCGCGGCGTTTGCGCTGGTTTGCCTGCTGTGGCCTACGGCGGCGGTGATGGTTAAACGCCTGCACGATCGCGGCCGCTCCGGCGCGTGGGCATTTTTGATTGTTCTGGCGTGGATGCTGGTGGGCGGCAACTGGTCGATGCTGCCGTCCATCCTGCCGTGGGTGGTAGGGCTGCTGGCCCCAACCATCATCTTCGTGATGATGGTTATCGATCTGGGCGCGTTTGTCGGCACCCAGAGCGAGAACAAGTACGGTAAAGATACCCTTGAGGTGAAATTCCGCTGATTACCAGTAGTGTTCAGCGGTCATATGGCCCGGACGGCGGCGAAGGTGCTTCGTCATCTGCCGGGTATCCTTCAGAAGCTGCTGCGTGTCTCGCACCATCTGCGGGTTGCCGCACAGCATCACGTGGCTGGTTTCGGTATTCATCGGCAGGCCGACCGCCGCTTCCAGCGCGCCGCTCTCAATCAGCGCCGGTACGCGCCCCGTCAGTGAACCCGCCGCGGCTTCGCGGCTGACCACGGTCTGAATCTTCAGCTTCCCGCCATAATGCTGCTCCAGCGCCTGCATCTGCGGCAGATAGCTTAAGTCTGCGGCGTAGCGCGCGGCGTGGACCAGCACGATGTTCTTAAAGCGCTCAAGATCTTTGCCGTATTGCAGAATGGACAGGTAGGGCCCGATGGCGGTGCCGGTAGCCAGCATCCAGAGGGTGTCGCAGTCCGGAATTTCATCCAGCACGAAGAAGCCTGCCGCTTCGCTCACAATCTGCACGTCGTCGCCCGGCTTCAGCGCGGCGAGGCGCGGGCTGAGCTTACCTTCCGGCACGGTGACAAGATAGAACTCGAGGTCAGGGTTATCCGGCGCGTTAACGTAAGAGTACGCGCGCTGCACGCGTTCGCCGTCGACGTCCAGCCCCAGCTTCGCGAATTGCCCGGCCGTGAATGGATGAACGGGAGCATGCAGGGTGAGGCTAAACAGCGCGTCGGTCCAGAACTGTACCTTAGTGACTTTACCTGTTACCCAGTCCGCCATGATCTTCTCCTGTGCTGATTCTCTGTTCTATCTTCCGTACTTATGGGAAACATTTCCAGCCCATTCGGGCCGGAAAGCTCTATCGATCAAACGGTTTTACAGAATGTGCTTCTGCACGTCCGGGTCTTTGCGGTCGAGGTAGTGGATAGACTGGATGCGGCGAATGGTGCGTGATTTACCGCGGATCAGCAGCGTTTCGGTGGTGGCCATGTTGCCCTTGCGGGTAATGCCGTCCAGCAGGTCGCCTTTGGTGATGCCGGTTGCGGAGAAGACAACGTTGTCGCTGCGGGCCATCTCGTTGAGCGCGAGGACCTTGTTAGCCTCAATGCCCATTTCCGCACAGCGCGCCAGCTCCTGCTCGCCGATGCGGCGGTTCTCTTCGCTGTCGCCTTTGACGTCGTGACGCGCCAGCAGCCGGGCCTGCATGTCGCCATCCAGCGCGCGGATCACCGCCGCGGAGACGACGCCTTCCGGCGCGCCGCCGATGCCGTAAAGCACGTCCACTTCGCTGTCCGGCATGCAGGTCAGAATCGAGGCGGCGACGTCGCCGTCAGGGATCGCAAACACGCGCACGCCGAGTTTTTGCATCTGCGCGATAGTGGCGTCGTGGCGCGGCTTTGCCAGAATGGTGACGGTCAGCTCGCTAAGCGGTTTACCCAGCGCGGCGGCAACGTTGCGCAGGTTCTCTTCCAGCGGCAGGCTGAGGTCGATAGCGCCTTTCGCGCCGGGGCCTACGATCAGCTTTTCCATATACATGTCCGGCGCGTTAAGGAAGCAGCCTTTATCGCCCACCGCCATTACCGCCAGCGCGTTGGCCTGGCCCATCGCCGTCATGCGCGTGCCTTCAATCGGGTCGACCGCGATATCCACGGCATCGCCTTTGCCCGTGCCGACCTTTTCGCCGATGTAGAGCATTGGCGCTTCGTCGATCTCGCCTTCGCCAATCACGATGGTACCGTCGATGTTGACCTGGTTAAGCACAATGCGCATGGCGTGGACGGCCGCGCCGTCTGCGGTATTTTTGTCGCCACGGCCTAACCATTTATAGCCGGCCAGCGCGGCGGCTTCGGTCACGCGGGAAAATTCGATAGCAAGTTCACGTTTCATGAGGTACTCGTGCAGTCAAAGGAATTGCACGAAGTTTATCACAGAGTGGGGAGTGGACTTAAAACACCCTCTCCCCTTTGGGGAGAGGGTTAGGGTGAGGGGGAGTTTGATTACTCGTCGTGCTCTTCCCACGCCAGGGCGCGTTTCACCGCTTTCTTCCAGCCGCTGTAGCGGTAGTTGCGCTCGGTGGTTTCGATACCCGGGCGGAACTCGCGTTCGATGACCGCTTTTTCCTGCAGCTCGTCCAGGTTCTGCCAGAAGCCTACCGCCAGACCGGCCAGGTACGCCGCCCCCAGCGCCGTGACTTCGCGCACTTCAGGGCGCTCAACGCGGGTGCCGAGAATGTCGGACTGGAACTGCATCAGGAAGTTGTTAGCGACCGCGCCGCCGTCCACGCGCAGGGCGTGCAGACGAATGCCGGAGTCAGCCTGCATCGCTTCCAGCACGTCGCGCGTCTGGTAGGCGATGGATTCGAGGGTCGCGCGGATGATGTGGTTCGAGTTCACGCCGCGCGTCAGGCCGAAAATCGCGCCGCGGGCGTACGGGTCCCAGTACGGTGCGCCCAGGCCGGTGAACGCAGGCACCACGTACACGCCGTTGGTGTCCTTCACCTTGGTGGCGAAGTACTCGGAGTCAAACGCGTCGCTGATCAGCTTCATCTCATCGCGCAGCCACTGAATGGACGCGCCCGCCATAAACACCGCGCCTTCCAGGGCGTAGTTCACTTCGCCGCGCGGGCCGCAGGCGATGGTGGTCAGCAGGCCGTTCTCTGATTTCACCGCCTTCTCGCCGGTGTTCATCAGCATAAAGCAGCCGGTGCCGTAGGTATTTTTCGCCATCCCTTCCTTCACGCACAGCTGGCCGAACAGCGCCGCCTGCTGGTCACCGGCGATACCGGCGATAGGAATACGCGTGCCGCCTTTACCGCCGATGTTGGTCTGGCCGTACACTTCAGAAGATTTACGCACTTCAGGCAGCATGGCGCGCGGGATGTCCAGCGCGTCCAGCATCTTGTCGTCCCACTCCAGGGTGTTGATGTTGAACAGCATGGTGCGCGAGGCGTTGGTGTAGTCGGTGACGTGAACGCGTCCCTGGGTCATCTTCCAGATAAGCCACGTATCAACCGTACCGAACAGCAGCTCGCCGCGTTTTGCGCGTTCGCGCGAGCCCTCCACGTGGTCGAGGATCCACTTCACCTTGGTGCCGGAGAAATACGGGTCAATCACGAGGCCGGTGGCGCTACGAATGTAGTCCTCCATGCCTTCGCGCTTCAGCTTTTCGCAGATCTCTGACGTGCGGCGGCACTGCCAGACGATGGCGTTGTAGATTGGCTTGCCGGTTTCACGCTCCCAGACCACGGTGGTTTCACGCTGGTTGGTGATGCCGATGGCGGCAATCTCGTCGGAGCTGATATCGGCTTTCGCCAGCACTTCCACCAGGGTGGAGCTTTGCGACGCCCAGATCTCCATCGGGTCGTGTTCTACCCAGCCTGGACGCGGGTAAATTTGCTCAAATTCGCGCTGTGACACGCTGACGATGTTCGCGTCATGATCCATTACGACGGCGCGGGAGCTGGTAGTGCCCTGGTCGAGCGCAACAATGTATTTTTTTTCGGTCATGGTATGTGTCCCGTAGTCAGATTACAGCGAAGCTTTTTGTTGTGCGGTAGACGTTGTTTCTTTTTCTTCTTCCACACAGGTGTCGCACGGTAAGTGGCGACCAATTAATTTGCGATAGCCGAATGCGCCCAGCGCCGCCCCTACGATTGGCCCAAATAGCGGGACCAGGAAGTAAGGGATATCTTTGCCGCCGGTGAAGGCGACGTCGCCCCATCCCGCAAAGAAGGCGAAGGTTTTTGGGCCCAAATCGCGCGCCGGGTTCATCGCGAAGCCGGTCAGCGGCCCCATGGAGGCACCGATAACCGCAATCAGCAGGCCAATCAGCAGCGGTGCCAGCGGGCCGCGCGGAATGCCGTTGCCATCGTCACCCAGCGCCATAATGACGCCCATCAGAATAGCGGTAATGACCATTTCAACTGCGAACGCCTGCACAAAATTGATGTGCGGGTTCGGATAGGTTGAGAAAATACCTGCCAGATCGAGGCTTTCAACGCTGCCGCGCACCATATGATGCGTCTGTTCGAAGTCGATGAAAAGATTGTAATAAAGCCCGTAAACTAACGCCGCTGCGCAAAACGCGCCGGCAAACTGAGAAATAATGAAGGGTGCAACTTTGCGTCCGTCAAAGCATGCAAACAGCCACAGCGCGATGGTAACCGCCGGATTAAGATGTGCGCCGGAGACCCCTGCGGTCAGGTAGATGGCCATCGCCACGCCCAGACCCCAGATGATACTGATTTCCCACTGACCGAAAGTTGCGCCCGCGACTTTCAGTGCTGCGACACAGCCCACTCCGAAGAAAATCAACAACCCGGTACCGAGGAACTCGGCAATGCACTGGCCTTTTAAGGTTGATGTCTGACTCATAATCGGAATCCTGAAGAAAGATGAAGGTTTATTGTTAGCGTGGTAGCCCGTGACAGCCACGATGTCCTGTAGACATAGTGTTAATTTATCGTTAACGAGCAAAAACGATAAATATCGAAATCAAAATGTGTGGTCTGCGTCAATAAAATGAGCGTTTTCGCGCCATAAAGCGCGTTTTTACGTCAGTGTAGAAACGTGAGCTGAATCATTTCATTAACCGAAGAGTTAACAATTTAGGGGTATATGTCGCGAACGCACCAGGACGAGGCTGAAAAGTGTTGCAAACCGCGATCTGCGCGGCGTGCCGCTGGACAGAGAGCGCCGCGCTCCATACAATCGTCGTATATGTCGTGCGCGTTTATGTTAAAGCGTCGCCTTGCAATTCAGGAGAGGTAGCATCATGTCTTTAGAAGTGTTTGAGAAACTGGAATCGAAAGTACAGCAGGCGATCGACACCATCACCCTGCTGCAGATGGAAATTGAAGAGCTGAAAGAGAAGAACAACTCGCTGTCTCAGGAAGTTCAGAACGCTCAGCACGGTCGTGAAGAGCTGGAGCGCGAAAACAACCAGCTGCGCGAACAGCAGAACGGCTGGCAGGATCGCCTGCAGGCGCTGCTGGGACGTATGGAAGAAGTGTAATTCCGAATTCGTACAAAAGGCACGCTAAATGCGTGCCTTTTTTATATGTTACTTTTTTGCATCCGTTTCATTCATTCTTGTAGTGGAATTTATAATCGAAAATAATTCATCAATGTTTTTCCCGTCAGATCGGGGATCTGACAGCGTGCCGATAAAAACAGTGTTGAAATCATCCTTCAGGAAGGAATATGTTGCTTTGGTCATCTTACCGTTGAGCGATAAATTATACTCATACGTCGTACACTCAAAATTAACAGCGCCGCATCCACGGATTTTATAGTCAAGATTTGCATGTGGCGCTAATACTTTTAACATATACTCTATGAATTCTACATAGGTATATTCTTCGAAAAAGTCATTAGGAAATGGAGTAACCATCAGCACCGCACTGGAATGCCGTTGTCCGTAAAGGCTAATGGTTGCCTTATCGTCTTTCTCTGTAACTGTCCATATTTTGTTGGGGAGTTGTAATGTGATATTTGCAAACGATAAATTATAACTCCGTGGGCTGTGTATATACTTATAGAGTATACCGTTCGCAAATATAATGATTCCGAGCATACCGCAAAAAATTTTGCTGAAAGGTATTTTTGTTATTTTGTGGATTAAATAGGATATACCCGTTGGAATCATAAATAGAGTAAATACTATAATCCATGAAAATAATGACAGGATTTTAATAGGCGTCATGAAAATGAAGCCAACGTTAAAAAAAGCAAATAGAAGTGTTAATCCATAGACTATCAGAGTAGAAGTTGAATCGCGCATAAACATCCATGTAGAAATAAAAAAGAGAGGAGAATTATTCTCCTCTCTTTATATTAAAGGATGCGGTTACTCAATATCCAGCGGATCCTCGGAAAGGATAATCCCGGTGTTGTCGGCATACAGATGGTCGCCGGAGAAGAAGGTGACGCCGCCGAAATTCACGCGCACGTCGCTTTCGCCGATGCCGTCGCCCGCTGCGCCGACCGGAATGGCAGCGATTGCCTGAATACCGATATCCAGGTCTTCCAGATCGTCCACCTGGCGCACTGAGCCATACACCACAATGCCTTCCCATTCGTTCTGAACGGCAAGACGGGCCAGATCGGCATCGATAAGCGCGCGGCGAACGGAACCGCCGCCGTCGACCAGCAGAATGCGGCCGCGGCCGTTCTGTTCGAGGAGATCGTAAAGCAACCCGTTATCCTCGAAACATTTCACCGTGATGATTTGTCCGCCAAACGACGACCGCCCACCAAAGTTGGAGAACAGCGGTTCAACGACGTTGACATCTTCCTGGTAGATGTCACAAAGCTCGGAGGTATCGTATTTCATAGGTTTAACGCTCAGTTGCTGCGAATGTGTTCAGTATATCGTGCGAAATGCATTGTTGGCAAAATCATCAATTGTTAATTGATATTTGTCAGCTAACTTAGCGTCTGGCTTAACACAATTCCAATGACGAACAGCAGGTTAGTCAGCAGCGCGCCTTTCACCGTTCTTTCCAGCATCGGAGGCATTGCCGCCGGGCTGAGTTCACGCATCACAAATCGCGCCTGTTTCACCAGCAGCGGCGCGGCAAGGACAAACAGCCAGCCCCACAGGCTTTGCAGCGAAATCAGGTTAAACAGCGCCAGGCAGGCCAGCGCGCCCATCAGCAGGCAGGCGTGGTAGCGACGGGCGTTGATCGGCCCCAGGCGCACCGCCAGCGTGTTTTTGCCGTTCTCACGGTCGCTGTCGATGTCGCGCAGGTTGTTGATGTTAAGCACCGCCGTCGCCAGCAGGCCGCACGCCGTGGCGGGCAGGAAGAGGGCGGGAATGACCGTATGCGCCTGCAGATACCAGCTTCCCATCACGCTGAGCCAGCCGAAGAAGACCAGCACGGAAATATCCCCCAGGCCGATGTAGCCGTAAGGCCGCGTGCCGACGGTATAGGTAATCGCCGCGATGATGGCGAGCAGCCCCAGCACCAGGAATCCAATGAAATCGCTGGTGGTTTTAGACGCCACCGTCACCAGCGCCAGCCCGGACAGGCAGATCAGCACCACGGTGATGATCAGGGCGCGCTTCATCTGCGCCTGAGTAATGACGCCTTTCTGCATCCCGCGCAGCGGCCCGATGCGGTCAGGCTTGTCGCTGCCTTTTACCGCATCGCCATAATCGTTCGCGAGGTTCGACAGGATTTGCAGCAGACCGGCGGTAACGAGCGCCAGCCCGGCGACCAGCGGATCGAAATGCCCCTGCCACCAGGCAAGCGCGGTGCCAACAACAATGGCAGCAAAGGCCAGAGGAAGCGTTTTAGGGCGCAGGCTTTCAAGCCACGCCTGAGTACGGCTGATATCAGTCATCTTATATTTAGCCAATAAAAATGGGGGCATTAGCCCCCATCAACAGTGATGAAAATGCAGTAACCGCGATTATAGGATAAAACGGCTCAGATCTTCATCTGCCACTAACGCATCCAGATGTTTGCTCACATAATCTGCGTGAATGGTAATGCTTTCGCCGTTGAGGTCGCTGGCATCGTAGGAGATATCTTCCATCAGGCGTTCCAGCACGGTATGCAGACGACGCGCCCCGATGTTCTCGGTGGTTTCGTTGACCTGCCACGCCGCCTGAGCAATGCGCTTGATGCCGTCTTCAGTGAACTCGATGTTCACGCCTTCGGTCGCCATCAGCGCTTTGTACTGTACGGTCACAGAGGCGTTTGGCTCGGTCAGGATGCGTTCGAAATCTTCCGTGGTCAGCGCCTGCAGCTCGACGCGGATCGGCAGACGACCCTGCAGCTCAGGGATCAGGTCGGACGGTTTAGCCACCTGGAATGCGCCAGAGGCGATAAAAAGGATGTGGTCCGTTTTCACCATGCCGTGCTTGGTCGAGACGGTGCAGCCTTCAACCAGCGGCAGCAGGTCGCGCTGTACGCCTTCGCGGGATACGTCCGGGCCGGAAGATTCACCGCGCTTACAGATTTTGTCGATCTCGTCGATAAACACGATGCCGTGCTGCTCAACCGCGTCGATGGCGTCCTGCTTCAGCTCTTCCGGGTTCACCAGCTTCGCCGCTTCTTCTTCAATCAGCAGCTTCATGGCCTCTTTGATTTTCAGCTTGCGCGCTTTCTGCTTCTGGCCGCCCAGGTTCTGGAACATGGACTGCAGCTGGCTGGTCATCTCTTCCATGCCTGGAGGTGCCATGATCTCTACGCCCATCGGCGCGGCGGCGAGATCGATCTCAATCTCTTTGTCGTCCAGCTCGCCTTCGCGCAGCTTTTTGCGGAACGCCTGGCGCGCCGCAGACGGCTCGGCCTGCTGTTCAGCCTGGCCCCAGTTATTTTTTGCCGGTGGGATCAGCGCGTCGAGAATGCGCTCTTCCGCCATCTCTTCCGCACGATAGCGGTTTTTCTCAATGGCCTGAACGCGCACCATTTTGATTGCCGAATCGGTCAGATCGCGGATGATGGAATCTACTTCTTTGCCCACATAGCCCACTTCGGTGAACTTGGTGGCTTCAACCTTGATGAACGGCGCGTTCGCCAGCTTCGCCAGACGGCGGGCGATTTCGGTTTTACCGACGCCGGTCGGGCCGATCATCAGAATGTTCTTTGGCGTGACTTCGTGGCGCAGCTCTTCATCCAGCTGCATGCGGCGCCAGCGGTTACGCAACGCGATGGCCACGGAACGCTTGGCGTTATCCTGGCCAATGATATGTTTGTTCAGTTCGCTGACAATTTCGCGTGGGGTCATTTCAGACATGGGAGATCCTTACGCTTTAGACGGTAATTCTTCGATGGTGTGGTTGTGGTTGGTATAGATGCAGATATCACCTGCAATATCCAACGCTTTCACCGCGATATCGCGCGCGTTCATGTCGGTATTTTCCAACAGCGCGCGGGCAGCAGCCTGGGCATACGGGCCACCGGAGCCGATAGCAATCAGATCGTTTTCTGGCTGCACGACGTCACCATTACCGGTGATGATCAGCGAGGCGTTTTCATCCGCAACCGCCAGCAGCGCTTCAAGCTTGCGCAGCATGCGGTCGGTACGCCAGTCTTTCGCCAGCTCAACGGCGGCTTTCACCAGATGACCCTGGTGCATTTCGAGCTTGCGTTCAAACAGTTCAAACAGCGTGAAGGCGTCCGCTGTACCGCCCGCGAAACCGGCGATCACTTTGTCGTTATACAGACGACGGACTTTCTTCACGTTACCTTTCATGACGGTATTACCCAGCGTGGCCTGGCCGTCCCCGGCAATTACCACCTGGCCGTTACGGCGTACACTTACTATTGTTGTCACGAGCAGACCCCCTGGTTACAGAATCGGGAAACAGACGCCCTGAGCCTGTGCTCAGGGCTGAATAGAATGATAGATGGGGGGGAATTTGGGGGTTTCAACCCCCGGAGGCGAGTCGAATGCAGTTTGTGTGCCCGGCGACCTTCAGACGGGAAATGGTTCCGTCCGCATTTTCTTTGCCTTTGACCGGGCCAATCACCACGCGATTCCAGCCGTTATTGGTGGTGATGCGTGAATCAAACCCTTCAAATGCCAGCTGAGCACGCACCGTTTCGGCCTGCTCCGCGCCCTTAAACGAGCCGCACTGAACCATCCAGCGGCGTTCGTCCTTTTTCTCAGCCGTCTGCTTCGGCGCTTCGGTCTCTTTCGTTACCGGTGCGGCCTGCTGCGTCTTAGGCTGCTGGGCGGCCGTGTGCGCAGGCGTTTGCAGCAGATCCTGATACGGCTGGGACGTCTGTTTCTGCGGCTGCGTTTTCGGCTGCTGCTGAACGGGCTGCGAGGCCGTGGTCCGCGCCTGCTGCTGCGGCTGATAAGGCTGCTCGGCGGCGCGCGGTTGGGTACGCGGCTGCTGCACGGGCTGAGTCTGCGTCCACTGCTGCTGTTGGACCTGCTGCTGAACCTGACGCTGGCGCTGCAGCGTTTGCTGACGCTGGGCCGGGGTTTGTTCGTTCCACGGCACTTCGTTCAGCTGCGTCGGCTGCTGGCGCATGTCGGCCTGCATCTGTGCCAGCAGCTGGCGCTGTTCATCGGTCAGCTGATTGGCGTTCTTCACCTCGCCACCTGCGGAAGGCTCGGTAGGCGCACGCACGCCCGGCTGGCGGCTTTCCAGCTCTTTAATATAGCGCCAGCGCTCTTCAGGTTTTGGCGGCAGCCCGTTTCCGACCACCTTATTGCCCTGCAGCGCTTCGGACTCTTCTTTCTTGTGGTGCGTAATAAAGTACAGACCACCGATAAAGGCCACCAGGACGGCCGCAGCGATGGCGACCATTGCCGGCGAGACAGAAGGCAGACTGCTCTGCTTTTTCTTCCTCGGGCTACTCTTTTTGCGTCGCGAAGGTGCCGGCTGGCCGCGACGTACATAATCTCGTTGTGCCACTATCGTTTCGCTGTATTTATTCGTTGTCAGCCCGCCATGTTACTTAAGCGGCGGGCCTTTGACCAGATACGGGAGTCTGAAAGGTATTTACTTTAAGGCAACGCCCGGGTGGAGCCGCGCACAATCAGCTCGCAGTCCAGCAGGCGCGAGCCGCTGCTAACCGTTTGACCCTGAAGCTGATCCAGCAGAAGCAGCATGGCTTCACGGCCAATTTTGTAGCGCGGCTGCGCGACGGTTGAGAGCGGCGGATCGCAAAATTCTGAAAGCGAAATATTGTCGAAACCAATGATGGACAGGTCTTCCGGCACGCGCAGGCCGCGGCGCTTGGCATATGACAAGGCGCCGAGCGCCATAATATCGCTGTGGCAGAACACCGCGGTGGGCGGCTGCGGCAGCGCCAGCAGTTTTTCCAGCGCCATGCCCCCGGCTTCGTAGGTGAAATCTCCGCGGGCGATGCAGTGCGGGTCAACGGTGGCCCCCGCACGGCGCAGCGCCTGCACGTAGCCCTGTAAGCGGTAGTGGCAGAGCGGCATCTCTTCCGGCCCGGCGATGCAGCCGATGCGCTTGTGCCCCAGCTCCTGAAGATAATTGACGGCGTTAAACGCGGCGGTCAGGTTATCGATGTGAACGGTGGGCAATTCCAGCTCAGGCGCAAACTCGTTGGCCATCACCATCGGCGGGAGGTTGCGCTGCTCTTCGATGCTTGCATCAAACGGCAGGCGCGAGCCGAGCAGCAGCATGCCGTCGATTTGCTTGGTGATGATCAGGTCGATGAAGGTTTTTTCCTGCTGGTTCTGGTGGGCGCAGTCGCCAATCAGCACCAGGTAGCCTTGTTCGGCGGCGGTAACTTCGATGCCGCGAATGATTTCGCTAAAGAAGGGATCGCAGATGTCCGGGACAATCACCAGAATGGTTCGCGACTCGTTGCGCTTGACGTTACGCCCCATCGCCTGCGGGAAATAGCCCACTTCCAGCGCCGCCTTCTCGACCCGGTTGCGGGTCGCCTGGGAGACTTTGTCCGGGTTCATCAATGCGCGGGACACGGTTGCCGTAGACACGTTTGCTTTCTGAGCAACGTCTTTCATGGTCGCCGAGGCAACCTCTTTCCTGGACTTCAACGTCTTCTCCTCGCCTGAACACCGAACTTCTGCCGTCTTCATTTTTACAGATAGTGAATGGAAGCGGTTACAGAATTTTCATAAAAAGTGTGAGGCGCGTTAAATTTTTCGATCCGGCTTCAGCCTTCAATCGGGTCGACGTCGAGAACCCACTTCACTTTGCGCGCCTCCGGCAGCGTATTGATCAGCGCCAGCGTGCCGCTGACGATCTGCTGTAGGCGCATGCGGGAAGGGTGCTGCAGGAGGATTTGCCAGCGAAAACGTCCGCCGCGCTTGGGGGCAAGCGCCGGAACCGGACCTAAAATCCACAGCTGATTATCGACCAGCGGGCTGGCCTGGAGGAGATTGCGCAGCTGCTGCAGGAAAAGCGGCGCCTGCTGATTGTTATGATCCTCGGCGCGGATGATGACGTGGCTGGTCCACGGCGGGAGCTGCATCGTCTGGCGCTCAGCGAGGGCCTGCTCGGCAAAAGCGTCGTAGCCCTTGTGCAGCAGGGTTTGCAGCAGAGGATGTTCAGGGTGATGCGTTTGCAGAACCACTTCGCCCTGCTTCCCGGCGCGCCCGGCGCGGCCTGCCACCTGCGTATACAGCTGGGCGAAGCGCTCGGCGGAGCGAAAATCCGCGGAGAACAGCGCGCCGTCCACGTCCAGCAGGGCGACCAGCGTGACGTCCGGGAAGTGGTGCCCTTTCGCCAGCATCTGCGTGCCGATTAAAATGCGCGCGCCGCCGCGATGGACCTCGGCCAGCTGCTGCTCCAGCGCGCCCTTGCGGCTGGTGGTGTCACGGTCAATCCGCGAAATCGGCACGTCGGGGAAGAAAGGGGCCAGCGCCTGCTCCAGCTGTTCCGTTCCCAGGCCGACCGGCACGATGTGCGTTGAACCGCACGACGGGCACTGGCGCGGCACCGGGCGCTGACTGTCGCAGTGGTGGCAGCGCAAATGACGCTGGGCCTGATGGAAGGTGTAGTAGTGGTCGCAGCGCGGGCACTCGGCAATCCAGCCGCAGTCGTGGCACAGCAGCGCTGGCGCGAACCCGCGGCGGTTAAGGAATAAAATGACCTGATTGTCCGCCTGCAGATGCTGGCGCATGCGGGCAATGAGCGCAGGCGCGAGCCCCGCCTGCACCTGCTGGCCTTTAAGATCCAACACGTGCTGAATGGCTGGGCGCGCATTACCCGCGCGGCGCGTCAGGCGCAGCATATGGTATTTGCGCTGGCGCACGTTGTGCAGCGTTTCGAGCGCGGGCGTGGCGGACCCCAGAATAATCGGGATCTGCTCGCTGTGGGCGCGATAGACCGCCAGATCGCGCGCGTGGTAGCGCCAGCCTTCCTGCTGCTTGTAGGAGCTGTCGTGCTCTTCGTCGATCACGATGACGCCGAGGTTTTTAAACGGCGTAAATAATGAAGAGCGCGTGCCGATGACGATCGCCGCCTCGCCGTTTTTCGCTTTCAGCCAGGCGCTGAGGCGCTCGCTGTCGTTCAGGCCGGAGTGCAGCACCTCGACGGGCGCGTTGAAGCGCTCGCGAAAGCGGCCGATGGTTTGCGGCGTCAGGCCGATTTCCGGCACCATGACCAGCGCCTGCTTGCCCTGAGCGAGCACGTTTTCCAGCACACTCAGGTAAACTTCGGTTTTGCCGGAGCCGGTAACGCCCGCCAGCAGCCAGGCAGAAAAATGATCGGAGGCGCTGTGAATCGCGCCAACGGCGGTGGCCTGCTCGGTATTGAGGCGCAGGCGATCGCCCGACACGGAGAAGCCGTCGCGCCAGTCGTAAACCGCAGGCGCCTCGCTGGCCAGCTCGCTCAGCCCTTTCTTTCTTAACGCCTGCAGCGCGGTTTCGCTAACCTCAAGTTCATTCACCTGATGACGCCAGATTTTTCCCTGGCGCAGCGCGGCCAGCGCCTGCTGCTGTTTTTGCGAACGCTTCAGGCTGTTGATATCCACCGCCTGGCCCTGCTCGGTGGCGAACCAGTACCACATCGGCGCGTGGCTGGCGCTTTTGCCCTGACGCAGCAGAATGGGTAGAGCGTGAAACAGCACGTCGCCAATCGGGTGATGATAGTAATCCGCCGCCCACAGCAGCAGCCGCCAGGTGCTGGTTGAGAACACGGGCGCGCTGTCCAGCACTTCCACGACCGATTTCAGCTCGTTAAGCGGCAGCTCGCTTTTTTCGCTGACGGAGACAACGATCCCGACCCGCTGCTGTTTGCCAAACGGCACGGTCACGCGGCAGCCCGCACTGGCGCTCATGCTGTCGGGCAGCAGATAGTCAAAGGTGCGGGGAAGCGGAACGGGCAGGGCAACGTGAGCAACGGGCATCGAATCTTCCTGACTTGAAAAGTGGCGCGTTAGTATACACATTAGAGAAAGCGGCGTGCGGATCAGTTTGCATACGCTGGTCAAATTCTGTATGATTCGCCGCCTTTGGTGTATTTTACGCCAAAGAACTTACATTCAACATCGCGTGGTGTCTGGCGTTAGGGCTGGAAGAGCGACGCGGCCTTTACTGAGGTTCTCCCATGAAAAAAGATATTCACCCGAAATACGAAATGATTACTGCAAACTGCTCTTGCGGTAACTCTATCCAGATCCGCTCTACCGTAGGCCACGATCTGAACCTGGACGTGTGCGGCAAATGCCACCCGTTCTACACTGGTAAGCAGCGTGATGTTGCAACCGGTGGCCGTGTTGACCGCTTCAACAAGCGTTTCAGCATCCCGGGCGCGAAATAAGCATCCAGAAGAAACCGCCTTCGGGCGGTTTTTTTGTGCCTGAAATATCCCTTCTGAATAAATCCTTTCATTGTATATTTTATCTCAATCCTTATTTCATTTAATATAAAATAAAAGCACATCGGCTTTTATTCTTTAATCTATTTATCCGATGTATTCTTTAACGGATAGTGAACTCTATCCCGCGTATCTTGATTTTTCTGCCACAGTTTATCCTGCGGTGTCCAAAAATAAAAGGTTTCCCTCTCTGCGTGAAATTACACTGCGCCCGTTATGCATTCTTATTTGCCATGTCAATTCCGCTGGCTTTCAGGACGTATTTTCTTTGAGGGATATATTATGCAGATTAAGCAACTCTTATTCGTGCTTCCATTACTTTCCTGCGCGGCGCAGGCGGGCTATGTTGATTACCGTCACGAGTATTATGACGACGGCCGCAACTACGACCGCGTGTACATGTCGCACCGCTTCGGCACCGGCTTCGGCGTGGCGGTAGAGGCCGTATCGCGCTCGAATGACAAACAGTCCAACGACGCGCTTAATAATATGGAGAGTAACAGCAACGAATATACCGCCAGCTATCAGTTCAACTGGCAGGGATTTATTTGGCAGCCGGGCGTTGCGGTTGAAATGGGTGACGATATGGCAATCTATAAGCCGTATCTTCGCGTGCAGTATAATATTGACGACAGCTGGTGGACGGCGTTTCGCTATCGCACGGAATATACGCGGCGCAATGCGGATGGCAAAGACGACCGCATAGTTTACCGTCCGGAAATGTGGCTGGGCTATAATATTCAGAACTGGATGTTTGAGCTAAACGGCATTTATAAGTTTGCCGACAGCGAAGATCTGTATAACAACAAAAAAGAAGATTACGAATATAACGTCCGCGTGGCGTATAACATCGACTCGTGGATACCCTTTGTCGAGGTGGGCAACGTCTCTTCCGGCTATAACACCGCCACCAGCGACGATCGCCAGACGCGCTATCGCGTGGGCTTAGGCTACAACTTCTAAGAAACTATCCCGCTGAGCCAGCTCAGCGGGATGACACCGTCGCGTTAGTATTCCCACGTGTCCGGGTCGATACCCAGTTCACGCATGATCACCTTCGCCTCTTCCGGGATTTCATCACTGCGCTCTTTACGCAGATCTTCATCGTTCGGTAACGGTTGGCCGGTAAACGCATGCAGGAACGCTTCGCACAGCAGCTCGCTGTTGGTCGCGTGGCGCAGGTTGTTCACCTGACGACGCGTACGTTCATCGGTGAGGATCTTCAACACCTTCAGAGGAATGGAAACCGTAATTTTCTTTACTTGCTCACTCTTCTTACCGTGCTCAGCGTATGGGCTGATATATTCGCCGCTCCATTCAGCCATGAGATACCTTTAATCCTCTCAGTCATTAATCTAAAGGTGCAAAACCCCAACGAGCGGTTCCGGACCGTAATCTTGCCTAGTTTACCGTAGAGACGATACCGTGGCACGGATATTGCCGCTGCAGCGTGGCCTAAAGCATATAATTTTAACGGCTATTTGCGCATTGCTCAATCTATACGCAAAGAAGTTTAGATGTCCAGATGTATTGACGTCTATAAAATCAGTGTTTACTCTGGTGCCTGACTTTTCACCTAATTAGCCAGGAAGCCTTCACCATGACGCGTAAACAGGCCACCATCGCAGTGCGTAGCGGATTGAATGATGACGAGCAGTACGGCTGTGTTGTCCCGCCTATTCATCTTTCCAGCACCTACAATTTCACCGGATTTAATGAGCCCCGCGCGCATGACTACTCGCGTCGCGGCAATCCTACGCGCGACGTGACCCAGCGTACCCTGGCGGAACTTGAGGGCGGTGCGGGCGCGGTGTTAACCAACACCGGGATGTCGGCGATTCACCTGGTGACCACGGTTTTCCTGAAGCCCGGCGATCTGCTGGTTGCGCCACACGACTGCTACGGCGGCAGCTATCGCCTGTTTGATAGCCTGGCGAAGCGCGGCTGTTACCGCGTGCTGTTTGTCGATCAGAATGACGAACAGGCGCTAAAACAGGCGCTTGCAGAGAAGCCAAAGCTGGTTCTGGTGGAAAGTCCAAGCAATCCCTTGTTGCGCGTTGTCGATATTGCGAAAATTTGTCAGCTCGCAAGGGATGCGGGAGCGATAAGTGTCGTGGATAATACGTTCCTCAGTCCGGCCCTTCAGAACCCACTGGCACTGGGTGCAGATCTGGTATTGCATTCATGTACTAAATATCTGAACGGCCATTCTGACGTCGTGGCGGGCGTGGTGATTGCCAAAGATCCGGAGGTTGTCACCGAACTGGCATGGTGGGCGAATAATATCGGCGTCACCGCGGGGGCTTTCGACAGCTACCTGCTGCTGCGCGGTATCCGCACGCTGTCTCCGCGCATGGAGGCCGCGCAGCGCAATGCCCAGGCGATCGTGGACTTCCTGCAAACGCAGCCGCTGGTGAAAAAACTGTACCACCCGTCGCTGCCGGAAAATCAGGGCCACGAGATTGCCGCGCGCCAGCAAAAAGGGTTTGGCGCGATGTTAAGTTTTGAACTGGACGGCGACGAGCAAACGCTGCGTCGCTTCCTGAGCGGGCTGTCACTGTTTACGCTGGCGGAATCATTAGGTGGGGTTGAAAGCTTGATCTCCCACGCCGCGACCATGACGCACGCAGGTATGGCACCGGAAGCGCGTGCCGCCGCCGGAATTTCTGAGACGCTGCTGCGGATCTCAACCGGTATTGAAGATTATGAAGATTTAATTGCCGATCTGGAAAATGGCTTCCGGATCGCAGCCAAGGGGTAATCATGAGTGTGATAGCGCAGGCAGGGGCGAAGGGTCGTCAGCTGCACAAGTTTGGTGGTAGTAGTCTTGCTGATGTGAAGTGTTACCTGCGCGTTGCAGGGATCATGACCGAGTACTCACAGCCGGGTGACATGATGGTTGTCTCCGCGGCGGGCAGCACCACCAACCAGCTGATTAGCTGGCTTAAGCTAAGCCAGACCGATCGCCTTTCTGCGCATCAGGTGCAACAGTCGTTACGTCGTTATCAGAGCGAACTGATTGCCGGCCTGCTGCCTGCGGACGTGGCGGACGGGCTGATCAGCGCCTTCACGCACGATCTTGAGCGCCTGGCTGCCCTGCTGGACAGCGGCATTACCGATGCGGTGTATGCCGAAGTGGTCGGTCACGGTGAAGTGTGGTCCGCGCGCCTGATGGCCGCCGTGCTGCAGCACCTCGGCGTGGAGGCAGCCTGGCTCGACGCGCGCGATTTCCTGCGCGCCGAACGCGCCGCGCAGCCACAGGTGGATGAAGGCCTGTCCTACCCGCTGCTGCAACAGCTGCTGGTGCAGCATCCGGGCAAACGCATTGTGGTTACCGGTTTTATCAGCCGCAGCAACGCGGGTGAAACCGTGCTGCTGGGCCGTAACGGCTCCGACTACTCGGCAACGCAAATCGGTGCCCTGGCGGGCGTGTCCCGCGTCACCATCTGGAGCGACGTGGCCGGTGTTTACAGCGCGGATCCGCGCAAGGTAAAAGATGCCTGCCTGCTGCCGCTGCTGCGCCTGGATGAAGCGAGCGAGCTAGCGCGTCTGGCGGCGCCGGTGCTGCACGCCCGCACGCTGCAGCCGGTTTCCGGCAGCGACATCGACCTGCAGCTGCGCTGCAGCTACACGCCGGATCAGGGTTCCACGCGCATCGAGCGCGTGCTGGCCTCCGGTACCGGCGCGCGCATTGTCACCAGCCATGACGATATCTGCCTGATTGAGTTCCAGGTGCCCGCGGGCCAGGACTTCAAGCTGGCCCACAAAGATATCGACACGATCCTGAAACGCGCCCAGGTCCGCCCGCTGGCCGTTGGCGTGCATAACGACCGCCAGCTGCTGCAGTTCTGCTATACGGCAGAAGTGGCGGACAGCGCGCTGAAAATTCTGGACGAAGCGGGCCTGCCGGGCGAGCTTCGCCTGCGTCAGGGGCTGGCGCTGGTGGCGATGGTGGGCGCAGGCGTCACCCGTAACCCGTTGCACTGCCACCGCTTCTGGCAGCAGCTGAAGGGCCAGCCGGTAGAATTTACCTGGCAGTCGGAAGAGGGCATCAGCCTGGTGGCCGTGCTGCGTAAAGGGCCGACCGAGAGCCTGATCCAGGGGCTGCATACTTCTCTGTTCCGCGCGGAAAAGCGCATCGGCCTGGTGCTGTTTGGCAAAGGCAACATCGGCTCCCGCTGGCTGGAGCTGTTCGCGCGCGAGCAGGTCACGCTTTCGGCGCGTACCGGGTTTGAATTTATTCTCGCGGGCGTGGTGGACAGCCGCCGCAGCCTGCTGAACTACGAAGGGCTGGACGCCAGCCGCGCGCTGGCCTTCTTTAACGATGAAGCGGTCGAGCAGGACGAAGAGTCTCTCTTCCTGTGGATGCGCGCGCACCCGTACGATGACCTGGTGGTGCTGGACGTGACGGCGAGCGAGCAGCTTGCCGATCAGTATCTTGATTTCGCCAGCCACGGTTTCCACGTCATCAGCGCCAACAAGCTGGCGGGGGCGAGCAGCACGGATAAATACCGTCAGATCCACGATGCGTTTGAAAAGACCGGCCGCCACTGGCTGTATAACGCCACGGTTGGCGCGGGCCTGCCGGTTAACCATACCGTGCGCGATTTGATTGAAAGCGGCGACAGCATTCTGGCGCTGAGCGGCATCTTCTCCGGTACGCTCTCGTGGCTGTTCCTGCAGTTCGATGGCACCGTGCCGTTCACTGACCTGGTGGATCAGGCGTGGCAGCAGGGCTTGACCGAGCCGGACCCGCGCGTCGATCTCGCCGGTAAAGACGTGATGCGCAAGCTGGTGATCCTGGCGCGCGAAGCGGGCTACGATATCGAGCCCGACGCGGTCCGCGTCGAATCGCTGGTGCCTTCAGGCTGTGAGGAAGGGTCTGTCGATCACTTCTTCGAGAACGGCGACGAGCTGAACGAGCAGATGGTGCAGCGTCTGGAAGCGGCCAACGAGATGGGACTGGTGCTGCGCTACGTGGCGCGCTTCGAGGCCAACGGCAAGGCGCGGGTCGGCGTTGAGGCCGTGCGTCCTGAGCATCCTCTGGCCGCGCTGCTGCCGTGCGATAACGTCTTCGCCATCGAAAGCCGCTGGTATCGCGATAACCCGCTGGTGATCCGCGGCCCGGGCGCGGGGCGCGACGTCACCGCCGGGGCGATCCAGTCTGATATCAATCGTCTGGCTAAGCTGCTGTAATTCCCCTCACCCTAACCCTCTCCCCATAGGGGAGAGGGGACTGCTGGGTGCGGTCTTTTCTCCCTCGCCCTTTGGGGAGTGGTGGCCGCTGGGTGCGGTCTTTTCCCCCTCGCCCTTTAGGGAGTGGTGGCCGCTGGGTGCGGTCTTTTCCCCCTCGCCCTTTAGGGAGTGGTGGCCGCTGGGTGCGGTCTTTTCCCCCTCGCCCTTTGGGGAGTGGTGGCCGCTGGGTGCGATCTTTTCCCCCTCGCCCTTTGGGGAGAGGGGACTGCTGGGTGCGGTCTTTTCTCCCTCGCCCCTTTGGGGAGAGGGCCGGGGTGAGGGGCCTCTCACCCCCATCATGAATCCCCCTCATTTTCCCTGAGCAAACCTCACCGTTATTGTTGATTATTTCTGTTGACGTCCCTGCGCTTTTCCGTCATTTTTACATCTGGACGTCTAAACGTATAGAAGTTCACAACACAACAAACAACGACACGCGATAGATAGAGGTAAGGTATGAGCTTTTTTCACGCCAACCAGCGGGAAGCCCTGAATCAGAGCCTGGCCGAAGTAAACGGCCAGATTAACGTCTCTTTTGAATTTTTCCCGCCGCGCACCAGTGAAATGGAGCAAACCCTCTGGAGCTCTATCGATCGCCTGAGCAGCCTGAAGCCGAAGTTTGTCTCCGTGACCTACGGCGCGAACTCCGGCGAGCGCGACCGCACGCACAGCATCATTAAAGGCATTAAGGACCGCACCGGCCTCGAAGCGGCCCCGCATCTGACCTGCATCGATGCGACGCCTGAAGAACTGCGCGCCATCGCCCAGGACTACTGGAATAACGGCATTCGCCACATCGTTGCCCTTCGTGGGGATCTGCCTCCGGGCAGCGGCAAGCCGGATATGTATGCCACCGATCTGGTCGCGCTGCTGAAAGACGTGGCGGATTTTGATATCTCCGTCGCGGCCTACCCTGAAGTGCACCCGGAAGCGAAAAGCGCGCAGGCTGATCTGCTCAACCTGAGGCGCAAGGTCGACGCCGGGGCGAACCGCGCGATCACCCAATTCTTCTTCGATGTCGAAAGCTACCTGCGCTATCGCGACCGCTGCGTCTCGGCGGGGATCGACGTCGAAATTATTCCGGGCATTTTGCCGGTATCTAACTTCAAACAGGCGAAGAAATTCGCCGATATGACCAACGTACGCATCCCGCACTGGATGTCTAAAATGTACGAGGGGCTGGATGACGATCCGGAGACGCGCAAGCTGGTGGGCGCCAACATCGCGATGGACATGGTGAAAATATTAAGCCGCGAAGGCGTGAAAGATTTCCACTTCTACACGCTGAACCGGGCCGAGATGAGTTACGCTATTTGCCACACGCTCGGCGTCAGGCCCGGCGCTTAAGAAATAAAACCCTCTTCGGAGGGTTTTTTGATTTATAAGGGTTTTATTTTCTGGCCGATTGGGCGATGCTGGTTTCGACGCTCTAAAGTCACATATTTTATGTGTGAAATTAAACGGAATTAACTATCGAATCTGTGGGTTATCCCAACTATACCTTATCAATAAGGGCGTATATCGTAACGGTAACACTGTAAAGGGAGCATAGCGATGAGCACGTCAGACGAAACCAATAAAGCGGCATCAGTCGGCAAATGCCCGTTCCATCAGGGCGGCGTCGATCATAGCGCGGGGGCAGGAACAAGCAGCCGTGACTGGTGGCCAAAACAGCTTCGCATCGATCTTCTTAACCAACATTCCAATCGTTCTAACCCGCTGGGTGAAGACTTCGACTACCGCAAAGAATTTAGCAAACTTGATTACTCCGCGCTGAAAGGCGATCTCAAAGCACTTTTAACCGACTCTCAACCGTGGTGGCCTGCCGACTGGGGCAGCTATGCGGGCCTGTTTATCCGCATGGCCTGGCACGGTGCGGGCACGTATCGCTCCGTAGACGGTCGCGGCGGCGCCGGACGCGGTCAACAGCGCTTTGCGCCGCTGAACTCCTGGCCTGATAACGTCAGCCTGGATAAGGCGCGCCGCCTGCTGTGGCCTATCAAGCAAAAGTATGGTCAGAAAATCTCCTGGGCCGATCTGTTTATCCTCGCGGGCAACGTGGCGCTGGAGAACTCCGGCTTCCGCACCTTTGGTTTTGGTGCCGGTCGTGAAGACGTCTGGGAACCGGATATGGACGTTAACTGGGGCGATGAAACTACATGGCTTAAGCACCGTGACCCGGAAGAGCTGGCGAAACGCCCGCTGGCCGCCACCGAAATGGGGCTGATCTACGTTAACCCAGAGGGGCCAAACGCCAGCGGTGAACCGCTGTCTGCGGCGGCGGCAATTCGCGCCACCTTCGGCAATATGGGAATGAACGACGAAGAGACCGTTGCGCTGATCGCGGGCGGCCATACGCTCGGTAAAACCCACGGCGCGGGTGAAGCCACGCACGTTGGCACCGACCCGGAAGCCTCTCCGATTGAAGCCCAGGGCCTTGGCTGGGCGAGCACGCACGGCACGGGCGTAGGCGCAGATGCGATCACCTCCGGTCTGGAAGTGATCTGGTCCCAGACGCCAACCCAGTGGAGCAACTACTTCTTCGAGAACCTGTTCAAATACGAATGGGTACAGACCCGCAGCCCGGCAGGCGCTATTCAGTTTGAAGCCGTCGACGCGCCGGACATCATGCCCGATCCGTTCGACCCGTCGAAAAAACGCAAGCCGACGATGCTGGTAACCGACCTGACGCTGCGCTTTGACCCGGAATTTGAGAAAATTTCGCGCCGCTTCCTGAACGATCCGCAGGCCTTTAACGAAGCCTTCGCCCGCGCGTGGTTCAAGCTGACCCACCGCGATATGGGGCCGAAATCACGCTACATTGGCCCAGAAGTGCCGAAAGAAGATCTGATCTGGCAAGATCCGCTGCCGCAGCCGGTGTTCAATCCGTCGCAGGAAGACATTGAGAGTCTGAAGGCGGAAATCGCGGCGTCCGGCCTCTCCGTAAGCGAGCTGGTTTCCGTCGCATGGGCCTCTGCGTCCACCTTCCGCGGTGGCGATAAGCGCGGCGGTGCCAACGGCGCGCGTCTGGCGCTGGCGCCTCAGCGCGACTGGGATGTGAACGCCGCGGCCGTGCGTGCGTTACCTGCCCTGGAAGCTATTCAGCGCACCACTAACAAAGCGTCACTGGCCGATATCATCGTGCTGGCAGGCGTCGTGGGCGTTGAGCAGGCGGCGAAAGCCGCGGGCGTATACGTTAGCGTACCGTTCACGCCGGGCCGCGTAGATGCGCGTCAGGATCAGACCGATATCGAGATGTTCAACCTGATGGAGCCGATTGCTGACGGCTTCCGCAACTACCGCGCGCAGGTGGATGCTTCGACGACCGAATCGCTGCTGATTGATAAGGCCCAGCAGCTGACGCTGACCGCGCCGGAGCTAACCGTTCTGGTCGGGGGAATGCGCGCGCTGGGTGCTAACTTCGACGGCAGCAAAAACGGCGTGTTCACCAATCGTGAAGGCGTGCTGAGCAACGATTTCTTCGTCAACCTGCTGGACATGAATACCCAGTGGAAAGCGACCGACGACTCTAGCGAGCTGTTTGCCGGTAGCGATCGCGCCAGCGGTGACGTGAAATACACCGCAACCCGCGCCGATCTGGTGTTCGGTTCTAACGCCGTTCTGCGCGCGCTGGCCGAGGTTTACGCCAGCAGCGATGCGCACGAGAAGTTCGTTCGCGACTTCGTTGCCGCATGGGCGAAGGTGATGGATTTGGACCGCTTTGACGTTAAGTAACCATTGTGCCGGGTGGCGGTTACGCCTTACCCGGCCTACGGGCAAAAAAATCCCCGCTGATGCGGGGATTTTTATTCACGCTATTTATTCCCACTCCAGCAGGAACCGCTGCCCGTACTGGTCGGCAACCAGCAGCGCCGCATAAACCTGATCTGGCGATACGCCGCCCGGCATATTGTGAATGGTTTCTCCTTCCGCGCAAGAGGCTTCTGCCACCAGGCGCATCTTCGCCGGAATATCCTCTTTGATATCCAGCTGAGCCAGCGTAATGGGCAGGCCAACGCTGTGGCACAGCGCCGCAACGGTTTCAATCTCCTCCACCGGCGCATTCTCCAGCACCAGCTGCGTGAGCGTACCAAACGCCACTTTTTCACCGTGATAGTAATGGTGCGCATCCGGAATGGCCGTAAGACCGTTATGGATGGCGTGCGCTGCCGCCAGTCCGCCGCTTTCAAAGCCGACGCCGCTCAGATAGGTATTCGCTTCGATAATGCGCTCAAGGGCAGGGGTGACCACGTGCTGCTCGGCGGCCAGCATCGCCTTCTCGCCCTCTTCGACCAGGGTGTTGTAGCACAATTCCGCCAGCGCCAGTGCCGCCTGCGTGCACTTGCCGCCCGCCATCGTCGTGGCACCGCTGCGCGAACAGGCACGCGCTTCAAACCAGGTGGCCAGCGCATCGCCAATGCCCGCAGCCAACAGGCGAGCAGGCGCGCCCGCGACCACCTTGGTATCAACGATGACCATGTTCGGGTTGTGCGGCAGCATCAGATAGCGCTCGAATTCGCCGTCATCGGTGTAAATCACGGAAAGCGCGCTGCACGGCGCGTCGGTGGAGGCGATCGTCGGCGCAATGGCAACCGGCACGTCCATAAAATGAGCCAAGGCTTTGGCGGTATCGAGGGTTTTACCGCCACCGATGCCAAGAACGGCCATGCAGCCGGCGCTGTCCGCCAGCTTTCTCAGGCGATCGATTTCATTTTGTGAACATTCGCCACCAAATGGCGCAATTTCGACCTGAATTTCGGCCTGTTTAAAGCTTTGGCGCAGCGTCTCTTCTGCAAAGCCAAGCACAAACTTATCGCCAACGACCAGCCAGCGGTTAGCCAGAGGCTTCAGATAATCGCCGAGACGGGTAAGCACATCAGCGCCCTGGATATATTTCCCCGGCGATTGAATGATACGGTCCATAACAGTTCTCCCTTAGAGGTTGAGGTTACCAAACGCGTTTTTCCAGTCCTGCTCGAACTTCTCTATGGCTGACTCTACCGCTGGCGTACCGAGCATTTGTTGCGCTACATCTAAAGGAAGCGTGATCGCTTCGCATCCGGCCAGCAGGCAGTCGAGGGCCTGACGCGGCGTTTTAAAGCTGGCCGCCAGAACCCTGCTTTCTGGCGCATGCATTTCCAGCAGGGACTGCAGCTCCTGAACCGTGCGAATACCATCTCCGCCCTGCGCGTCAACGCGGTTGACGTACGGTGCGACATATCTGGCCCCTGCCAGCGCGGCCAATAATCCCTGTGCGGCGCTGTATACGGCGGTGCCGAGAGTGGCGATCCCCTCTTTTTTCAACTGCTTAATCGCCGCAAGGCCTTCCGCCGTGACCGGAATTTTCACCACGATATCCGGGAGCGCGTTGCTAAGGCGTTTGGCTTCAGCCACCATGCCCTCGGCGTCCCGGCTCATGGTCTGGGCAAACAGGATGCCCTCTGGACCTATCGCTTTTTGCAGGCGCGGCAGCACGTCCCAGATGGATTCACGGCTGGCGGCGATAATGCTTGGGTTGGTGGTCACACCCGCAATCGGGAATATCCGCGCCAGGCGTTCAACTTCCGCAACGTTGGCGGTATCCAGATACAATTCCATGACTCTTCCTCGTTTACAGTTCTAATTCACGTTGCAGCAGGGTGGCGATAGCCTCGTCAGAGCTGGCGTTGACCAGCGTGCTGCGGAAATCTTCGTGCATAATGCGGCGCGCCAGGCGCGAGAAAATACGCATGTGCTGGTCACCCGCAGCATGCTTGTTAAGCGTGAGCATGATGATGAACTGCGCCTCTTCATCTCCCCACATGACCGGCGCTTTTAGGCGCGCAACGCTGATGGTGGATTGTTCAATATGTTCCGATTTGCTGTGGGGGATAGCGAAGCTGAAGCCAAGGCCCGTTGAAAACACGGCCTCACGCGCCCAGAGGTCGGCCTCCAGCTTGCGTGGATAGCGGCAGCGCCCCGCCAGCAGCAGGTTGTCGGTCATGCCTTTCATGACCTCTTCTTTACTGTTCCAGTCGTTATCCAGTGTAATGCAGCGCGGCGTAATCAGCGGCGTGTCCTGCTGGTTCATGCGGAACTGCGCGAGAAGGTGTTCCACCTCGAGCGACGTGCGGCACGCCATCGCCTGATTCAGGAGCTGGCGACAGGCGCGGCTATCAAGCTGCGCCTGTCGCGCTTTAGTCGCCGGAATGGCGGGCGCTCCCATGCTGAGCTCGTCAAGCCCCAGTCCCACCAGCAGCGGCAGCACCGAGCCTTTAGCGCCTAATTCACCGCACAGTCCAATCCATTTCCCCTGGCGATGCACGGCCTGTACCGCGTAGTCCAGCGCGCGCAGGAAGGCCGGGTTCAGGCTGTTGTAGTGGCGCGTGACCTTGGCATTGTCGCGGTCGACGGCCAGCAGATACTGCGTCAGGTCATTGCTGCCGATGCTAAAGAAATCAATCTCTTCGCAGCACTGGTCGATGATGAACATGATTGAGGGAACTTCGAGCATGATGCCCAGCGGGATTTTTTCATCAAAAGGAACGTGCTCCGCGCGAAGCTGCTGTTTCGCTTCGGCGAGCTTTTCTTTCACCCACAGGATCTCTTCCATCGAGGAGATCATCGGGATCATGATCTTCAGGCTGCCGTGGGCGGAGGCGCGCAGGATCGCGCGCAGCTGGGTGGTGAAAAGCGTTGAAAACTCTTCATAAATACGCACGGCGCGGTAGCCGAGGAACGGGTTGTTCTCCGGCGGAATGTTAAGGTACTCCACCGGCTTATCGCCGCCGATATCCATGGTGCGCACGATGATGCTGCGCGCGTTCGCGCTTTCAAGCGCCTGACAGAACAGGTTGTACAGCTCGTTTTCGCATGGTGCGCTGGCGCGGTCCATATAAAGCATTTCGGTCCGGAACAGCCCAACGCCTTCGGCACCGTTACCAAAAGCGGCCTGAGCTTCTGCGGCATGGGCAATGTTGGCGGCAATTTCGATACGCAGCCCGTCGGCGGTTCGGGCCTCACGGTCCAGCCAGACGCGTTGCTGCTCGCGTATTGCCTCCTGGATCCGCGCTTCCTGCTGATAGTAGCGCGCGACCGCATCGCTGGCGTTCACCACAACCGCACCGGCGTTGCCATCCACAAAGACAGGCTGGTTGCGCCACGCCATTACGCTTTCGCCGTCAACGCCGACCAGGGTCGGAATGTTAAAGGAACGAGCAAGAATAACGGTGTGCGAGGTGGTTCCGCCGCTTTTCAACAGCAAACCCTTGAGCAAGGTTTTATCGAGCTCCAAAAACTGGCCGGGCGTGAGGTCATCTGCAATGCCTATGGTCGGCTGCGTCAGCTTGCCCGGAGCCGGGAAGCGCTGGTCGCCGTAAATCTGCTGCAGAAGCTGATAGCAGACGTCCCGCACGTCCAGCACGCGTTCCTGCAGATAGCTGCTGCTGGAGCGGGAAAATTCCTCGCAAAAATGATTCGCCGTGGCGATTGTCGCCTGCGCGCAGCTCAGCCCCCGGTTAACGCCTGCAAGAAGATGCTGGCGCAGCGAGCTGTCCGTTGCCAGCGAACGGTGTGCCTCGAGGATCGCGCTGGCGGTGCTGTCGCTGTCGAGCGCGCGCAGCGCAATGCTTTTCACCAGCAGGAGAAGGCCCTTATCCAGCGCCGATTGCTCCTCTTCCACGCTTTTCGCGTTGGGCAAATCCGTCAGCGCGTTGAGATCCAAAGAGGTGAGCAGGGTCAGGATGCCCTGGGCGCTGCCGCTGCACACGGGCAGGGCGCGAAACAGAGTGGGGCGCAGGCGCGTGAGGGATTCTGGCAGCGGATCAAGCTCGGTGGCGACGGCGGCCTCAAGCGGCGCGTCGCAGTGCGGGAACTCCTCGCGCAGCCACTGCTCGAGCCGCTGATGGGCGTGCTGTTCGTCGTCGCCGCTGATGACCAGCCGGCAGGCATCGCCTGACAGCGTATCGGTGCCAATCAGGGCCAGCGCGCTTTTCGCATCGCCCTTCCGATCCGTGCGCAGGTTGTGCCATTCAATTTGTGACATAAACGTATTGCACAGCGTCTCTACGTGACTTGCCGGACGCGCGTGAACACCGTTGGGCAATTCACAGATAAATTCCACTACCAGAGCCATACACACTCCTGAAACCAAGGATCATTATTGCGGACAGCATACGAGTGCGGCGCTAACGCACGCCATGTGACAAATCTGCCAAAAGCTGGACAAATGTAATATCTCTCGAAAAGTGGGATTTGACTCACAGGTTATGGCGCTTCGCCTCTTTGAACACCGGTTCGAAATGTCGAGGCGGATCGCATTTTTATTTCTACATTACAAAAATCCAGTAAATGGCCCTTTTGTCTCCTGTCCGGTCCCTTCGTGATTGCCTATTGTTTGCCACAACATCTTTATGGGTTTGGCCAGGAGCGACATATGAAAGAGTTGGTGCATATTCTCAAGAACACCCGGCAGCATTTAATGACGGGGGTGTCGCATATGATCCCGTTCGTTGTGGCGGGGGGCATTTTGCTGGCGGTTTCGGTCATGCTGTACGGCAAAGGCGCGGTACCGGATGCCGCAACCGACCCAAACCTCAAAAAACTGTTTGATATCGGCGTGGCGGGACTGACGCTGATGGTGCCCTTCCTCGCCGCCTATATCGGTTATTCCATTGCGGAGCGCGCGGCTCTCGCACCCTGCGCGATTGCCGCGTGGGTCGGGAACAGCTTCGGCGCTGGTTTCTTCGGCGCGATCATTGCCGGGATCCTCGGCGGGATTGTTGTCTGGTACCTCAAGAAACTGCCGGTTCCTAAGGTCCTGCGCTCCGTTATGCCCATTTTCATCATTCCTATCATCGGCACCTTTATCACCGCAGGCATCATGATGTGGGGACTGGGGGAGCCCGTCGGGGCATTAACCACCGGCTTAACCCAGTGGCTGCAGGGAATGCAGCAGGGCAGCATTGTGGTCCTTGCCGTCATTATTGGCCTCATGTTGGCCTTCGATATGGGCGGCCCGATTAACAAAGTGGCCTATGCCTTCATGCTGATTTGCGTGGCCCAGGGCGTTTACACCGTGGTGGCGATTGCCGCGGTAGGGATTTGTGTGCCGCCGCTGGGCCTGGGGCTCGCGACGCTGATTAACCGCAAAAACTTCACCGGCGAAGAGCGTGAGGCTGGAAAAGCGGCGCTGGTTATGGGCTGTGTCGGCGTCACGGAAGGGGCGATTCCCTTCGCCGCCGCCGATCCCCTGCGCGTGATTCCGTCCATCATGCTCGGCTCCGCCTGTGGCGCGGTCACGGCAGCGGTGATGGGCGCGCAGTGTTACGCCGGGTGGGGCGGGCTGATTGTCCTACCCGTCGTGGAAGGCAAGCTGGGCTATATCGCGGCGGTCGCCGTGGGAGCAGTAGTGACTGCGATTAGCGTCAACGTGCTGAAGAGCCTTGCGCGCAAGAGTTCAAAGCAGGTCGAGGAAAAAGAGGATGACCTCGATCTGGATTTCGAAATTAACTGAGTGAGGAAGAGAACATGGCCCGAATTATTGCAGTAACAGCATGTCCGTCTGGCGTTGCCCATACCTATATGGCCGCTGAAGCCCTGGAGAGCGCGGCGAAAGCCAGAGGCTGGGAAGTTAAGGTCGAAACGCAGGGGTCAATTGGCCTTGAAAACGAACTGACCGCGGAAGACGTCGCCGCTGCGGATATGGTGATCCTGACCAAGGATATTGGCATCAAGTTTGAGGAGCGTTTTGCCGGTAAGACCATCGTGCGGGTCAACATCAGCGACGCCGTTAAGCGTGCCGACGCCATTATGAGCAAAATTGACGCCCACCTGGCACAAACCGCCTGACGCACTCCCGCCCCGATGGGGCGGGCTCGTTTTTCCGTTACAGGAGTTCCCTCATGACGAATCGTACCCAGCGTTTAAAAGATGCGCTCTTTGCCAATCCGCGTGAAATCTCGCTCGAGCGCGCATTGCTCTACACCGACAGCCATCGGCAGACGGAAGGTGAGCCGGTCATCATCCGGCGTGCGAAAGCCACGGCGTACATTCTCGACCATGTGAAAATTGCGATTCGTGATGAGGAATTGATTGCCGGAAACCGCACCGTTAAGCCGCGCGCGGGCATTATGTCCCCGGAAATGGACCCTTACTGGCTGCTTAAGGAGCTGGATCAGTTTGCCACTCGTCCGCAGGATCGCTTCGACATCAGCGAGGCGGATAAACAGACCTATCGTGAGGTGCTGTATCCCTACTGGGAAAAGCGGTCGATGAAGGATTTCATCAACAGTCAGATGACGGATGACGTAAAGGCCGCGGTGGGAACGCAGATCTTTAGCATCAACCAGACGGATAAAGGGCAGGGGCATATCATTATTGATTACCCACGCCTGCTGAATAACGGACTGGGTGCGCTGGTGGCTGAAATGCGTGATCACTGTGCCCGCGATGAACAGAACACCTTCTATGCGGCGGCGCTGATTCTGCTTGAAGCGTCCCAGCGGCATATTCTGCGCTATGCCGCCCTGGCCGAGGAGCTTGCTCAGCAGTGCGCCGCGCCTCGACGCGATGAATTGCTGAAGATTGCCGACATCTCCCGACATAACGCGCAGAAAAAACCGCAAACTTTCTGGCAGGCGTGTCAGCTCTTTTGGTACATGAACGTCATTTTGCAATACGAATCTAACGCCAGTTCGCTTTCAATCGGCCGCTTTGACCAGTATATGCTGCCGTTTTACCAGGCGTCGCTTACGCAGGGGGAAGATGCGGCATTCCTCAAGGAACTGCTGGAATGCCTGTGGGTGAAGTGCAACGACGTGGTGCTGTTACGTTCGACCAGCAGCGCCCGCTATTTCGCAGGGTTCCCGACCGGTTATACCGCATTGTTGGGCGGGCTGACGGAGAACGGCCGCAGCGCGGTGAACGTACTTTCCTTCCTGTGTCTTGATGCGTATCAGAACGTTCGGCTCCCGCAGCCGAACCTCGGCGTGCGGGTCAATGAGCTCATTGACCGATCGTTCCTGCTCAAAACCGCAGAGACAATCCGGATGGGAACCGGCATTCCGCAGATCTTTAACGATGAGGTGGTTGTGCCCGCGTTCTTAAACCGCGGCGTGTCGCTTGAGGATGCGCGCGATTACGCGGTCGTTGGCTGCGTAGAGCTGTCGATTCCGGGGAGAACCTACGGCCTGCACGATATCGCCATGTTTAATCTCCTGAAGGTGATGGAAATCGCCATGCAGGAAAACGAGGGCAATATCGGCCTGAGCTATGAAGGCCTGCTGGAGGATATCCGTGCCAAAATTAGCCACTACATTGCGCTGATGGTGGAAGGCAGCAACATCTGCGATATCGGCCATCGCGACTGGGCGCCCGTGCCGCTGCTCTCGTCTTTCATCAGCGATTGCCTCGAGACGGGCAAAGACATTACCGACGGCGGTGCTCGCTACAACTTCTCTGGCGTGCAGGGGATTGGCATCGCGAATCTGAGCGACTCGCTTCACGCCCTGAAAGGGCTGGTCTTTGAACAGCAGCGCTTAAGTTTTGACGAGCTGCTCGCCGTGTTAAAGGCCAACTTCGCGACGCCTGAAGGTGAAAAAGTGCGCGCGCGGCTGATCAATCGCTTTGAAAAATACGGCAATGATATCGACGAGGTCGACAATATCAGCGCCGATCTGCTGCGCCACTACTGTAAAGAGGTTGAAAGATACCGTAACCCTCGCGGGGGGCAGTTCACGCCGGGGTCGTATACCGTGTCGGCGCACGTACCGCTTGGTGCGGTGGTGGGGGCGACGCCGGACGGTCGCTTTGCGGGCGAGCAGCTGGCGGACGGCGGCCTCTCTCCGATGCTTGGGCAAGATATGCAGGGCCCGACGGCGGTACTGAAATCAGTGAGCAAGCTGGATAACTACCTGTTATCTAACGGTACGCTGTTAAACGTTAAATTCACCCCCGCGACGCTGGAGGGCGATGCGGGGCTGCAAAAGCTGGCCGACTTCCTGCGTGGGTTTACCCAGCTTAAGCTGCAGCACATTCAGTTCAACGTGGTTAATGCGGACACGCTGCGTGAAGCGCAGCAGCGCCCTCAGGATTTTGCCGGACTGGTGGTGCGTGTTGCCGGATACAGCGCCTTCTTTGTTGAGCTGTCGAAGGAGATCCAGGATGACATCATCCGTCGAACAGCGCATCAGCTGTGACGTTATCGAAACGCGTGCCCACGTGGCGCGTATTTTCAACATCCAGCGCTACTCGCTGAATGACGGCAGCGGCATCCGCACGGTGGTCTTTTTTAAGGGCTGCCCTCACCGATGCCCGTGGTGCGCTAACCCGGAGTCGATCTCGCCTCAAATCGAGACGGTGCGCAGGGAAAGTAAATGCCTGCACTGTGCTCCCTGCCTGCGTGATGCCGATGAGTGTCCTTCCGGTGCGTTTGAGCGTATCGGTCGGGAAGTGACGCTGGATGAGCTTGAGCGCGAGGTGATGAAAGACGACATTTTCTTCCGCGCATCGGGCGGCGGCGTCACGCTTTCGGGCGGAGAAGTGTTGATGCAGGCCCCGTTCGCCACGCAGTTTTTACAAAGGCTGCGTCGCTACGGGGTAAACACGGCGATCGAAACCGCGGGGGATGCGTCGCTTTCGCGTCTGTTGCCTCTGGCTCACCAGTGTGATGAAGTGCTTTTTGACCTGAAGATCATGGACGCCGAGCGGGCCCGCTCGGTCATAGCAATGAATTTGCCCAGAGTGCTGGATAATTTCATGCAGCTGGTCGCTGAGGGCATAAACGTGATCCCCCGCGTGCCGCTCGTTCCGGGCTATACGCTCAACGAAACGAACATGGCGCGCGTGCTGTCGTTTCTGCTCCCTTCCGGAATCAGGCAGCTGCATTTGCTGCCGTTCCACCAGTACGGCGAGCCAAAGTACCGTCTCCTTGGGCAGGCGTGGGGGATGGAGCATGTTGTTCCTCCAACAGAGGCGGAGATTGACACCATGCGCCACATGGCGGAACAAAAAGGATTCTGCGTCACGGTAGGAGGTTAAACATGACAGCAAACACGGGCCGCCATCTGGTGGCGGTCACCGCATGCGTCAGCGGGGTTGCGCATACCTACATGGCTGCCGAGAGGTTAGAGAAGCTCTGCCAGCAGGAAAAATGGAGCGTGCTGATTGAGACGCAGGGCGCGCTGGGCGTTGAATGCGAGCTTACGGATGAAGATATTCGCCGCGCCGATGTCGCCTTACTCATCACCGATATTGAACTGGCTGGCAGTGAACGTTTTGACCATGCCCGCTACGTGAAGTGCGGCATTCACGCCTTCCTGCGCGATCCGCACAAGGTAATGGCGGCGGTGCGTAAAATGCTATCCGCACCGCAGCATACGCGCATCATTGTGGAGTAGCCGCTTTTTCAGTGAGCTGGCTATGATACTGGCGTCGGTACTCAGACGGCGAGCGCTCGGTATTTTTACGGAATAAGCGACAGAAATAGTTACTGTCAACAAACCCGCAGGCATGCGCCACTTCTTTCACCTTCAAATCATATCCCTTCAGCAGCTGACGCGCGTGCTCCAGCCGGGTGTGGGTCAGGTATTCATTAAAGCCGACCGCGCCCGTTTTCTGAAACAGGTGTGAAAGGTAGTTGGGGGAAATGTAAAACGCCTGTGCTAACGACTCCCGGGTGAGCGGCGCGGCGTAATGTTCATCAATGTACACGCGGATCGCTTCAAACAGCGCCTGGCTGCGGGAAGCGGTCTGAATCTGGCTTCCGAGCAGATCGACGCAGTGGCTAAGCAGGCTGGAAACAACCAGTCGGGCGGTTTGTTGTTCGTGAGGCTGCATCTGCATTTCGTGAAGCGTTTGCAGCAGGAAAGAACCGATGCGGGGCCCGCGGCGTGCAACGTTCTGCTTAGCGAGATTACGTACTTCAACGCCATCCCAGTGTAAAAGACTAAATCCAAGCTGCTGTTTGCCAAACAGAATGCTCAGCGTGGTCGCAGGTTCCTGCCACTGCGGGTAGTTCCAGCCGCCAGCGGGGACGTAGAGAACATCACGCTGCAGCAAGGCGGGAACGGCGCGATCTGCAATCGACCCCTTAATCACAATTTCCAGACGGGGAAAATCGACCTGCAAAGCAAGTTCGGGGGCGGGAGCGTTGGTGTTTGCAAAGTGTACCTGGCGCAGCGGCGTGGTGCCGTTGATCAGGTCAGTCAGGATGTGGGCAATGTCGTGATGCATGGTGTGGATACCAGGGTAATGCCCGGCGGCGCGAGTGCTTGCCGGGCCTACGAAAAGCATATTGTAGGCCGGGTGAGCCTAAGCGCCACCCGGCAAAACCGATTAGCCGGTGTTACGCATACCCGCCGCAACGCCAGCAATCGTCACCATTAGCGCCTGCTCCACGCGAGGGTCCGGCTCCTGGCCTTCTTCCTCGGCGAGACGGGAGCGGTGCAGCAGCTCAGCCTGGAGCACGTTCAGCGGATCGGTATAGATGTTGCGCAGCTGAATGGACTCGGCAATCCACGGCAGGTCTTCCATCAGGTGGGAATCGTTGGCGATATCCAGCACCACCTTAATGTCGCCTTCCAGCAGCTCGCGCAGCTCTTTGCCCAGCGCCCACAGTTCCGGTTTGACCAGGCGTTGATCGTAGTATTCCGCCAGCCACAGGTCGGCTTTTGAGAAGACCATTTCCAGCATACCCAGACGCGTCGAGAAGAACGGCCAGTCGCGGCACATGCTTTCCAGCTCGTTCTGCTTGCCGTCTTCCACCACCTTCTGCAGCGCGGCACCCGCGCCCAGCCAGGCGGGCAGCATCAGGCGGTTTTGCGTCCAGGCGAAAATCCACGGAATGGCGCGCAGGGATTCGACGCCGCCGGTTGGACGACGCTTGGCCGGACGTGAACCCAGCGGCAGTTTACCCAGCTCCTGTTCCGGCGTGGCGGAGCGGAAGTAAGGGACGAAGTCTTTGTTTTCCCGCACGTAGCCGCGGTACAGATCGCAGGAGATATCCGACAGCTCGTCCATGATGCGGCACCAGGACTCTTTAGGCTCCGGCGGCGGCAGCAGGTTCGCTTCCAGAATGGCGCTGGTGTAGAGCGACAGACTGCTGATGGTCACTTCCGGCAGGCCGTACTTGAAGCGGATCATTTCGCCCTGTTCGGTCACGCGCAGGCCGCCTTTCAGGCTTCCCGGCGGCTGAGAGAGCAGCGCCGCGTGCGCTGGCGCGCCGCCGCGGCCAATCGAACCGCCGCGGCCGTGGAACAGCGTCAACTCAATGCCCGCTTTCTCGCAGGTTTTGATCAGCGCGTCCTGCGCCTGATACTGCGCCCACGATGCCGCCATCACGCCCGCGTCTTTTGCGGAGTCGGAATAGCCAATCATCACCATCTGTTTGCCCTGAATAAAGCCGCGATACCAGTCGATATTCAGAAGCTGGCTCATCACGTCGTTGGCGTTGTTCAGGTCGTCGAGGGTTTCGAACAGCGGGGCGACCGGCAGGGCATAGTCGATACCGGCCTCTTTCAGCAGGAGGTGTACGCCCAGCACGTCGGACGGCGTCTTCGCCATGGAGATCACATACGCGGCCACCGATCCTTTTGGCGCATCCACGATCGCTTTACAGGTGTTAAGCACTTCGCGGGTATCGTTGCTTGGTTCCCAGCTGCGCGGCAGCAGCGGACGCTTGGAGTTCAGTTCGCGGATCAGGAACGCCTGCTTGTCGGCTTCGGACCAGCTTTCATAGTCGCCGATGCCCAGATAGCGGGTCATTTCGCCCAGCGCTTCGGTGTGGCGAGTGCTCTCCTGACGCACGTCGATACGCACCAGCGGCACGCCGAAGCACTTCACGCGCCTGAGGGTATCGAGCAGCTCGCCGTTGGCGATAATGCCCATCCCACAGGCCTGGAGCGATTTATAGCAGGCGTACAGCGGCTCCCAGAGCTGTTCGTTCTGGCTCAGCAATCCTTCCGGCTTCGGCAGGCGCTGGCCCTTCAGGCGCGCTTCCAGCCAGGCCTGCGTGGCCATCAGCTGGCCGCGCAGTTTTTTCATCAGGTAGCGATACGGCTCGCTGGCGCCTTCTTCACCGGCCAGCTCGCGCAGTTCCGGCGTGGCTTCGACCATCGACAGCTCGGAGATCAGCACCTGAATATCCTTCAGGAACAGGTCGGTGGCTTTCCAGCGGCTCAGCAGCAGCACGTGGCGGGTAATTTCCGCGGTGACGTTCGGGTTGCCGTCGCGGTCGCCGCCCATCCAGGAGGTGAAGCGTACCGGCACAAAATCAACCGGCAGGCGGTAGCCCAGGTTCTCTTCCAGCTGCTCGTTCAGCTCGCGAAGATAGTTCGGCACGCCTTCCCACAGGCTATTTTCGACGACCGCAAAGCCCCATTTGGCTTCATCGACGGGGCTTGGGCGATGCTTACGAATTTCATCGGTGTGCCAGGACTGGGCAATCAGCTGGCGCAGGCGGCGCATCAGCTGGTTGCGCTCGTAGTCGGCAATGTCCTTGTTATCCAGCTGCTTCAGGCAGTTGTTCACTTCCACCATTTTGTGGATCAGCGTACGACGGGTGATTTCAGTTGGGTGAGCAGTTAATACCAGCTCAAGCGAGAGGGATTCCACCGCTTTTTTGATGGTCGCTTCGTTGAGGTCGGGCTGCTCTTTGAGCTTTCTGAGCGTACGGGCAATCACTTCCGGGTTGCTGGCAGCCTCGCCGTTCGGCGAAATGCTGTGATACTGCTCGGCGGTGTTCGCGAGGTTCAGGAACTGGCTGAACGCGCGGGCGACGGGCAGCAGCTCATCGTTCGACAGGTTCTGCAAGGTGGTAAGCAGCTCCTGACGATTCGCCTCGTTACCGGCACGGGAAGATTTGGACAGCTTGCGGATGGTTTCAACGCGGTCGAGGATATTCTCCCCAAGGGCGTCTTTGATGGTATCTCCAAGCACTTTGCCGAGCATGCTGACATTACTACGCAACGCGGAATATTGTTCGTTCATAAAAACCCAGTCACCCCATCATTTTTGTTTATGCCCAGTCAAAAATCCTTTGGACATTATTTTGTCATCTCCCCTTATAAAGCCACGTAAAACCCCCGTCGTCAATTGCTGCGAAAACGGTTCAGCAATCGAATAAATGCGGGCAATTTACGAAATTTAATTCACTTCGCGCCAGATAAGTAATGCTTATGGAAATGTGATGAAGATCGCGGGGCTGACTGCACATCCTGGCTCCTCCCTTCGAGGAAGGAGCCAGGCTTGCGCTATGGGGAAGGCGAGGATGAAGGCGTAGAAACGACGCCTCCCGTCATTACCTGCTGCACCTGCTGTTTATCCATGTTTACCGCATTCAGCCTGCCGTTAACCGTCGGCTTTAGCGGCGCGCTGGCCTGCACGCTGCCGCTGGCCGTCAGCTGAAGATTGCCATCGCCGCCGATGGGGAGCGCTGGCCATCCCCATTGTTGCAGGACGTTGAGCGGCACGCCGCGGCCGTTCAGGCTGACGGTGGTCTGGCGTTGCGCAAGCTGCGAAACCGTCGCCGTGGCTTCGAGGATCCCCTTCTCGGTAAAGGCGCTCAGCTCGGTGATGTTCACCGTCGCGGCGTTAGCGTTGAGCGCCAGCGACGGTCGGCGCACGTCGACGCGGTTAAACGTCGCCGCCGCGCCGTTCAGCGTCGCGTTGCCGCTCCACACACCCCACTGGCGATCTTTTGCCAGCTGCAGGTTAGCGCCGTATCCGTCCAGAGAGGTGATCTGCCACGGGAATGACGGATCGATGTCGATCACCAGGTTGCGGCTCAGGCCAAATTTTTTCAACGTGACGCTGTTAAGCCATTCGGGAAGCGCGTCCATCCACAGCGTTTTCCAGTTTTCCGGCAGCGTGTATTCCAGCCCGGCGACGGCTACGTCGTCCAGCACCAGCGCCTTGCCGTCGCGCAGCCAGCTGCCGGAAGTGCGCACCATGCCCCCTTCCCAGCGGGAGGTGAACTGGCGCAGCGCAATGCCCTGCGGGGAGAACTCCACGTTGAGGATCGGATCGAAAAGATGCAGCGAACCATAGATAAACTCGCTGGCGTTCATCGACAGCCGCCCTTCGTCGCTCTGCCAGTCGCCTTTGCTGAGCGTGATATTGCGCAGGCTCAGGTCAAGATCGGTCACCGCCCAGTCCGGCCCCTGAAGGCGAGCGTCGGTCACTTCCAGACGGCCAATTTGCAGTGAGGGAACGGTGTTCAGCGGCGCGAAGAAATCCAGCAGCGGCTTATCGCTTTGCAGGCGGATATCGTTCAGGCGCATCGTGTCGATTACCCAGCTTCCGTCGGCGTTGCGCTGGGCCGAACCCGTCAGCGATCCGCGCGCCATGTCGGCGCCGATGGTCTTCAGCACCACCTCTTTGCCGTTCAGCTGGCCTTCAATCAGCACGTTGGTGGCGGGCACGCCGTTGAGCGTCAGTGAACCTGCGCTCATCTGAATTTGCGCATTTTTGCCCAGCACGTTGCCCGCTTCCGGCTGCCATGGGCTCACGCCGCCCGTCACCTTCTGCGCGCTAAGATCCCACTCCGTATTCGGGCTGTTGAAAGCCATGCTGTTGAGCTGGAGACGGTCGGCCTGGAAGGGCAGCGGGGCGGTCTGCGGTGAAAGATTCAGCGTGCCGTCATCGAGAGTGATGGTATCCATATGCAGCGGATCGGTGAGCTGGCGGCTGCTTAAGCCAATATCCACCTTTTTAGCGACCAGCGTGGCGGGCTTGCCGTCGCGCCCAAAGGTGACGTTTTCCAGAATGAGGTGAGATGGTGATGAAAAACGGTGATCCATCAGGTCAAAATTGAGCTCGTAATCGGTATTTACCGTTATCCAGCTGCTGACCTGCGCCGCTCCCCAGCGTGTCTGAATCAGAAAATAGAACGCCAGCACCACGACGAGCAGGGCGATCAGAAGATATACAATAAGCTTTCCAATAAATTTCATGGTCTTCCATCCCGTGAAACGCACATAGGTGAGTTATGCACGATTTATGCGCAATCCTCAAGGCGGGAATGGTGTAAAGAGATGTCGCGGCGGGCATTGACAGCCTGCCGCGATGGCGATCAGCTTTTCTCTGGCGGGAAGACGAGGTTCAGCACGATGGCCGTAATACCGCCAGCGGCGATACCGGAAGAGAGCAGGTTTTTCACCCAGTCAGGGGCAAACTGCAGGATCAGCGGCTGCTGAGACACGCCCAGGCCCACGGCCAGAGACAGCGCGATAATCATGATTGCGCGACGGTTCAGCGGCTCGCGGGAGACGATGCGCACGCCGGACGCGGCGATAGTGCCGAACATGACCAGCGTGGCGCCGCCCAGAACGGGCTCAGGGATGTGCTGCACAAACCCGCTGACCGCCGGGAACAGGCCCAGCACGATCAGCATCAGCGCTACCACAAATCCGACGTAGCGGCTGGCAACGCCGGTCAGCTGGATCACGCCGTTGTTCTGGCCGAAGCACGAGTTCGGGAAGGTGTTGAACACCGCTGAAACAAAGGAGTTCAGGCCGTTTGCCAGCACGCCGCCCTTCAGGCGCTTCATGTAAAGCGGGCCAGATACCGGCTGCTCGGAGACGTCCGACGTGGCCGTGATGTCGCCGATGGTTTCGAGCGAGGTGATCATAAAGACCAGCATCAGCGGCAGCAGCAGGCTCCAGTCGATGCCCAGACCGTAATAGAGCGGCGTGGGAACGGTAATCAGCGCGCCGTTGGTGGGCGCGGTATTTTCCGGCAGCATGCCCAGCGCCCATGCCAGCAGATAGCCTGCCGCCATGGCGATAACCAGAGACGCCACGCGCAGGTAGGGATTGCGCTGGCGGTTAAGCAGGATGATGATCCCCAGCACTACGCCCGCGAGCAGCAGGTTTTTCGGCGCGCCGAAGGTGTGGTCGCTCATCGCCGCATAGCCGCCGCCGATGGACGTTAAGCCGACCTGAATCAGCGACAGGCCGATGATCATCACCACCACGCCGGACACCAGCGGCGTTATCACGCGGCGAGCCAGGTGCAGCACGCGGGAGATGACCATCTCCGTGCAGCTTGCCAGCATCAGGGTGCCGAACAGCGCCGCCATCATGGTCGGAACGTCCGCGCCGCCGGTTTTTAACGCCGTGCCGCCCATGATCAACGGGGCGACAAAGTTAAAGCTGGTGCCCTGAATCGACAGCAGGCCGGAGCCCACCGGCCCCCAGGCTTTGATTTGAATAATAGAGGCAACGCCTGAAGCAAACAGGGACATGCTGATAATGTGCTGCGTATCTTCGGCCGGTAAGCCGAGCGCCTGGCAGATCAGCAGCGCAGGGGTAATAACGGCGACAAACATGGCCAGCAGGTGCTGACACGCGGCGAAAAGCGTTTGAGGAAGCGGCGGGCGGTCTTCAAGGCGGTAAATTAATTCGCTGTTATGCTTCTGCGCAATCGGTTGCGCATCAGAAGACTCGACGATGTTAACGGACATTGGCGGCAATCCCACGGTGGAAAAGCGGGCATTTTAGCTGAGCACCCGGCAAAAGCAAACGATTGCATTTGTAAATTTTACAAATGCCGTTTTCAGCGGTTTTTCAGGCGTTAGAGTAGCGTTCGGTTTCCGGCATCCAGCGCTCAATTAATGCGTTAGCTTGTTCTGGATAGCGTTCATGAATATGGCGGGCAAGGCGCTGAACTTCGGGGATCATGGCCTGATCGCGCAGCAGGTCAGCCACTTTAAATTCGGCGTTGCCCGTCTGGCGCGTGCCCAACAGTTCGCCCGGACCGCGGATCTCGAGATCTTTTTGCGCAATCACAAAGCCGTCGTTGCTGTCGCGCAGCACCTGAAGGCGCATCTGCGCGGTCTTTGACAGCGGCGCTTTGTACAGCAGCACGCAGTGGGAGGCGACCGCGCCGCGTCCTACGCGCCCGCGCAGCTGGTGGAGTTGCGCAAGGCCCAGGCGTTCCGGGTTTTCAATAATCATCAGGCTGGAGTTTGGCACGTCCACGCCCACTTCGATGACCGTTGTCGCAATCAGCAGATGCAACTCGCCCTGCTTAAACGACTGCATAACCGCCTGTTTTTCAGCGGGCTTCATGCGCCCGTGCACCAGGCCAACGTTTAGCTCCGGCAGGGCGATCTTAAGCTCTTCCCACGTCGCTTCGGCGGCCTGGGCTTCCAGCAGCTCAGACTCTTCAATCAGCGTGCAGACCCAGTACGCCTGACGTCCTTCCTGGGTACACGCGTTGCGCACGCGGTCGATGATATCGCTGCGGCGCGTGTCCGGAATGGCAACGGTAGTCACCGGCGTGCGTCCCGGAGGCAGTTCGTCGATGGTGGAGGTATCCAGATCGGCGTAAGCGGTCATGGCCAGCGTGCGCGGGATAGGCGTTGCGGTCATGATCAGCTGATGCGGATGGAAGCCTTGCTGCAGCCCTTTCTCCCACAGCGCCAGGCGCTGGTGGACGCCAAACCGGTGCTGTTCATCGATGATGACCAGCGCCAGACCATTAAACTGTACCTGCTCCTGGAAAATGGCATGCGTACCGACAATCATCTGTACCTGGCCGCTGGCAATCGCCTCCTGCTGGGCGATGCGCGCCTTGCCTTTTTGCTTGCCAGCCAGCCAGCCGACCTCCACGCCGAGCGGGGCAAACCAGCTGCGGAAGTTGTTGGCGTGCTGCTCTGCCAACAGCTCGGTGGGAGCCATCAGCGCCACCTGCTTGCCGTGCGCGATTGCCCGCAGCGCGGCCAGCGCCGCAACCAGCGTTTTGCCTGAGCCGACGTCGCCCTGAACCAGGCGCATCATCGGGACATCCAGCGCCATATCGCGTTCTATCTCTGCGGTCACGCGCGCCTGGGCGCCGGTTGGCTTAAACGGCAGCGAGGCCAGCAGCTTATCCTTGAGCTCGTCACTCGTGCCTAGCGGCTGAGCGTGAAAACGCTGCGCGCCCGCGCGAAGCGCCAGCATGCTCAGGTTATGCGCGAGTAACTCTTCAAGGATAAGCCGCCGCTGGGCCGGATGTTTGCCGCTCTCTAAATCGCTGAGCTGAAGTGACGGCGGCGGGCGGTGCAGGGTACGCAGCGCTTCCGGCAGGCTCATCATGCCCTGCGCCAGCTCGGGTGGCAGCAGCTCGTTGATGGCGCAGGTGTCGAGTAGCTCCAGCGCCTGGTCGGTAAGTTTGCGCAGCGTCGCCTGCTTAATACCTTCGGTCGTTGGGTAAACCGGGGTTAGCGTTTCCTGGAGTTCCGGCATGCTGAGATCGCCCTGCACGCGGTACTCCGGGTGGATCATCTCCGCGCCGTATTTGCCGCGTTTAGCTTCACCATACGCCAGCACGCGGCGCCCGGTAGCAAGACCGTTTTTCATCGCCGCGTTGAAGTTGAAAAAGCGCATCGTGAGAATGCCGGTGCCATCGCTAATCTGGCAGGTCATCATCCGGCGTCCGCCGAAGGTGATGTTGCTGTTCAGCACCTCGCCTTCCACGGTGGCATAAATGCCGGGCAGCAGGTCGCCAATTTTATACAGCTGGGTGCGGTCTTCGTATCGAAGGGGGAGGTGGAGCAGGAGATCCTGCACGGTATGCAGGCCAATTTTAGCGAGCTTGCTGCTTTGCGCCGCGCCCACGCCGGTCAGCGTATTGAGCGGGATGGCATCCAGCAGGCGGCCTTTCATCGCTTATCCTGCGTACTGCATAGTGGCCCACCACGCGGCATCGGCTTCAATCTCGCCCTGCGCGTTCACGTGGGGATACGGCAGTTTTTTCTGCTTCGCAACGCGAGCCAGCACCGGGTAGCCGCCTTCAAACAGCAGGCGCTGCTGCTCATCTTCCGGCAGCATGCTGTTGCTGCGCTCGTACATTCCCGCGTTCTGACGCTGGCGCTGCGCTTCATACAAAATGAGCGCAGAGGCGACCGAAACGTTCAAGGACTGCACCATGCCGATCATGGGGATGATGATATCCCGATCCGCCAGATCCAGCGCTTCCTGCGTGATCCCGGTTTTCTCCTGACCCATCAAAATGCAGGTTGGCCGGGTGTAGTCGATCTCGCGGAAGTCCACGGCTTTATCAGACAGGTTGGTCGCAAGCACCTGCATACCGCGGCCTTTCAGATGCGATACCGCTTCACCGATGGTGTGATGCGTTTTAACAGAAACCCAGCTGTTGCTGCCTGCGGCGGTGGACGCCATGGTGCGCATGCGGGTACCAGGCCAGACGGCGTGCACTTCATGCACGCCGACAGCGTCTGCGGTGCGGACAATGGCAGAGACGTTATGAGGCTTATGGACCTGCTCCATGCAGACCGTCAGGTCAGGCTGGCGCCTGGCGAGCATTTCGCAGATACGTGCATAACGTTGTGCATTCATAAAGCTAGTTTCGGTTTCGGGTGACTTTAATGACGTCCGGCATGACGCGGATTTTGCGCATGATATTCGCCAGATGCACGCGGTCGCGGGCCGTCAGGCGAATAAAGGCGCTGTACACGCGGCCATCTTTTTCTTCCGTATTCAGGCTCTGAATGTTGGACGTGGCCGTGTTGATTGCCGCAGTCAGGTTTGCCAGTGCACCCTGGTGGTTGAACATATCCACTTTGATTTCAGTGATAAATTCCTGCGCCGTCTCTTTATCCCACTCGACCGCCATGAACTTTTCAGGCTCTTTTTGGTAGCCGCGAATGTTGCGGCAGGACTCGTGGTGAATAACCAGGCCTTTGCCCGGACTGACGTGCGCAATAATCGGATCGCCCGGAATCGGACGGCAGCATTTGGCGAAGGTGATAAGCACGCCGTCTGCGCCTTTGATTGGCAGATGGCCATGACCTTGCGCCGCGGCCGGAACGGCGGTTGCCTCGCCCTGCTGCAGGTTCTTAGCAACCACGACGCTCATGGCGTTGCCAAGGCCAATCTCGGCCAGCAGATCGTCCAGCGAGGCGAGCTTCATGCGCTCCAGCTCGTGCTGGATGTTTTCCGGCGGAATCTCTGCCAGCTTGCGGCTGCCGCCCAGCGCGTGGTTGAGCAGTCGACGCCCCAGGCTGACGGAATCATCACGCTTGAGGTTTTTCAGCAGCTGGCGAATTTTGGCGCGCGCTTTTGAGCTGACGACAAAGTTCAGCCAGGCCGCGTTTGGACGTGCGCCCGGCGCGGTAATAATTTCCACCGTTTGACCGCTGGAAAGCGGTTGAGACAGCGGATAAGGCTGTCTGTCGACGCGCGCGCCCACGCAGGCGTGACCGATATCGGTATGCACGGCGTAAGCGAAGTCGACCGGCGTCGCGCCCGCAGGCAGTTCGACGATGCGCCCTTCAGGGGTGAAAACGTAAATCTCATCCGGGAAGAGATCGGATTTTACGCTCTCGATAAATTCAAACGAGCTGCCCGCACTCTGCTGTAGCTCCAGCAGGCTTTGCATCCAGCGCTGGGCGCGGATTTGTGCGGTGGTGCTGCTTTCGCCGCCGTGCTCTTTGTAAGCCCAGTGCGCGGCTACACCCATCTCCGCCATCTGGTCCATGTCTTCGGTGCGAATTTGCACCTCAACGGGCACGCCGTGCGGGCCGATCATCGAGGTGTGTAAAGATTGGTAGCCGTTCGCTTTTGGAATGGCGATGTAATCTTTCACGCGACCTGGACGCGGCTTGTACAGGCTGTGCATCTGGCCCAGTACGCGATAGCAGGTGTCGGAGTCATGAACAATCACGCGGAACGCGTAAATATCCATGATCGAGTGAAAACGCTGCTCTTTAAGCACCATTTTGCAGTAGATCGAGTACAGGTGCTTTTCGCGACCGCTTACGCGGCACGGTATTCCCGCTTCCTGCAAGCGCCCCTCGATTTCAGAGAGGATCTTTTGAATCATCTCTTTACGGTTGCCGCGCGCGGCTTTAACCACCTCTTTAATCACGCGATAGCGGTTCGGGTACAGCGCTTCAAAACCCAGCTCTTCCAGCTCGGTTTTAATGTGATGAATACCTAAACGGTGTGCCAGCGGGCTATAAATTTCGAGGGTTTCACGGGCGATGCGGCGACGTTTATCCGGGCGAAGAGAGCCCAGCGTGCGCATGTTGTGGGTACGGTCAGCGAGTTTGATGAGTATGACGCGGATATCCTGCACCATCGCCATAATCATCTTGCGGAAGTTTTCGGCCTGCGCCTCTTTCTTATCGCGGAATTTCAGCTTATCAAGCTTAGAGACCCCTTCCACCAGTTCGGCAACGCTTTTGCCAAACAGCTGTTCCATATCCTGGTAAGTGGCAGGGGTATCTTCGATCACGTCATGCAGCAGGGCAGCCATCAGCGTTTCGTAGTCGAGTTTCATCTCGGCCAGAATACAGGCCACCGCAACCGGGTGCGTGATATAGGGTTCACCGCTTGAACGTGTTTGGCCCTCGTGAGCGTCACGTGCAACGAGATACGCCTGCTGAAGACGTTTAATCTGGTCTTCAGGCAGGTAGGTTTGAATCAGTTGATTCAGGCTTTCAAACAGATACAAGGGCGACCCGCAGGTTTAATTAACGACGACCTTCAGCAATGGCGGTTACGGCCTGCAGTTCTGCGGCTTCCTGCTCTTGCTGCTCCTGGCGCTCGCGCACGTCGAGGATCTGGTTGTTGATCAGACCTTCTTCGATTTCGCGAAGTGCAATAACGGTGGTTTTATCGTTTTCTTCCGGTACCAGCGGATCTTTGCCGCCTACCTGCATCTGACGAGCGCGACGCGCGGCGACCAGCACCAGGTCAAAACGGTTACCAATTTTCTCTACAGCGTCCTGAACAGTTACGCGTGCCATACTTAAAATGCTCCACAGGTGAAGAAATGACTGGGCATGATACTGAAAGTGGGTTCAGTCTGCCAACAGTTTGGTGATTAATGCGTCATGTCGCTGCTTCTGGCGGCTCATGCGCAGACGTTCTGCACGAAGAATGGTTTTGAGATCGCTCAGCGCGGCATCAAAATCATCGTTCACAATAAGGTAATCATATTCCGCGTAATGGCTCATTTCTGCAACTGCCTGCTCCATACGCTTTGCGATCACTTCTTCGCTGTCCTGACCGCGGCCGCGCAGGCGGCGATCCAGCTCATCTTTCGACGGCGGTAAAATAAAGATACTGCGTGAATCCGGCATTTTCTTACGAATCTGCTGGGCACCCTGCCAGTCAATATCGAGGAACACATTCACGCCGGTTGCCAAAACCTGCTCAATAGTTTCACGCGAGGTTCCGTAGTAATTACCGAAAACTTCCGCGTGCTCAAGAAACGCGTCTCTGCCAATCATCGTCCTAAATTCGTCGTGATCAACAAAGAAATAGTGTTCACCGTGTACTTCACCTGGACGCGGCGCTCGCGTGGTGTGAGAAACAGAAACCTGCGTATCGTACAACGGTTGGGTTTTTAACAGTGCCTGAATAAGGCTGGATTTACCCGCGCCACTAGGGGCAGAAACAATATAAAGCGTGCCTTGAGCCATGAGAGTCTTTTGTATGTGTTAGCGAAGAAGTCCTACATACGGGCTTATTATACACGTCGCCGCTGTGTGACGTAGCCTTTGTCACACTTTTTCCCGTGGATTATTGAATTTTGCGTGCCGTTTTCAGGTTTTACGCGCGGTTTACAGCAACAGAAATAAACCCTGGAAAGCGTCTCGCAGGTCAAAACGTTGCCGTTAGCGCTTTTTCACCCCCCGGCGTATATCTCTTTTAACGCAAAGGAGGGGTAACAATGTGGCGATGGATAAGCGGATTGATGCTGCTGTGGTCTGGGTACGGCGCGGCGGTGTGTCCCGTCTGGTCTCAGGCTAAGGCGGATAAAGAGGTAACGGCGCTAAGCGCACAGATAAAGGGCTGGGACGATAGCTACTGGAAGCAAGGCGTTAGCGAAGTGAGCGACGAGGTTTATGACCAACTCAGCGCCCGGCTGACGCAGTGGCGGCGCTGTTTTGGCCAGGACTCTTCGGGGAATGGTCTTCCGGTTCTGGTGGGCAATATAAAACATCCTATTGCCCATACGGGCGTTAGTAAAGTAGCCAGCAAGGATGCGCTTCGGCAGTGGATGCAGGCGCGCCGCAATCTCTGGGTGCAACCCAAAGTGGACGGCGTTGCGGTCACGCTTATCTACCGTAATGGAACCTTAGCCCAGGCCATCAGCCGCGGCGATGGGATAAAGGGCGAAGACTGGACGGCGCAGGTGCGTTCGATGCCTGCGGTTCCCACTCATCTCAAAGGTATGCTCGGCAATAGCGTGTTGCAGGGGGAGCTTTTCCTCCTGCGCGATAACCATATCCAGCAGCAGATGGGGGGTATGAACGCGCGCGCAAAGGTGGCGGGGGCCATGATGAGGCAAACGGACCGCTCTTTGCTAAGCCAACTAGGCGTGTTTATCTGGGCCTGGCCGGATGGCCCGAAAACCATGGCGCAGCGTCTTGCCGCGCTGTCTGCTGCGGGCTTTGATTTAACGGCCCGCTTCACCCTGCCGGTTCACTCTGTGGATGAGGTCGCAAAGCAGCGCGGGCAGTGGCTAACGTCGCCGTTACCCTTTGTGACGGACGGCATTGTCGTGCGTTCAGAAGACGAGCCCTCAGGAGAACGCTGGCTGCCGGGTGAGGGAAGCTGGGTTGTGGCGTGGAAATATACGCCCGTTTCACAGGTTGCCGAAGTCCGGGACATTCAGTTTGCGGTGGGGCGCACCGGGAAGATTTCCGTTGTGGCGGCGCTTGAACCTGTTCGGCTGGACGATAAGCGCGTGCAGCGGGTCAGCCTGGGATCGGTTGGGCGCTGGCAGCGGCTGGACATTGCGCCGGGCGATCAGGTCATGGTGAGTCTGGCCGGACAGGGGATCCCCCGTCTCGATAAGGTGGTATGGCGAGGGCCCGATCGGCAAAAACCACAGCCTCCGGTATCGCAGTTTCATTCGCTGACCTGTTTTTATGCTTCGCCCGAATGTCTTGAGCAGTTTATTGCCCGCCTGTCGTGGCTAAGCTCAAAACAGGGGCTGGATATCAACGGTCTCGGCGAGTCTGGCTGGAGAGCGCTGCACCAGGCCCACCGTTTCGAGCATATTTTTTCATGGTTACAGCTCTCACAGGAGCAGCTAGCGGCCACGCCGGGTTTTTCTGCGACGCGCGGGCTGGCGCTTTGGCACAGGTTTAACCTGGTTCGCGAGCAGCCGTTTATCCGCTGGATTACGGCGATGGGGATACCGATGACGAAAGCAGCGCTAAGCGCGTCCGGCGCGGAGTCCTGGCAAGCGATGCGCAAGCGTAACAGCGCTGACTGGCAGACCTTACCGGGAACGGGCGAGGAGAAGGCGAGGCAAATTATTAACTGGCTTCAGGATCCTCAAATTGATGCGCTGTCAGCGTGGCTCGCTGAGCAGCACATCAACGGCTTTTAAACTCAGTGGGCGTTGTGCTTGTAGTAAAACACCGGGAGTCCGAGTTTGAGGCGCAGCGCCAGCATACGCGCGGTAAAGCCAAACAGCAGGGTGGAGATGACCACGACGTCGTGGTTGGAAACATAGTGCTGCAGGGCAACGTAGAGCACGGCTGCTGCGAAGGATATGCCTGCATAAAGCTCTTTCTGGAAAACCAGCGGGATGCGTTTGCAAAACATATCCCGCAGCACGCCGCCAAAGACACCGGTAATGACGGCCGCGATGGTGGCGATGACGGGCCCTTCACCCATATCGAGCGCTATCTGTGCGCCGATGATTGAGAAGACGATGAGGCCAAGCGCGTCAAGCACCAGAAACAGGCGTCGCAGGTGAGGCATGACGGGGGCGGCAATCGTGGTTAATACAGCGGCCGTGGCTACGATGATCACGTACTCGGGGTGTTTCACCCATCCGAGCGGATAATGGCCCAGCAGGATATCGCGCACGGAGCCGCCCCCCAGCGCGGTCGCGGTTGCGATAATGATCACGCCAAAGGTGTCCATACGACGACGTCCGGCAGCCAGCGCGCCCGTCATGGCTTCGGCGGTGATGCCAATAAGATACAGAATATGAAGCAGCATATAACCTCCGGTCAGAACGCGGGCAGGTTAGCGATTTGTGCGCAATATCACGATTGAGATTTTCTAAGGCGAGTCAGTTTACCCTATAAATTTTTATCACATAATTCTGGTTGGGCTTGATGGAAGGCGGTTAGAGGGAAAAATGCGTGTCTGAATGGATTAGAAATAATAATGGGTGGCGCAGTCGACACCACCCAAGTGGCATTACTCGATATTCTGGATCTGCTCGCGCATCTGCTCGATCAGAACCTTCAACTCAATCGCAGAGTTAGTCACTTCGGCATTGATAGACTTAGAGGCCAGGGTGTTCGACTCGCGGTTGAACTCCTGCATCATGAAGTCGAGGCGGCGGCCAACGGCCTCTTTTTTCTTCAGGATGTTGTAGGTCTCTTTGACGTGCGCCTCCAGACGATCCAGCTCTTCGGCCACGTCCACGCGCTGCGCCATCAGCACCAGCTCTTGCTCCAGACGGGTGTTTTCCAGCTGAACTTCCGCTTCTTCCAGCTTGGCGACAAGGCGCTCGCGCTGCCATTGCAGCACTTCTGGCATGTGGGTGCGAACTTTCGCCACTTCATTGCTCACGCCCTCAAGACGCTGCTCAATCATCCCTTTCAGCGCCTGGCCTTCGGTTTCGCGGGCGATGATAAAATCGTCCAGCGTGCCGTCGAGAGCGGCCAGGATTTCCGCTGCGATTGCGTCCAGGTCCTGCTCACCGGCCGCCATAACGCCGGGCCAGCGCAGAATATCGACCGGGTTGATTTCACCCTCATCGCTCTGCATTTTGACCCAGTTCGCCGCATTCACGAGCTGTTTAGCCAGTTTCTCGTTGAGGATCAGCTCGCCCTGCGCGCTGGCGTCAGGTTCGAAACGCAGGTTACATTCTACTTTTCCGCGCGTCAGACGAGTACGGATACGCTCGCGTACAACGGGCTCAAGGCTGCGGAACTGCTCCGGCATACGGAAATAAGTTTCCAGATAGCGCTGGTTTACCGAACGCATTTCCCAGGTGGCGCTACCCCAGCTACCTTTGATTTCACGGCGGGCGTAGGCGGTCATACTGCGGATCATAGATGTTCCCGTTTTTAAAGGAGAGATGGAGGGATTATAGCTTTCGGGGGCTTCTCAGGATAGGAATAAGCATCCTTTATCCGTATAATGCGCAGCCACATTCGTTTCAAGCCGGAGAATCATCATGCGTCCAGCAGGTCGTAGCGCCAACCAGGTGCGTCCCGTCACTCTGACCCGTAACTATACAAAACACGCAGAAGGCTCCGTGCTGGTTGAGTTTGGTGACACCAAAGTGCTGTGCACTGCCTCTATCGATGAAGGCGTTCCGCGTTTTCTGAAAGGGCAGGGCCAGGGCTGGATCACCGCCGAATACGGTATGCTGCCGCGCGCCACCCACACCCGTAATGCCCGTGAAGCGGCAAAGGGCAAGCAGGGCGGCCGCACTATGGAAATCCAGCGTTTGATCGCCCGTGCTCTCCGCGCCGCGGTTGACCTGAAGACGCTCGGCGAATTTACCATCACTCTGGACTGCGACGTGATTCAGGCCGACGGCGGTACGCGCACCGCGTCTATCACCGGTGCATGCGTTGCGCTGGCAGATGCCCTGAACAAGCTTGTCGCCGCCGGTAAGCTGAAAACCAACCCGATGAAAGGGATGGTGGCAGCCGTTTCCGTTGGGATCGTTAATGGTGAAGCCCTGTGCGATCTGGAATACGTTGAAGATTCCGCAGCGGAAACGGACATGAACGTGGTGATGACCGAAGACGGGCGCATCATCGAGGTGCAGGGTACGGCAGAAGGCGAGCCGTTCACCCATGAAGAACTCCTCACCCTGCTGGCGCTGGCCCGAGGGGGGATCGAATCCATTGTAACGACGCAGAAGGCGGCGTTAGAAAATTGATTTTAAAGGCGACCAATGAGTCGCCTTTTTTTTGCCTGTAAGACAGAAAAAACAGAGGAGCGAATCCATGAAATCGTATCAGCGCCAGTTTATTGAGTTTGCGCTTAACAAGCAGGTACTTAAGTTTGGCGAATTTACGCTGAAATCCGGGCGCAAGAGCCCCTATTTCTTCAATGCCGGGCTGTTTAATACCGGGCGCGATCTGGCACTGTTAGGCCGCTTCTACGCCGAAGCGCTGGTGGATTCAGGGATTGATTTTGACCTGCTTTTTGGCCCGGCCTACAAAGGCATTCCGATAGCAACGACAACGGCGGTTGCGCTGGCGGAGCATCACGATCGCGATGTGCCGTACTGCTTTAACCGTAAAGAGGCCAAAACGCACGGCGAAGGCGGCAATCTGGTCGGAAGCGAGCTTCAGGGCCGCGTAATGCTGGTGGACGATGTGATCACCGCCGGGACTGCCATTCGGGAATCGATGGAGATTATCCAGGCCAACGGCGCGACGCTGGCGGGCGTGCTCATCTCTTTAGATCGCCAGGAGCGCGGGCGCGGCGAAATTTCCGCGATTCAGGAAGTTGAGCGCGATTACGGCTGCAAGGTGACGTCGATTATTACCCTGAAAGACCTGATTGCCTATCTGGAAGAGAAGCCGGAGAGGGCGGATCATCTGGCGGCGGTACGCGCTTATCGGGAAGCGTTTGGCGTGTGATGTATTTGCCCGGTGGCGCTAGCGCTTACCGGGCCTACGGGATGCGTAGGCCCGGTAAGCCGTCATCCGGCAAAGATTACTGCAGCTGTGCTGCAACCAGCGGCCAGCGGGCGTCAAAATCTTCCGTTGGGCAGTATTTAAATTCGCTGCGCACAAAGCGGGAGAGCATCCCTTCACAAAACGCCAGAATCTGGCTGGCCAGCAGCGTTTCATCAGTAGCGTAACCCTCGCCTTCACGCATTTTCTTCTCACGCAGAACCTGGCGCAGCTGCGCTTCGATCCGTTCGAAAAGCTGGTTAATGCGCCCCTGAAGACGGTCTTGCTCGAACATGAGCGCGTGGCCGGTCAGGATACGGGTCAAGCCGGGATTGCGTTCGCCAAAGCCCAGAATCAACAGCACAATCAGACGCAGACGCGCGGTGGTGTCTTTCTCATCTTTAAGAATCAGGTTGATGCGCGTGATCAGGCTGTCTTCAATAAATTCGATCAGGCTGTCGAACATCCGGGTTTTACTCGGAAAATGACGGTACAGCGCCGCCTCTGACACGCCTACGGAAGCGGCCAGCTTTGCGGTGGTGATGCGCTGACTGCCATCGCTGGATTCAAGCATCAGAGCCAGAGATTGAAGTATTTCTTCGCGACGATTCCTTTTCGCGGTTTGTTTTTCTGCCATGTTACAAAATACCCCTGAAAATAAGCACTGCCAGGCTGGCATCCACACAACGACCGCAAACGACAGTTTGCGGTTTGTTATTGCATTATGGCGCGGTGAGATGCGTGTCTATCGGACGATTATTTGCGTCCGGAATGGCCGAAGCCGCCTTCGCCACGGTCGGTAGCGTCGAAATCTTCTACCAGGTTAAATTCGGCCTGTACCACCGGTACAAAGACCATTTGTGCGATACGCTCGCCGGGCTCAATGGTGAAGCTGTCCTGACCGCGGTTCCATACGGACACCATCAGCTGCCCCTGATAGTCAGAATCGATCAGGCCGACCAGGTTACCCAGCACGATGCCGTGCTTATGGCCCAGCCCAGAGCGAGGCAGGATTACTGCCGCCAGGGACGGGTCAGCAATGTGAATGGCCAGGCCCGTTGGGAGCAGGGTCGTTGCGCCCGGAGCCAGCTCTACGGCGTCATCGAGACAGGCGCGCAGGTCAAGACCGGCAGAGCCGGAGGTGGCATAGGTTGGCAGCGCAAACTGCTTGCCAACGCGCGGGTCCAGAATCTTAACGTCGATTTTTTTCATCATAACGGGTAACGATCTCGTCCAGTAATTGTTGGCCCAGGAGTTCCTTGCGCTCAAGCGGTAAGATTTTATCTCCATCCTGCCAGAAAAGGTGCAGTGCGTTGCTATCGCTGTTAAATCCTTGCGTGGATAGCGATACGTCGTTCGCGCAAATCAAATCGAGGTTTTTGCGGGTACGTTTTTGCCGGGCATATTCTTCCACATTATTCGTTTCGGCGGCAAACCCAACAACGTAAGGCCGGCGGTCTTTCAGTGCGGCAACCCCGGCAACAATATCCGGGTTTTTGACCATTTTTATTGTCAATTCATCGCCTTGCTTTTTGATTTTGGCATCGGCAATGGTTTCGGCACGGTAGTCGGCGACGGCAGCACAACCGATAAAAATGTGCTGTTTTTGAGCATGCGCCTGCACGGCGGCCTCCATCTCCAGCGCAGTGGTGACGTCAATGCGCTGAACGAACGGCGGCGTTGATAGCGAAACCGGGCCGCTTACCAGCGTGACGTTCGCGCCGCGTTTGGCCGCTGCGGCAGCAATGGCGAAGCCCATCTTACCGGAGCTGTGGTTGGTGATATAGCGCACCGGGTCCAGCGGCTCGCGCGTCGGGCCTGCGGTAATCATGATGTTGAGATGTTGCAGATCGTTGACAGGCGAGAAGTGCGAAGCCGCCATGTCAACGATAGTCAGCGGGTCGAGCATACGCCCCGGGCCTACGTCACCACACGCCTGGCTACCGCTGTCCGGCCCCCAAATCAGCAGGCCGCGCGAGGCCAGCGTCTCAAGGTTATGCTGGGTGGCGGCGTTGCGGTACATCTGCTGGTTCATGGCCGGAACAATGGCGACGGGCGCTGGCGTGGCAAGGCAAATGGTAGAGACCAGATCGTTCGCCATACCCGCTGCGACGCGAGCAATCAAATCTGCCGTGGCGGGTGCCAGAATAACCAGATCCGCCCATTTACCCAGCTCGATATGGCCCATTGCGGCCTCTGCCGCGGGATCGAGCAGGCTGTCGGAAACGGGATAGCCCGAAACGGCCTGCAGGCTCAGAGGCGTGATAAAGGCTTTGCCGCCTTCGGTTATTGCCACCCGCACGTCGGCCCCGCGCTCGCGCAAACGGCGCACCAGGTCAGGCGTTTTATAGGCGGCAATGCCGCCGCTCACGCCAAGAACGATTTTTTTACCGGCCAGGCTCATCATGATTCTTTCCTGTTGGGTTTCACCAGAGAGCGGGCATTTTATCACAATCCTAAAAGTGGGGTGGTGCTGTCCGTTATCCACTTTGCGAGGCGTTACGCAAGAACGCGAATTGAAGGTCGAACATCCCGTTAGCGTTGTGGCAGCATGGCGACAGCCATAAGGAGACCGATCGTGGAAGAGACTGTACCGCTGCTGCCGCGCGAAAAAATGCTGCGCTATGGAGTAACGTCGTTGAGCGATGCCGAGCTGCTGGCGTTGTTCTTGCGCACCGGAACGTCGGGCAAAACCGTTTTCGTTCTGGCGCGTGATTTAATTGCGCATTTTGGCTCGTTGCATGGCCTGCTGACCGCCGACATGGAGGCGTTTAAGGACGTTGACGGCATTGGCGTGGCGAAATTTGCCCAGATCAAAGGCATTGCCGAGCTTGCCCGGCGTTTTTATACCGTTCGAATGCAGGAGGAAGACCCGATACTGACGCCGGAAATGACGCGCGATTTTCTGCAAAGCCAGCTGGCAGACGCGGAGCGCGAGATCTTTATGGCGATCTTTCTCGACAATAAAAACCGCGTGCTGAAGCATTGCCATCTGTTTTCAGGTACATTAAGCCACGTTGAGGTTCATCCGCGAGTCATTGTGCGGGAAGCGATAAAAGTGAATGCAGCCGGCGTGATCCTCGCGCATAATCACCCCTCTGGCTGTGCAGAACCAAGTAGAGCCGACAAAGAAATTACCCGGCGCATTATCAAATGCTGCCAAATCATGGATATTCGCGTGCTGGATCATCTGATTATTGGTCGCGGAGAGTACATTTCCTTCGCCGAACAGGGTTGGATTTAGACTATTTCTCGCGATCCATCGGGATCTTTGTCTGTTCGGGACTTGAGCACACCGCCGAGTCAGCGTATACTACGCCACCTTTGAGAATCTCGGGTTTGGCATTTGGGCCTGGCAATCGAGAGTTCAATAGAACTATGCGATGACCGGGCTGTAAAGCCTGACGAGGCGCCGATACCCCATACGAAGCTCGAGCTAATTTGATTTTTGGAGAATAGACATGTCCCGAGTCTGCCAAGTTACTGGCAAGCGTCCGGTGACCGGTAATAACCGTTCCCACGCACTGAACGCGACTAAACGCCGTTTCCTGCCGAACCTGCACTCTCACCGTTTCTGGGTTGAGAGCGAGAAGCGTTTTGTCACCCTGCGCGTATCTGCTAAAGGTATGCGTGTAATTGATAAGAAAGGCATCGATACAGTTCTGGCTGAAATCCGTGCCCGTGGCGAAAAGTACTAAGTACTTAAAGAGGAAATAAATCATGGCTAAAGGTATTCGTGAGAAAATCAAGCTGGTTTCTTCTGCTGGTACTGGTCACTTCTACACCACCACGAAGAACAAGCGTACTAAGCCGGAAAAACTGGAACTGAAAAAGTTCGATCCAGTTGTCCGTCAGCACGTACTGTACAAAGAAGCTAAAATTAAATAATTTTAGCCTTCCTGTACTGAAAAACCCCGCAACTGCGGGGTTTTTTGCATTCTGCATCTCAACGGAGGAACCATGCCTGAATTACCCGAGGTAGAGACTAGCCGCCGTGGCATCGAGCCGCATCTGGCTGGCGCAACAATTCTTCATGCTGTCGTTCGCAACGGTCGGCTTCGCTGGCCGGTCTCCGATGAGATCCATGCCCTGAGCGATAAGCCTGTTCTCAGCGTTCAGCGGCGCGCTAAATACCTTCTGCTGGAGCTTCCTGACGGCTGGATTATCATCCACCTTGGGATGTCCGGCAGCCTGCGTATCCTTACCGAAGAGCTCCCGGCGGAAAAGCACGATCACGTTGACCTGGTGATGAGCAACGGCAAGGTGCTGCGCTATACCGATCCGCGTCGTTTCGGCGCGTGGCTGTGGACGAAAGAGCTCGAAGGGCATAGCGCACTGGCGCACCTGGGGCCGGAGCCGCTCTCTGACGCGTTTAACGCAGAATACCTGCAGCAGAAGTGCGCGAAGAAGAAAACCCCGATTAAGCCCTGGCTGATGGATAACAAGCTGGTGGTTGGCGTGGGGAACATCTACGCCAGCGAATCGCTGTTTGCGGCCGGGATCCATCCCGATCGGCTGGCCTCTTCGCTCTCGCCGCAGGAGTGCGCGCTGTTGGTCAGAGTGATTAAGGCCGTGCTGCTGCGCTCGATTGAGCAGGGGGGAACGACGCTGAAGGATTTCCTGCAAAGCGACGGCAAGCCGGGCTATTTTGCGCAGGAGCTGCAGGTCTATGGTCGAAAAGGGGAGCCGTGCAGGGTGTGCGGAACGCCGATTATTGCGACAAAGCACGCGCAGCGCGCGACGTTCTACTGCCGCCAGTGTCAGAAGTAGGGCCATTGCTGGCCGGGCAGGCGTCGCCCGGCAATCAGACGGCTACTTTAGCTTTTCCATTAACGCCTGGTGAACGTTAGCCGGCAGGAAATGGGTCACGTCGCCCTGGTGCCGCGCAACCTCCTTCACCAGCGAGGAGGAGATGAACGACCACTCTTTCGACGGCATCAGGAATACGCTTTCCAGTTCAGGCATCAGGTGGCGGTTCATGTGCGCCAGCTGCATTTCATATTCAAAGTCCGCCACCGCGCGCAGGCCGCGGATCAGAATGTTGGCCTGCTGGGCGCGAGCGAAGTTGGCCATTAGGTCGCTAAACCCGACCACCTCAACGTTTGGCAGATGCGCAGTGGCATCCGTCGCCAGCTGAACGCGCTCGTTCAGGTCAAACATGGGTTTCTTGGAGGGGCTGGAAGCAATCGCCAGAACCACCTTGTCGAACATGCTCGCCGCACGGGTGATGATATCAAGATGACCGTTGGTGATCGGATCGAAGGTACCCGGATAAATCGCTTTTGTGCTCATGGCTCACGTTTTCTCTGAGTAGCCGCGGCACAGCGCCCACAGCTCGGTGTATTTGTTGAAAGTATACTGGGCATTTACCACTGCCAGTAACCATCCCTGCTTGCCGTCCAGCACGCCGCCGCGCAGCAGCAGCGTTTTCAGAAACGCGCCCAGCGTATGGGTAAAGATTCCGGTCAACGAGGCCTTCTTGCCGCGCTGGTGACGCTCCTGCGCCCACGCGGTGGCGTAGTTAAGCTGCTTGCGCTGGAAGCTGGCAAAGTCGCGGCAGGTCAGGTGAAGCAGGTCGCCCGCGAGCGGGATCACCGCCGCGCCGTCGCTGGCCAGCGATTCATGCACCAGATTATCGTTGTAGCGATAGCGCTCGCGCTCGTAAAGGCGCGTAACGCGATCGGGATACCAGCCGCTGTGGCGCATAAAGCGGCCAAGGAAGTAGTTCCGACGCGCGATGCTGTAGACCGCACCGGGCTGCGGGGCAGCGAGAACCGCCTGAATCGACTGCTTCAGCTCCGGCGTGATGCGCTCATCGGTGTCGATCATCAGGACATAATCGCCGGTGGCGTAAGACTGCGCGCGCTGGCGCTGGATGCCGTAGCCTTGCCAGTCTGTATCGACATAGACGTTTACGCCCGCGGCTCGGGCAACATCTACGGTGGCATCATCGCTGCCGGAATCCAGCAGGACGATCTCGTCGGCCCAGGCGACCGAAGCCAGGCAGTCCGGCAGCAGGTCGGCGGCGTTTTTGGCGATCATCACGACCGACAGGCGCGTAGGCATCAGTGGCTCCGCTGGGGCAGATAGGGTTGCAGCAGCTGCAGCAGGCGGGTCAGCGCGCCCTGGTTCTGGTGCAGCACTTCGACGGCATGGCGGCCGTACCACAGGCGGTAATCTTCGTCGGTGAGAAGGGTAGAAACCTCTTTCACCACTGAATCGGCATCGGTCACGGTAATCAGGCCGTCGGCCTGCTGCAGCTTGGCGCAGATATCTTTGAAGTTGAACGTGTGCGGGCCCATCAGCACCGGGATGGCGTGCGCGGCAGGCTCAAGCGGGTTATGGCCGCCGCGCTCAACCAGGCTGCCGCCCACAAACGCCAGATCGGCAATTCCATAAAGGAGCATCAGCTCGCCCATCGTATCGCCAATCACCACCTGCGTGCTGCCGGAAGGCACTTCACCGCTGCTGCGCAGGGTAAAGCTGAAGCCGCCTTTCTGCACCATCTCACGGGCATCTTTAAAGCGCTCCGGGTGGCGTGGAACCAGAATCAGCAGCAGGTCCGGGAACTGCTCAAGCAGCCTGCGGTGCGCCTGGAGGATAATCTCTTCTTCGCCGTCGTGGGTGCTGGTGGCAATCCACACCTGACGGCGCGGGGCCCACTGGCGGCGCAGCGTTACCGCGCGGGCAGCCAGTTCGGGCGTGACGGAAATATCAAACTTCAGGCTGCCGGTCACCGCCAGCTGGTTGCGTTTGAGGCCAAGGGCGATAAAACGCTCCGCGTCTTCTTCGTTCTGGGCGGCAATCAGCGTGATTTTGCCCAACAGACGACGCATCGCTTTCCCGAGCTTGCCGTACCCTTTCGCCGAGCGCTCAGAGAGGCGGGCGTTGGCAATCACCAGCGGGATTTTACGGGCGTTGAGGGCTGAAATCATATTGGGCCACAGCTCGGTTTCCATCACGATCACCAGCTTAGGGCGAACGGTGTTGAGGAAGCGGTTCATGGCGCAGGGCAGATCGTACGGCAGGTAGACGTGATGGACGTCTTTACCGAATGCGGACATCACGCGTTCGGAGCCGGTAGGCGTCATGGTGGTGACGGTGATCGGCAGTGACGGGTAGCGGTGGCGCAGCGCGCGCACCAGCGGGATCGCCGCCAGCGTCTCACCGACAGAAACGGAATGCAGCAGTATTCCCTCTGGCGCAACCTTGTTTTTACAATATCCATAACGCTCGGCCCAGCGTTTTCTGTAAGCGGGAGCCTTCCTGCTACGGAGGAGCAAGCGCAGCCAGACCAGCGGTTGTATAAGGTAAAGCAAAGTGGTGTAAAGCAATTCCAAGGGTTCTATCCGTTTTTATGTTTCGGCGGGCAAATTCTAAGCATTTAGCGGTACTAAAGCTATCTCTTTGGCTCTGTTGCCTGCGCGGAGGCGTCCAGAGCGGGCTTTGCCGCCAGACACTGGTTAATGGCGCTATACACATCCGCGACGGCGATCCGGCTGATGCCGACGTTTTCATCATCTGACACCAGCACGTGATGCAGGGTGCTGTCCTGCATGGGTGCCGCGCCGTCAACGTACATTTGACCGCCGTACAGCCCAACGGTTGGCGTTTTCAGGGCAACGGCGATATGAAGCGGGCCGGTATCCCCCACCACGAGGCAGGTAAAGCCAGCAATTTTTGCCGCCAGTTGTATAAGGTTAGTCGTTCCCGCCAGATTGTGAACGCGCGCTTGTGGGCTCGGCAGGGCATCAATAATGCGCTGGTTGAGCGCCTTTTCCGCGTTTGCGCCGATCAGCGCGATCTCAAGATCGGCATGCTGCGCTAAGAGCATGTCGATAACCTGAGCGAACTTTTCCACCGGCCAGCAGCGTTCCAGGCTCGATGCACCAGCGTGTATGCCGACAACCCTTTTTTCTGGCCGCTCTGGCGTGAAGGGCGCAGGAATAAACATCTCTTTCGACGGCATATCGATGCCAATCGACTTCAGAAGCTGCGCTTTTTGATCGATGAGATGAATATTGCCCTGCTTTCGGTTATCAAAATGGGCGGACAAAAATCGCGCCAGCGCGAAGTTTTCCTGGCCCTGATAGTCGTTGTAATAGACGTCCTTGAAGATATACGTTGAGCGGCCGAGCGAGGCGGCAATGATGTCGTAAGGCGTGCGGGAGTGAAGGATAAACGTGGCGTCGACCCTGTGCTTGCGCAGGAATCCGGCCAGCTTCAGCACGTCGTTCGCCTTTCCGTTCCAGTAGAAGATATCCGCGAACAGCTCGCTTCCCGCCGCGAGCGCGTCGTTGCGCTGGTTCATTACCAGCAGCAGCTTTGCGTCAGGCCAGCGCGCTTTTAAGGCTGCGATCGCCGGCGTATTGAGGATGAAATCCCCGAGGGCCGTCGTCGAGAAGATCGCGATGGTTTTCAGCTTATCTTCGGGTGAGAAACGCGTGATTTTTTTCACGCTGTAGCCGGTGGCTTTCCACAGCGTCAGAAATACGCCTGCGGCTACCTGTTTTGCAACTTTGCTCATAACTCTCCGTTGCCGTTGTTCAACGGCCCGCGTACCTGTTTAATTATTCAACATTTTCTTTAAGCGCAAGTAACGGCGGCCAAGGCGCCAGCGCAGGCGTAAATCGTGAGCGTTAGTCCAGATGAGTTGCCAAATCCCGCGCTCGAAAAACTCGCGAATCAGGGACTTTTGTTTTTCTTTGTCTTTCATCTCATCGATGGTGTGGATAATGCCCAAACCCTCTTTTGCTATCTGCCAGCGACAGGCTTTGATATCGCGCGTTTTATCGGCATAGCGCCTGTTGATGGCATCCAGCATTTCGAGAATTTTCATATAGTGGTGCGCAGAGCGAATCAACGTGTCGTCGGTATCGGGCTTATGCGAGACGGACTCCGAATGGATGTAATAATCGTAAAACGTCTTCTCTGTGTACTGCACCCGCTCGGCGGCAAGTAAAACTTCCGTGGTCCACGGGATATCCTGGTGGCGCAGGCCGGGCTCAAAGGAAAAGTTCATCTGGCGGATAAAGGCGAGCCGGTAAATGTTCAGCCAGGTGACGTGCAGGAACTTACGCGAATCCAGCGCGCGCTTTAGCCAGACGTGGCCCGGCAGCACCGGCGTTGAAGAGAGCCGGTCGGCAGGGAAAATGGGCTGTGGCTCGCGGCGATCTTCGTAGACATAGCGTCCGTTGCACGTTGCCACATCAAGGCCGTTCTCTTCAGCCATGTTCAACAGCGTGGTGTACATGTCGGGATAAAGCTTGTCGTCGATGTCCGGGAAGGTCACGTATTTGCCCGATGCGACGGCCAGCCCCGTGTTGCGCGCAACCGACACGCCCTGATTGGGCTGGCTAATGACCTTCATATTGCTGAATTTCGTCTGCCATGCTTCCAGGATTGCCAGGCTGGAATCGGTGGAGCCGTCGTTCACCATGATCATTTCGACATCGCTAAGCTGCTGCTGCTCAATACACCTGAAGAAGGCATCGAGAAACTTTTCACCGTTATACACAGCGGCCACGATGCTTAGTAAAGGTGCGTTAGTCATATGAAACCTATTAATAGACAATGGGATCGTCAAGTTAGCGATGAAGGTTGCGATATTCTTCGCATATCGTGTTGACGTCGAATCGCGCAAGCTGGGTGGTGTCGATTGCCGGCGGACAATCGTAGATGCTTCGCATCGTCCGGGCCAAATCGTGGCTGTTCAGCTCGCTCAAGCCCTGCTGCAAAACACCGGTCAAAATCTCGACCGGGCCTCCCGGACAGCGGGTACTGACCACCGCGGTCCCTAAGATGAGCGCTTCTACCAGCACGTTGCCAAAACCTTCGCTGTCCGAGCTGACAACCAGCAGGCGCGCATGCTTAATCCACGGGAGCGGGTTGGTCTGGAACCCTTTGAAAAGCACCCTGTCGCCGACGCCCGAACGCGCGGCCAGTTCCCGCAGACGTGCCTCCTGTTCAGCATTTCCCTGACCCAGCAGCACCAGCGGCGCGCGAATGCCGCTTTCTGCGTAAGCTTCAATCAGGCGGTCGTGACGCTTTGCCGCGTGAAAGCGGCCAACGTGAATAAGATAATCTTCGCCCGCCATTTCGCAGGGTGCCTGCGCGTTTTCCCGGATAGCGTCAAGATCGAACGGGTTGTAAATCGTACACAGCTTTGCTGGCGTAACGTCAAACGCGTCAATCAGATCCTGCCCCACGGCGCGCGACACGCCAACCACGCGCTGCTGCTGATAAACGCGCTTAATTTTTTGCTTTTTAAGCCAGCGGGAGAGCCCGGTTTTGTTGCCGAGGTAGGAGGCGGAGAACACGCCATGCAGGCAAAACCAGAGGTTGTGATGCCTCAGATGCTTGCTGCGCGCCACGATGCGGTCGGTTTTGTGCAGGTTGGATAGCACCAGGTCGAATTTGCCCTCCTGCTCCGCTTCAGCGATGGCGCGGTCCAGCTGCGCGGCCCGACGCGAGAGTTCGGTGAGCTTGCGCCACGGCGTCCGGCAGCGGTCGGCGATAACGCGGTAGTCCAGCCCTTCCGGCAGCGGGTAGGCGCAAACGTCCCTGAGTGAGAAAAGCGAAACGCGGTCGCCTTTACGAATAAAGTTCTCCGCCAGCGTTAACACCACTTTTTCCGCGCCACCGCCGGGCAGGCCATCAATGACGAGCAAAATTCTCATTTTTTCTCCAGAAGTGCCTGATAAAAAGCAACCAGCTCTGTCGACAGGCGTTCAGATGTGCAGCCCATAATGCGCTCCCTGGCGCGTAGCGCGGGATCTGAGCCTAACGCGCGGGCAGGTAACGCCATCACCGCCTGCGTCAGCGCGCTAACGTCCAGCGCGTCGCAGACGTAGCCGTTGACGCCCTGCTGGATAAACTCGGCGCCGCCGCAGCCCGTGCTGGAGATGACAGGCAGGCCGCAGGCCATTGCTTCCAGAATGACGTTAGGGAACGGATCGTAAAGCGTGGGCAGCAGCAGGCCGTCCGCCATCTGGTAAAACGGCAGCGTTTCCTGCTGAACGCCAAAAAAGTGGACTCGCGCTTCGCAGCCCAGCGCTTTCGCAAGCTGCTGGTAGCGTGGCTGGTCTTTATCTTTACCGACGACCAGGAGATGACGATCGGTCGGGGCAATCGCCTGAATCGCGGCGCTCAGGCCTTTGCGCTCAAAGCCGGAGCCGACAAAAATCAGGCAGCTCGCCTTTTCGGGGATGTGCCACTGCTGGCGTAGCGCCTGCAGCGCCTCTTCAGAAGGCGGCAGGAAGCGCTGGCTATCAATGGCGTTATAAATGACCCGGATTTTGTTCTCAGAAATGCCAAAATCCTCAACGATCTCGCGTTTAACCATCTCAGAGTTGCAAATCACGCCGCGTAGCTCGCTGGCGTGATACATCTCTTTTTCCGCCTGAATGACATAGCGGTGATAGCGATCGTTAAGCAGGCGCTTTTGCTGCCATGCGGGCAGAATACGGCAGCGCTGCTCAAGCCATCGGGAGTGAACGCCATCGCCTGCGCGATACAGATCGCAGCCGGGAATTCGCTCGTGGCTTTGAACGAGGTCAAACTGCTCGGCCTGCCATAATTTTCGGGCGGCGTGGGCGAAACCGCGCTCGCGGCTGATTCTGCCCCACTTCATCGGGTTACAGATATGGATGTGCCACTCGGGCTTGACCGGGCCGTCCCACTCGCGGGTAATCACGTTAAGCTCAAGATCCTGAGCGTCCAGCGCTTCGAGCGCGCGCGAAACGAACCGTTCAGCGCCGCCGTCCGGGCGGTACTTTTGTCTGACGATCGCCAGGCGATATTTATTCATGTAACAACCTTTTCGCCGCGTCAATCACGACGGAAGCGGGGATCAAATCCAGATAGCGTTCGCTGGTGCGGGTATCAATGTCGTCGGGATCGGGAAGCTGCCCGTAATCCCCCGCCCAGATAACATCTCCTTTGGCCTGCCAGGGGCGCCAGAACGTCAGCTTAGACGGGCCGAACAGGGCGATGAGCGGCGTTTGCAGCGCGGCCGCCATATGCATCGGGACCGAGTCGACGCCAATAAAGAGTGAAGCATGGTCGATGAGCGCCGCCAGCTGGCGTAGCGTTAGCTGTCCGGCGAGCGTGAGCGTTTTATCGCTTCGGCAGCCGGAAAGGATGGTATCGACCATCTGGCGCTCCTTCTCGTCCGGACCGGATGTGATGACCACGCGATGACCGGCATCGGTGAGCGCCCGGATAACCTCGGCCATTCTCTCTTCCCGCCAGCATTTGAAGAACCAGCGCGACGTCGGCTGAACGACAACATAGCTGCCCGCATTTTCAGGCAGCAGAGACTGACAGAACTGCCAGTCATCTGGCGTATAGGCCATGGTGGCGGGCGCGGTGCGGGCGTCGATGCCCAGCGGAGCAAGAATGGACAGGTTTTGCTCTACGGTATGCAGGCCAGCGTGATCCTCGGTAGAGACGAGATCGGTATGGCAGGCTTTCCACAGCGGATGATTACGTTTCGGGAAGGCAAAGCCAATGCGCCGCGGCGCGCCGGTAAAGCGCGTGATAATGGCGCTGCGCCACTGGTCGGCCAGGTTGAGCACAAGATCATAGCGCTTCTGGCGAAGCTGAGAGAGAAGCTGCCATTCCTGGCTAATCTGGAAGCGGACCCCCTGCTTTTTCCAGCGGCGGTCGATGGCATAAATGTGGTGGATTTCGCCGTAGGCTGACAGCATACTCCGGGTTTCTTCATAGAGAAGAACGTCGATCTCGGCATCAGGGTAGCGTTCTTTCAGTGCATGAACGACCGGTGTAACCAGCAGCATATCCCCATGGTGCCGTAGTTTGATAATCAGAATACGAGAGGGGGTCATCGGTTTCCCGGAGGATGTTTTTAAGGTCATGCTTAACTCTTCGCCTGAGGCCCAATGGTCGATTTTAGGTGATTAGTCTGACTGAGAAAAGCTTTGTGTTACCCTAGCGAGGGGTAGCGTAACACTGTAAGGATGGTCCCAATGACTAAACCGGCGTTTCTGATAACGATTGATACTGAAGGGGATAACCTCTGGCAGAAGCACAGCAGTATCACCACCGAAAACGCGCGCTTCTTACCGCGTTTTCAAGCGCTCTGTGAAAAATACCGTTTTAAACCGGTTTATCTGACCAACTACGAGATGGCGGTCGATCCGTTTTACGTGGAGTTTGCGCGTGACGTCATTGCGCGCGGAACCGGCGAAGTGGGGATGCATCTGCATGCCTGGAACAGCCCGCCGGAAGTGCCGCTGACGGACGACGACTGGCGCTACAAGCCCTATCTTATCGAATATCCCGATGCGCAGATGCGGGAGAAAGTCGAGTTTATGACGCACCTGCTGGAAGACACCTTCCAGACCAAAATGGTCAGCCACCGGGCGGGCCGCTGGGCATTTGATGAGCGCTACGCGCGTTTGCTGGTGGAGCTCGGTTATCAGGTTGATTGTTCGGTTACGCCGAAAGTGGACTGGCGCACGGCAAAAGGCGCGCCGCAGGGGACGGGCGGTACGGACTATCGTCATTTCCCACACCATGCCTACTTTATGGATGAGAACGACATCAGTAAGCCCGGAACCTCTTCGCTGCTCGAGGTGCCAATGAGCATTCAGCACAAGCATTCCGCGCTGATTAATACTCTCAAGCAGGGCTACGACCGCCTGAGAGGTAAAGTTCGCTCGCCTTCCGTCAACTGGCTGCGTCCAGCGGGTGGCAACGTCGACACGATGAAACGCGTCGTTCAGCAAACCCTCGAGCAGGGCAGCGATTACGTTGAATACATGCTGCATTCCTCGGAATACATGCCGGGCGGCAGCCCAACGTTTAAAACCGATGCAGAAATTGAAGGGCTGTATGACGATCTGGACGCGCTGTTCAGCTTCCTGCAAAACCAGTGCGAAGGCATGACGCTGGCAGAGTACTACCAGCGTAAAACGAGCGTGTAGGGGCTATTCTTCGGTAAAGGTGAGGCCTGCGCGGATTTGTATCATGCCCCTGAACGTTTTGCCCAGGGGCATCTTTGATTACCTGGCGGGATGAGGCGTTGCAGCCTCGACAGACAGATCGTTTCTTTTCCCCAAAAACACCATCGCCGTCAAAAGCCCAATAACATAGACAATCAATCCTTCCCGACTGAAGAAAATAACATCGCTTAAGCCGTAGACGATCAGGCTAAGCGTGATAACCATCAGGGTAGAGTTTCGATTTCGCCACGAGCACCAGAGGAGTGCGAGGTAAAAGAGTATGAGTGCGGCCGCGCCAGCAACGCCGCGCAGGGAGTAGTTATCAATTAATTCATTATGCAAGTGAACGTTCATATACGGGACGGAACCACTAAGCGAGCTGTCTTTTTTCGCAAGCTGCTTAATTAACGCATTACGTGCTTCTGCAGATTGCCCCAAAGGAGCCGCCGAACCCGTCTCTGCACCGACCTGGACCATTGCCACGCGGGCACCGACAGAGGTGCGGCTATTATTACTAACCTGAAACTTCTTAATATCGCTTTGCAGGGCGTGCAGGCGCGTCTCCAGCGGCTTGTGGAAGATATAAACCCCCGCCGCTAATAAACAGGACAGGCATAAAATTATCTTTATAAGATGCTGCTTGTTAACGTTGCCGTGGGTAAATGCCAAAAGCAGACACAAAATGGGGTAGCTCAAAATTGCAGCCCGTGTGCCCGTGAAAATAATCGCACTGAACGTCAGGCCAATGGTAAAAGCGAAGAGCACGTATCTGACCCAGCCATGGCGATTTAATACCGCATGGAGCATCAGAATATCGATGACCGTAATAATATAGGCTGCCACCGTTGCCCGATCGAAACCGAGTTCAATTCGCTGTTCCGAATGGAAGTTGTACTGATGGATCGCATACAGGTTGGTTAAAATACCACCGATAATGAAAATGGCGTCCAGCAGCTGAGGGTTATGTCTTATTCTGAAGTTGGAAAAAATAAAGATGAGCACGGCGAACAGCAAAATAATTTTGCCGGATGTTTCATAGCTGTTGTAAACATCCCAATAGGCGCCGTCGTTTTTGAACATCGCAACCCAAATGAGAATGGATCCCGCAAGAAATAACGATGCAAGCGTCGGCATAAGGTTTTCTATAGGCCTGTGGATCCGTTTATAGCATATAAACATCGCCAAAATAGCCACATAACCCGCCGTGTAGAAAATTTTTCGAGGGCGAGCAGAATCAAAAATAAGCAGATACTGAGATGCTAACATCATTAAAAAAGCAATAAAAAGTACCACGTCGAGCGAAAGCTTATCTTTTATTGTTTTCATCAACAACTTCCAGAATTGTAGCGTTAAATTCGCTAATAAAATTTTTATAATCAAAATGTTGAGCGACATGCGTAAATGCGTTTGCACGCCATGTCGCATAATCATCGCCAGCAATTTTTATAACGGCATTCGCGACGGCGTTAGGGTCCATCAGCATCGGGCTCACCATACGGTCCTGCTCTGGAGAATAGACGTCATAGGGGAAATTCACATTTATTCCGGTTAACGTTTTATGCGCTTCCGGAGAGACGTCAGGCACGATGCCTACGCCGCATACGCCGTCTTCAACCACTTCCGGCTGCCCGTCAATCATCGGGAAAATCACCGGCACGCCATAGAACAAGGCTTCCATGCAGGACAGCCCAAAGGGTTCAGTCACAGGCGTACTCAGATAGATATCGATAGCGTTGAAAAAGCCGGTCAAATCGTCCTGAAAGCCTAAAAATTTCACGTGCTTGGTGATGCCGAGTTTATCTGCCAGCTGGCGAAAAGCCTCTTCATCCGGCCCTTTTCCGGCAATATCCAGCGTCACGTCCATACCGCGATCCTGAAGCGTTTTGAGCGCCAGCAGCGCCACGCTGATACCTTTTAGTCCTACGAGGCGGGCAGCGACGCCTAAACGCAGCGGCGCCGTCAGCGTTTTTTCACCCCGGTTTATCCCCGGCGGCGGCTGAATGCGGTTGATCACGGTTTTCACCGGGCAGTCAGGATCGAAGCGCAGCTCCACAACGCGCTTCGAGGCTTTGGCAGCCGAGATACATCCGTCGAGCAGCGCGAAAAACGCCAGATTCTTTTTGCTGTGCGCATACCGCCATGAGCAGCCATGATCGTAATAGATGACTTTTCCCCGCGAAGGTTTTCCTGCAAAACCGGGGATCAGATCCCAGATAATCACCGCATCGGGCTTCGCAAACCACAGTTTTGTCTGTAGCGCGAATTTTCGCATAAAGACGGGGTATTTCACCGTGACAGAATTTATGATTCTGTTAACAAAGGTTATTTTCTTACCCGTTAAGTGCTGCTCGATTTCAGGACCGATATGGTTGCTGATGCAAAAAATAATATCGTCTGCTGAAGTCGCGTCATTGATATATTGCAGGAACAGACGCTCGACACCGCCCATCTTTGCGAGGTTAATAATATGAAGCTTGCGCATCAAAACGCTCCTGTTCCTTTAATAAAATCATAAATTTCCTGCGGCGAAATATCGGACATTAATCCGCTTTTTGAAAGGAGATAATGCTGATTTTGCCCATAGCCGCCAATCAATCCTGGATCTGTTGGCCCGTAAAGCGTGACGTTAGGGCGGCTTAGCGCTGCGCTGAGATGGCTAAGGCCGGTGTCTACCGAAACAATCTGTTTAGCATTTGCCAGCTGCCGCGCAACGTTCTCAAGGCTCATGCGCGGTAAAACCGTCACATTCGCCGCGCCTTCCGCCAGCCGCTTCGCCCGCGCTTCCTCATGGGGTGCGCCCCACGGCAGTCGAATCTCAATATCCTGGTCGGCCAGCAGCTGGATGAGCGCTTTCCAATGGGATTCCGGCCAGTGCTTATCATCGCGCGTGGTGGCGTGCAGGAAGATGAAATACGGTTTTTGCGCGTCTTCGCCTTCAAGCAGGAAACGCTGCGCGATCGCGTAGTCACCCTGCGCGTCCGGTTTTGCATAGCCCAGGCTTTTGGCAAACAGCTCGCGGATGCGTTCTACCGCATGCTGGTCTTTGGCGATGTGGTGCCGACGGCTGTAGAACAGGCTCGCCAGCGGCTCGCGGGCAGTTTGCCAATCCATGCCGTGTTTAACGCCACGCCCCAAACGGGTGACCAGCGCGGCGCTTTTGACCAGCCCCTGCGCGTCGATAATGGCATCGTAATGCTGTAAGCGTACGGCATCGCGAAAGGCCTGGCGCTCGGCTTTGATCGGCGCGGAGAACCACGCCTTGCGCCAGCGGCGGATCGCCACCGGTATCACGCGGTCCACGGCCTCATGCCAGGTGGGGATCTGGGCAAAGCCTTCTTCAACCACCCAGTCAAAGCGAATGCCGGGAATGGCGCGCATGGCGTCCGTCAGCGACGGCAGGGTGTGGAGCACATCCCCCATGGAGGACGTTTTAACGATCAATACCCGCATGCGTTACCCTTCTTCGCTCAACAGCAGTTCGTTAAGCTCTTCGAGGACGCGCTGCGGCGTGATATCGATCAGGCTCTGGTGATAGCCTTCAGCGGCATCGCCTTTACGGACTTTGTGGTAGCCGGTGATCAGGCGAATGACGCGCGCCTTGTGGGACAGCGGCGGCGTGAAGTCCGGGCTGCTTGGGCCGTACAGCGCCACCAGCGGGCGGTTCAGCGCGGCGGCGACGTGCATCAGGCCGGAGTCGTTCGTTACCACGGCTTTGCAGGCGGCAAGCAGAATAACGGCCTGCTCCAGCTGGGTTTCCCCGGCCAGATTACGGCACCAGGCCTGCTGTTCGGTACTTAACGCGGCGAGAATTTCGTTGCCCGCGTCGTGATCCTTCGCGGAGCCAAACAGCACGATCTGGTGGCCCTCGTCGATAAGTTCTTTGGCCAGTTCCGCATAGTGATAGTGCGGCCAGCGCTTCGCCGGGCCGAATTCTGCGCCGGGGCAGAAGCCGATCATCGGGCGCTCAGGGGAAAGACCAAACGCGCTGCAGGTTTGGGATTTTTCGCCGTCGTTAACCTGCAGCTGCGGCCACAGCAGCGGCTGCGGCAGATCTTTCGCGCTGCGCATCACGCCCTTGTCGTAGGCCAGCGCCACATAGCGCTCGACCATCAGCGGCCACGCCTCTTTATCCAGCACGCGCGCGTCGTTCAGCAGGCCGTAGCGCATTTCACCGCGCCAGCCGGTGCGGTGGGGAATGCCCGCAAAGAAGGGCACGAGAGCAGACTTAAAGGAGTTAGGCAGGACATACGCGCGGTCGTAGCGCGCGTCGCGCAGGCTATGCCCAAGCTTGCGGCGTTCGCCAATTTCCAGCGCCCCGTGGCCGAGCGGCATCGGGATCGCTTCGTTGACTTCCGGCATGCGCGACAGCAGCGGACGGCACCACGCGGGTGCCATCACGTCGATGATTGCCTGGGGATAGCGCGCCTTGAGCGTGCGATAGAGACTTTGCGACATCATCATGTCGCCCACCCATGACGGGCCGATCACCAGAATTCTCATACTTACGCGTCGCGATTCAGCCAGGCCATATATTCCGTTACGCCTTCGGCAACGGTCTTGAACGGCTTGTCGTAGCCCGCTTTGCGCAGGTTAGTCAGGTCAGCCTGGGTGAACGCCTGGTAACGGCCTTTCAGCTTATCCGGGAACGGAATGTACTCGATGCTGCCTTTTTTGTGGTACGCCAGCGTCGCGTCGGCCACCGCCTGGAAGGATTCCGCGCGGCCCGTGCCGAGGTTAAAGATGCCGGATACGCCGTTTTCCCAGAACCACAGGTTCACTGCCGCCACGTCGCCCACGTAGACGAAGTCGCGCTTGAAGCCGTCGCTGCCTTCGAACAGTTTCGGGCTTTCGCCGTTGTTCAGCTGGGTGTTCAGGTGGAACGCCACGCTCGCCATGCTGCCTTTGTGGCCTTCGCGCGGGCCGTAAACGTTGAAGTAGCGGAAGCCAACGATCTGCGAGTTCGCTTCCGGCAGGATCTGACGCACGTATTCGTCGAACAGGAACTTGGAGTAACCGTAGACGTTCAGCGGCTGTTCGTATTCGCGGGATTCGATAAAGTCAGAGGAGCGGCCGCCGTAGGTCGCCGCGGAAGAGGCGTACAGGAACGGAATTTCACGCTCCAGGCAGTAGTGCAGGATCTCTTTGGAGTACTGATAGTTGTTGTCCATCATGTACTTGCCGTCCCACTCGGTGGTGGAAGAGCACGCGCCTTCGTGGAAGATGGCTTCGATCTCGCCGAACTCTTCACCCGCCATAATCTGGATAAGGAAGTCTTCTTTATCCATATAGTCAGCGATGTTCAGATCCACCAGGTTCACAAACTTGGTGCCGTCTTTCAGGTTATCCACCACCAGGATGTCGGTGATGCCTTTGTCATTGAGGGCCTTAACGATGTTGCTGCCGATAAAGCCCGCGCCGCCGGTAACGATGATCATAACTGTAACCTTTGAAGTGTGAGTCGGGGACAATCCCGAACGCTAATCTCTTTATCATATCATCACAATGCTCAGGCTTCATTCACCTTCACCGCACAGGGGTACGCGTGATTTATGCTGCAAAAACGACAAGAGATACTGCGTCATCTCGTCATGAAGTATAGGTTTGGGTAATATGTCCCGAAATTTGCCGAGTCTGGAGAATGCAATGCGTGGTGATTTTTACAAACAGTTAAACAGCGACCTCGACACCGCCCGCGCGGAAGGGTTGTTCAAAGAAGAGCGTATTATCACGTCTGCACAGCAGGCGGACATCACCGTTGCCGACGGCAGCCACGTGATCAACTTTTGTGCGAACAACTACTTAGGTCTGGCGAATCACCCAGAGCTGATTGCCGCGGCGAAAAGCGGCATGGACTCCCACGGCTTCGGCATGGCCTCCGTGCGCTTTATCTGCGGCACGCAGGACAGCCACAAGCAGCTCGAGCAGAAGCTGGCCAACTTCCTCGGAATGGAAGACGCGATCCTCTACTCCTCCTGCTTCGACGCCAACGGCGGCCTGTTTGAGACCCTGCTCGGCGCTGAAGACGCGATTATCTCCGACGCCCTGAACCACGCCTCCATCATTGACGGCGTGCGCCTGTGCAAAGCGAAGCGCTTCCGCTACGCCAATAACGATATGGTCGAGCTGGAAGAACGCCTGAAGGAGGCGCGCGCGGCCGGCGCTCGCCACGTGCTAATCGCCACCGACGGCGTGTTCTCCATGGACGGCGTGATCGCCAACCTGAAGGGCGTGTGCGACCTGGCCGATAAGTACGACGCGCTGGTAATGGTCGATGACTCCCACGCCGTTGGCTTTGTCGGCGAAAACGGCCGCGGCTCGCACGAATACTGCGACGTCATGGGCCGCGTGGACATCATCACCGGCACGCTGGGCAAAGCGCTCGGCGGCGCGTCCGGCGGCTATACCGCCGCGCGCAAAGAGGTGGTGGAGTGGCTGCGCCAGCGCTCCCGCCCGTATCTGTTCTCCAACTCCCTGGCTCCGGCGATCGTTGCCGCCTCCATCAAGGTGCTGGAGATGGTCGAGTCCGGCGCTGAACTGCGCGACCGCCTGTGGTCCAACGCGCGCCTGTTCCGTGAAAAAATGAGCGCGGCAGGCTTCACCCTGGCCGGTGCTGACCACGCGATCATCCCTGTGATGCTTGGCGACGCGGTGGTGGCGCAGAAATTTGCCCGCGAGCTGCAAAAAGAGGGGATTTACGTCACCGGGTTCTTCTTCCCGGTGGTGCCAAAAGGTCAGGCGCGTATCCGCACCCAGATGTCTGCGGCGCATTCGCCTGAACAAATTGAGCGTGCGGTAGAAGCCTTTACCCGCATCGGTAAACAGCTGGGCGTCATTGCCTGAGGACGTGTGATGAAAGCGTTATCCAAACTGAAAGCGGAAGAAGGGATTTGGATGACCGACGTGCCGGAGCCGGAAGTCGGTCATAACGATCTGCTGATCAAAATTCGTAAAACCGCCATCTGCGGTACGGACGTTCACATCTACAACTGGGACCAGTGGTCGCAGAAAACCATTCCCGTTCCGATGGTTGTCGGCCACGAATACGTGGGTGAAGTGGTTGGCATCGGCCAGGAAGTGAAAGGCTTTAAGATTGGCGACCGCGTCTCCGGCGAAGGCCATATCACCTGCGGCCACTGCCGTAACTGCCGCGGCGGACGCACGCACCTGTGCCGCAATACCGTCGGCGTGGGCGTGAACCGCACGGGCTGCTTCGCGGAATACCTGGTGATCCCGGCGTTCAACGCGTTCAAAATCCCGGACAACATCTCTGACGATCTGGCCTCCATCTTTGACCCGTTCGGCAACGCGGTACACACCGCGCTGTCGTTCGACCTGGTTGGTGAAGACGTGCTGGTGTCCGGCGCGGGCCCAATCGGCATCATGGCGGCCGCGGTGGCGAAGCACGTCGGCGCGCGTAACGTGGTGATCACCGACGTGAACGAGTACCGTCTGTCGCTGGCGCGCAAAATGGGCGTCACCCGCGCGGTTGACGTGTCTAAAGAGAGTCTGAACGACGTGATGGCCGAGCTGGGCATGACCGAAGGGTTCGACGTGGGTCTGGAGATGTCCGGCGCGCCGCCGGCGTTCCGCACCATGCTGGACACCATGAACCACGGCGGGCGTATCGCGATGCTGGGGATTCCGCCGTCGGATATGTCCATCGACTGGAACAAGGTCATCTTCAAGGGGCTGTTCATCAAGGGCATCTATGGCCGTGAGATGTTCGAAACCTGGTACAAGATGGCGGCGCTGATTCAGTCCGGCCTGGATCTGACCCCAATCATCACCCACCACTTCGGGATTGATGATTTCCAGAAAGGCTTCGACGCGATGCGTTCGGGCCAGTCAGGGAAGGTGATCCTGAGCTGGGATTAAGTAAAAAAAAGCGCCTTCGGGCGCTTTTTTTATGGGCGTGGATCAACGCGATGATGAGGCGCTGTTTCCCCAGCCCTGCCACTGATGCTGGAAATATTTCACCAGCGTACTTTCGCCAATGCTTTCCCCAATCACCGTGAAGAAGCGCGTCGCGTGGACCGGCTCAAGCGGCTGCTTTGGCGCGCAGTTTTTTACGCCGCGGAACGGATTGCGCGGCTGCGTTACCGGCGGCTGCGCATTGCCAGGACGCGACGTATCCACCTGCGGCTCGTTCAGCAGGTCGCTCGGGCGAACCAGCGTAATGTCGGAAGGCAGCGTCGGGAGCATCTGCTGAAGCACGCGAACGGTAGACGGATGCGGGTGGCCGATGGCAATCGCCGAGCCGTTCCGGCGCGCCAGCTGCACCGCGCGGTTAAACTGCACGCGAATATCCGCTTCGTTCTGGGTATCGTCGAGAAACACCTTGCGCTTAATCACCTTCACGCCCGTTCCCTGCGCGGCGCGCATCGCCTGGCTGTTGCCGATGGTCATGCTGTCGAGGAAGTAGAGGTTGTAGCGTTCGAGCGACTGCATCACCTTGAGCATACCGTACAGGCTGGACGTCATCGCGCTGCCCATGTGGTTGTTCAGCCCGACGGCGTAAGGCACTTTGTCGTACGCATCGCGGATGATGCGATCGATCTCGTCGCTGCTCATCTCCGGGCGCAGCGTGTCTTTTTCCAGCGGCTGCTTGCTGAGCGGTGCCATCGGCAGATGGATCAGAACCTCGTGCCCGCTGTTGTGGGCTTTGGTTGCCATCTCGCGGGCGTGCGGGGCATTCGGCAGAACGGCGACGGAGATGGCCTGCGGCATCGCCAGCACCTGATTTTCGTTATGCGGGCGATAACCGAAGTCATCAATCACAATGGCAAGTTTGCCTGCGTAAACCGGTCCAGCCAGCGCCAGAGCGCTGACGACGGAGAGAACAATTCGGCGAAAGTGAAGCAAAACTTATCTTCCCAACCACGGCTGTGGATTGACCGCCTGACCCTGGCGACGAATTTCGAAATAGAGTGACGGGCGGCCCTGACCGCCACTGCTGCCCACAAGGGCGATGGGTTGGCCGGCGCGCACCTGAGTGCCGACGCTGACCAGCGCGCTCTGGTTGTAGCCGTACAGGCTCATATCGCCTTTACCGTGTTCAACCACCACCACCAGCCCGTAACCTTGCAGCCAGTCGGCGAGGATGACGCGGCCATCGGCGATGGCTTTCACTTCGCTACCTTCAGACGCACCGATAACGATCCCCTTCCAACGTAGCTCACCCTGCAGCTGTTCGCCATAGCGATGCAGGATCGTGCCGCGAACGGGCCAGTAGGCCTGACCGCGCGGGGAGCCGAGGCCGCCGGTGCGCGACATCAGGGAGCGTTCGCTTTCGGTTGGCTTATAGGTGGTGCCTTTACGTGAGGCTTCCTGCTGCTTGTTACGCACGGCCTGCGCCTCGCGCGCCTCTTTCTCGGCGCGGGCCCTGGCGGCGGCTTCCGCACGGGCAATGCTGTTACGCAGCTTAGATTCGTTAGCGCGCAGCTCGCTCAGCTGGCTTTGCCCCTGCTGAATGGAGGACTCGAGGCCGGAAAGGGTTTTCTTACGCTCGTTACGCGCCTGTTCGAGCTTCGCCTGCTGGGCCTGCTGCTCGTAGAGAAGCGTCTGCTGCTGGCTTTGCTTCTCTTCCAGCTCGGCTTTTTGGGTGGTGACTTCTTCACGCGTCTGCTTCAGCTGCGCGATGGTCTCCTGGCGGGCCTGGTTGAGATAGCCAAAGTAGGCCTGCAGGCGCTGGCCGCGCTGGCTCTCTTCTCCGCTCAGGATCAGCTGAAGGCCGGTGTGCTCGCCCTGGCGAAACGCCGCGTCAAGCTGCGCCGCAAGCGTGCGCTCCTGCGCGTCCCGCTGGCGCTCGAGTTTGGCAATCGACGCGTTCATGTCATCGATCTGCTTATTCAGCTGGGCGAGGGTGTTTTGGGTTTCACGAAGCTTGCGCGCGGCAGCGGAGATCGCTTCTTCCTGCTGCTTAAGCTGGGCAAGCAGTACCGAACGCTGCTGTTGCTGTTGGCGCACCGCGCGCTCTTTGGCGGCGATATCGGCCTGAATAGATTTAAGCTGGTCGCGGTCGTCCGCGTGGGCGGATTGGGCGCACAGCAATACGCCAGCGCTGAGCGCGCTGGCGTAAAGCAGAGGTCTGACTGATAACCGTAACGGCTTCACGACCCATGTGATTGAAAAAATCGCCTTTCCCCTCATGGGGAGCGATTATTCCACGATGAACAGCGGCTTGCCAGTCATCTCTTTCGGGATTTCCATACCCATCAGCGTCAGCATGGTCGGCGCGATGTCGGAAAGCTTGCCGCCTTCTACCGCTTTCAGTGATTTATCACCGACATAGATCAGCGGAACCGGCAGGTTGGTGTGGGCCGTATGCGCCTGTCCGGTAGACGGATCGCGCATCTGCTCGGCGTTGCCGTGGTCGGCGGTGATCAGCAGCTGGCCGCCAACGGATTCAACCGCTTTTGTCACCTGCTCAACGCAGTTATCCAGCGCTTCAACCGCTTTAACCGCCGCTTCCATCACGCCGGTATGGCCAACCATATCGCCGTTCGGGTAGTTACAGATGATGGTGTCGTACTTGCCGCTTTCGATCGCCGCAACCAGTTTTTCGGTCAGCTCGGCGGAGCTCATTTCCGGCTGCAGATCGTAGGTCGCCACTTTCGGGGAGTTGATCAGAATGCGATCTTCACCTTTGAACGCCTCTTCTACGCCGCCGTTGAAGAAGAAGGTCACGTGCGCATATTTTTCGGTTTCGGAGATGCGCAGCTGCGTCTTGTCGTTCTTCGCCATCCACTCGCCAAAGGTGTTTTCCAGGGATGCTGGTGGATAAGCGCAAGGGGCTTTGATGTCTGCCGCGTATTCGGTCAGCTGGATGAAGTCGAGTTTCACCACTTTTTTACGCGCGAAGCCGTCGAAATCGCTGTTTACAAAGGCGCGGGTAATTTCGCGCGCACGGTCAGCGCGGAAGTTCATGAAGATCAGCGCATCGCCGTCTTCCATTGCCGCATCGGCCTGACCTTCTGCGCGGATAACGGTCGCCTTCACGAACTCGTCGTTTTCATCACGCGCGTAAGCGGCTTCAAGGCCTTCAACGGCGGTCGCGAACTGGAACTCGCCCTTCGCCAGCGTCATCAGGTCATAGGCCTGCTCAACGCGATCCCAGCGGTTGTCGCGGTCCATGGCGTAGTAGCGGCCAATGATGGATGCCACGCGGCCTTTACCCAGCGCGGCAAATTTGTCTTCGAACGCTTTCAGCGAGCCTTCGGCGCTGCGCGGTGGCGTATCGCGGCCATCGAGGAACGCGTGCAGGTAAATTTTTTCAGCACCGCGTTCAGCGGCCAGCTCAACCATCGCCATGATGTGGTCTTCGTGGCTGTGAACGCCACCCGCAGAAAGCAGGCCCATGATGTGAACGGCTTTGCCTGCCGCAACGGCTTTATCAACGGCACCGGTCAGCGTTGGGTTGGCAAAGAAAGTGCGCTCCTTGATTTCCACGTCCAGACGAGTCAGGTCCTGATACACGATACGGCCCGCGCCCAGGTTAACGTGTCCCACTTCGGAGTTGCCCATCTGGCGATCCGGCAGACCCACTTCCAGACCGGAAGCATCAATCAGGGTGTGAGGACGTTTTGCCCACAGCGCATCCATAACCGGGGTTTTGGCGTTAAGAATGGCGTTATCCTGGCTTTCTTCGCGATAGCCATAACCATCAAGAATGACCAGTACCATAGGTTTTTTAGAAACCGACATTGCGACAACCTCATGCTCAAGAGACAAAAAATTTGCGTAATTTTACTACAGCTGAATCGATAAAATAGCCTCGGAAGATCAAAGAAAGCGCGGTCACAAACCGGCTTAGAGGTTATTTTCAGCCATTTTTTTTCGTGGCAGGCCGCAGAAAATGGATTAGCTTTATGACACTGGCTGTATTTGCCACAACGCGCAGGTATACTCCTCTCCTGGTTTTTTTAATCACTTAGTCGGGAGTTAGTACCCCCCATGCAAGAAATTATGCAATTTGTCAGCCGCCACCCGGTTCTGAGCATCGCGTGGATTGGCCTGCTGGTCGCCGTGCTTTTCACCACGTTTAAGGGCCTGACGTCTAAAATTAAGGTGATCACTCGCGGTGAAGCGACCCGTCTGATCAATAAAGAAGATGCCGTCGTGGTCGATCTTCGCCAGCGTGATGACTTCCGTAAAGGGCACATTGCAGGTTCAATTAACCTGCTGCCAGCGGAAATCAAAGCGAACAACATCGGCGAGCTGGATAAGCATAAGGCCCAGCCGATTATCGTTGTCGACGGTACCGGCATGCAGGCGCAGGAATCTGCAAACGCACTGCATAAAGCAGGCTTTGAAAACGTAACGGTACTGAAAGAAGGCATTTCCGGCTGGAGCGGAGAGAATCTTCCTTTGGTTCGCGGTAAATAAGGAGTTCAGTGATGGCCAATATTGAGATCTACACCAAAGCAACCTGTCCGTTCTGCCACCGTGCAAAAGCGCTGCTGAACAGCAAAGGCGTAACGTTCCAGGAACTGCCGATCGACGGTGACGCGATTAAACGCGAAGAGATGATTCAACGTAGTGGTCGCACGACGGTTCCGCAGATTTTTATCGATGCGCAGCACATTGGCGGCTGTGATGACTTGTATGCGCTCGACGCGCGCGGTGGACTCGATCCGCTGCTGCGCTAAGAGACTTTAGGACAATTAAAAAGGGTTTTTCCATGTCAGAACAAAACAACACCGAAATGACTTTCCAGATCCAGCGCATCTACACCAAAGATGTCTCTTTCGAAGCGCCAAATGCGCCGCACGTTTTCCAGAAAGATTGGCAGCCAGAGGTTAAACTTGATCTGGATACCGCATCCACTCAGCTGGCGGATGACGTGTATGAAGTCGTACTGCGCGTGACCGTTACCGCGTCTCTGGGCGAAGAAACTGCATTCCTGTGCGAAGTACAGCAGGGTGGTATCTTCTCCGTTGGCGGTATCGAAGGCAACCAGATGGCGCATTGCCTGGGTGCATACTGCCCGAACATCCTGTTCCCGTATGCGCGTGAATGCATCACCAGCCTGGTTTCTCGCGGTACATTCCCACAACTGAACCTTGCGCCAGTGAACTTCGATGCGCTGTTCATGAACTATCTGCAGCAGCAGTCTGGCGAAGGTGCCGAACAACATCAGGATGCCTGATGAGCACTGTTAATGCGTCAATGACTGTGATCGGTGCCGGCTCTTACGGCACCGCTCTTGCTATTACGCTGGCAAGAAATGGTCACGAGGTGGTCCTGTGGGGCCACGATCCCAAACATATCGCGACGTTACAACACGACCGCTGTAACGTGGCGTTTCTCCCGGACGTTCCGTTCCCTGACTCTCTGCATCTGGAAAGCGACCTTGCCACCGCCCTGGCGGCCAGCCGTAATATTCTGGTTGTGGTGCCGAGCCACGTGTTCGGCGAAGTTCTGCGTCAGATTAAGCCGCTGATGCGCGATGATGCGCGCATCGTGTGGGCGACGAAGGGGCTGGAAGCCGAAACGGGCCGCCTGCTGCAGGACGTTGCTCGCGAAGCGCTGGGAGATGCCATTCCGCTGGCCGTGATTTCCGGACCGACGTTTGCCAAAGAGCTGGCCGCGGGCCTGCCGACGGCCATTTCGCTGGCCTCAACCGACCCGACCTTTGCCGACGATCTCCAGCACCTGCTGCACTGCGGCAAGAGCTTCCGCGTTTACAGCAACCCCGATTTCATCGGCGTACAGCTGGGCGGCGCGGTGAAGAACGTGATTGCCATCGGCGCGGGCATGTCCGACGGTATCGGCTTTGGCGCGAACGCGCGCACGGCGCTGATCACCCGCGGGCTCACCGAGATGTCTCGCCTTGGCGCGGCGCTGGGTGCCGATCCGGCCACCTTTATGGGAATGGCGGGGCTGGGCGATCTGGTGCTGACGTGTACCGACAACCAGTCGCGTAACCGCCGCTTTGGCATGATGCTCGGACAGGGCAGCGATGTGAAAGGCGCGCAGGAGAAGATTGGCCAGGTGGTTGAAGGCTACCGCAATACCAAAGAAGTTCGCGAATTGGCGCACCGTTTTGGTGTCGAAATGCCAATAACCGAGGAAATTTATCAGGTATTGTATTGCGGAAAAAATGCGCGCGAGGCAGCATTGACCTTATTAGGTCGTGCGCGCAAGGACGAGCGCAGCAGCAACTAATCGCAGGGACCCCTGTTAGCGACATGACCCGGCCAGCAAAGAACTGGCCGGGCATTAACACATCGTCTGGAGTAAGCAATGCCGTGTGAAGAACTGGATATCGTCTGGAACAATATTAAAGCCGAAGCCCGGGCTTTGGCCGACTGCGAGCCCATGCTGGCCAGCTTCTACCACGCGACGCTACTCAAGCACGAAAACCTCGGCAGCGCCCTGAGCTATATGCTCGCCAACAAGCTCGCCTCCTCGATTATGCCCGCTATCGCCATTCGTGAAGTGGTGGAAGAGGCGTACGCCGCCGATCCGGAAATGATCGCCTCTGCCGCCTGTGATATTCAGGCCGTGCGCACGCGCGACCCGGCGGTCGATAAATATTCTACGCCGCTGCTGTACCTGAAAGGTTTTCACGCCCTGCAGGCCTACCGCATCGGCCACTGGCTGTGGAACGAGGGCCGCCGCGCGCTGGCCATCTTCCTGCAAAACCAGGTTTCCGTTACCTTCCAGGTGGATATTCACCCGGCGGCGAAAATTGGCCGCGGGATTATGCTCGACCACGCCACCGGCATCGTCGTCGGGGAAACGGCGGTGATCGAGGACGATGTGTCGATCCTGCAGTCGGTCACCCTGGGCGGTACCGGCAAAACCAGCGGCGATCGCCATCCGAAAATCCGTGAAGGGGTGATGATCGGTGCGGGTGCCAAAATCCTCGGCAATATCGAGGTGGGGCGTGGGGCGAAGATTGGCGCGGGTTCAGTCGTGCTACAGCCCGTTCCGCCGCACACCACCGCCGCCGGCGTCCCGGCGCGCATCGTCGGCAAGCCGGACAGCGATAAGCCGTCCATGGACATGGATCAGCACTTCAACGGCATTCACCATACGTTTGAGTATGGTGACGGCATCTGAGATTTTGCCCGGTGGCGCTGCGCTTACCGGGCCTACTTTAATATGGCGCCTGCATACCCCAACTGGCGCCACGCTTCATACACCACCACCGATACCGCGTTTGACAGGTTCATGCTGCGGCTGTCCGGCATCATCGGAATGCGTATTTTTTGCTCGGCGGGCAGGGCGTCGAGAATCGTCGCGGGCAGGCCGCGCGTTTCCGGGCCAAACATCAGATAATCACCTTCCTGATAGCTTACGGCGCTGTGCGCGGGCGTGCCTTTGGTCGTCAGGGCAAACATCCGCTGCGGCTTTTCGGCTTCCATAAACGCGACGTAGTCGTGATGGCGCAGCACCGCCGTAAATTCATGGTAATCCAGCCCCGCGCGGCGCAGGCGCTTGTCGTCCCAGGCAAAGCCCATCGGCTCAATGATATGCAGACGAAAGCCGGTGTTGGCGCACAGGCGGATAATGTTGCCGGTGTTCGGCGGAATTTCTGGTTCGAATAAAACGATGTTAAGCATGCTGCCCCCTTAATTGCGGGGGCAGAATAGCAGAAACGGGTGGGCCTACGCGATGCTCGCGACCTGCGAACGGTAGCGGAACATTTTGTAGAGCGTGGCGGCGGTGGCCAGCAGCGCGGGAACGCTCAGGAACATCAGGATACTGTCCGCCTGCCACTGCAGCGAAAGCAGGTGCGCGCTCGTCAGCGTGCCCGCGACGCCGCCAAAGCGCCCTATGCCCTGCATCCACGCGATGCCCGTGGCGCGGCAGTGGGTAGGATAAAACGTGGCGGCGAGGGTCTGCATGCCGGACTGCGCGCCGTTCATGGTAATCCCCATCACGAAGATCAGACCGCCAAACAGCACGATGTGGTTATGCTCCATGCCCAGCGCGAGGATCAGCAGCATGGTGATGAAAAAGCCGCCGGTCACCACCTTATGCGCTTCCCAGCGGTCCATCATCCAGCCTGCCAGCAGGATCCCGGCGGTGCCGCCGAAGGTGAAGAGGGAGGTCAGCCACGCCGACTCCGCCAGCGGGTAGCCCATGCCGAGCATCAGCGTCGGCATCCAGCTCAGCAGCACGTAGTAAATCACCAGCCCCATAAAGTAGGTGGTCCAGAGCATCAGCGTCCCCGGCAGCCACGGGAAGGTAAATAGCTGCGCCACGCTGCCTTTCGTCTGAGCCGTGCGCGTTTCGGACAGAAAGAAGCCCGTCACCTCCTCGACCGGACTACCGGCAAATCGACTGACGATACGCTTTACGCGCGCACTCTCCTTTCCGCGCTGCACCAGATACTTCACCGACTCCGGCAGCAGCAGCGCCAGCAGCACCGTCAGCACGAGCGGCGCGACGGCGCCGAGCAGCAGCACGCTCTTCCAGCCGTGATGGGGGATCAGCCATGAGGAGATGGCACCTCCGCCCGCCGCGCCGAGGGGAAAGCCGCAGTACATGGTATTAATCGCCATCGCCCGGCAGCGCTGCGGCGCAAACTCCGAGATCAGCGTAATGGCGTTCGGCATTGCCGCGCCCAGCCCGAGGCCGGTCAAAAAGCGCCAGAGGGTGAGGGCGTTCAGGCTTTGCGCCCAGGCGGTTCCCAGGCTGGAGAGGCCAAAAAACAGGCAGGAGAAAACGAGCACGCGCTTGCGCCCGATGCGGTCGGACACCGGCCCGGCAACCAGCGCGCCGAGAGAAAGCCCCAGCAGGGCGGCGCTGAGCACGGGCCCCAGATCCTGCCTGGCGATCCCCCACTCGGCCGAGAGCGTCGGGGCGATATAGCCCATCGCGGCGGTATCAAATCCGTCGATCGCCAGCACCAAAAATCCCAGCACGATCAGCAGCCAGTGGAACCGCGAGAAGGGGCTGTCGTTGATCACCTGCTGGATATCCACCTTGCCTGAATACGCCATACGCTACCCTCTGTTGTTGTGTTTTAAATGTTCTTGTATTTGCCTGTATATACATTTGCGATCGCCGCGAGGATGTCAAATTTAGTTATCTGAAATGTTATGTTGGTGTTATTTTTGGGCAAAAAAAACGCGTTCAGCCGACGGTGAGCTGAACGCGTGAAGCAAAATGGGGAGAGGATTAGGCGGCGCTGCCCTGCGACAGCTGCGCAAGACCGGCAGGCAGCTTGCTCAGCTCCTGCACCAGCGAATCGCGGCTGATGTCGCCGATGGATTTCGCCCCGGTCAGCGTCATCGCCACCTTCATCTCTTTCTCAATCAGGTCCAGCAGGTTTGCCACGCCCGCCTGCCCGGCGGTCGCTAAGGCGTACAGATACGCGCGCCCCAGCAGCACGCTGTCTGCGCCCAGCGCAATCATGCGCACCACGTCCAGCCCGTTGCGAATGCCGCTGTCGGCCAGAATCGTAATATCGCCCTTCACCGCGTCGGCAATCGCCGGTAATGCGCGGGCCGAGGAGAGCACGCCGTCGAGCTGGCGGCCGCCGTGGTTAGAGACCACAATGCCGTCCGCGCCGAAGCGCACCGCGTCGCGGGCGTCTTCAGGGTCGAGGATCCCTTTGATCACCATTGGGCCGTCCCAAAATTCGCGGATCCACTCCAGGTCTTTCCAGGAAATCGACGGATCGAAGTTATTCGCCAGCCAGCCGATGTAATCCTCCAGCCCGGTCGGCTTGCCGAGATAGGCGGAGATATTGCCCAGATCGTGCGGGCGACCGTTAAGGCCGACGTCCCACGCCCACTGCGGGTGCGTCACCGCCTGCCAGTAGCGGCGCATGGCGGCGTTCGGGCCGCTCATGCCGGAGTGCGCGTCGCGATAGCGCGCGCCCGGCGTCGGCATATCGACGGTGAACACCAGCGTCGAGCAGCCCGCCGCTTTGGCGCGCTCTAGTGCGTTGCGCATAAAGCCGCGGTCGCGCAGCACGTACAGCTGGAACCACATCGGGCGCTTAATGGTGGGCGTAACCTCTTCTATCGGGCACACGGAAACGGTGGAGAGCGTAAACGGTATCCCTTTGGCATCCGCGGCGGTGGCTGCCTGCACCTCACCCCGGCGGGCGTACATGCCGCACAGGCCGACGGGGCCGAGCGCAACGGGCATCGAGAGCGTTTCGTTGAACAGTTTTGTCTCAAGGCTCAGGTCGGACATATTCTTCAGCACGCGCTGGCGCAGGGCCACGTCCGACAGGTCTTCCACGTTGCGGCGCAGGGTATGCTCCGCGTAGGCTCCGCCGTCGATATAGTGGAACAGGAACGGCGGTAAGATGCGCTGCGCCGCGGCGCGATAGTCACTGGCTGCTGAAATAATCATGCGTTGTTCTCCCTGGAAATATCACTGTCACCGGGCAGACGGGTAATTCGCGCCTGTCGTGCCTGGTCTTCATCAAATCGTTTAATGGTGGTGTGCACAAAGCCGAGGTGCGCCATCATCGCTTTACGCGCGGCGTCGGCGTCACCACTCAGAATGGCGTTAAGAATCGCCTCGTGCTGTTCGGTCAGGCGCGCGAACACGGGCGGGACCAGATACATGCGCTGGCGGCTCTGCTTCACGGAGGATTGCAGCAGGTCGAAGAAGCCGCGCATGGTTTGCAGCAGGACGATGTTGTGCGACGCCTCGGCAATCGCCAGGTGGAAGCGTACGTCCGCCTGCGACGCAATGTCCGGATCGCTGCTTTGCGTGGCCTCGAAGCAGGTTTTGAGCTTCTCTTTATCGGCGTCGGTGGCGCGCATCGCCGCGTGCCAGGCGGTGCTGGCCTCAATGGCGTGGCGGGCTTCAAGGATGTCGAAGCTGTAGTCCGGGTCGTTCTCCAGCAGCGTTTTCAGCGGCTGAACGATGTTTTGCTCGGACCAGTCGTCGTGCTGCCAGCGCACAAAGGTGCCGCCGCCGCGGCGGCTCACCAGCAGCCCTTCGTTGACCAGCGTGGCGAGCGCTTCGCGCAGGGAATTGCGCGATACGCCGAGCTGGACGGCAAGCTGGCGCTCGGCGGGCAATTTCATGCCCGCCTCCAGCTGTTGTTCTTCAATCAGCGCCCGCACGCGAGAGGCAATCTCGTCGGACAGGCGCCTGGGCATCACTATCATGGAATCATCCAGGTCAAGACATAGGCCTGCAGCGTGGTGATGACGCCCACCATGCAGGTAAATATCAGGCTGTGTTTTACGGTAAAGCGGAACAGATCCGACTCTTTGCCGACCAGGCCAACCGCCGCGCAGGCGATAGCGATGGACTGCGGAGAGATCATCTTGCCGGTCACGCCGCCGGTGGTGTTAGCCGCAACCAGCAGGACGTCCGAGACGCCAATTTGCTGCGCGGCGGTGGCCTGCAGCGCGGCGAACAGCGCGTTAGACGAGGTATCCGAGCCCGTCAGGAACACCCCCAGCCAGCCGAGGAACGGCGAGAAGAAGGTGAATGCGTGTCCGGTATGTGCCAGGGCTAAAGCCAGCGTCGACGACAGGCCGGAGTAGTTCGAGATAAACGCGAACGCCAGCACCATGCCGATGGAGTAGATGGGCAGCGCCAGCTCTTTCAGCGTGCTGGCAAAGGTCTGTACCGCGGCAGCAGGCTTCATGCGCAGCCACACAACGGAAAGGATCGCCGCAAACAGGATGGCCGTGCCGGTGGCGGAGAACCAGTCGAACTTGAACACCGCCGCATACGGCGTGGCGTCGTGAACCACCGGCGGCATGCGCGCGACCATCTTGTCGAGGAACGGCACGGAGACGTTGATCACCATGTCGTACAGCGCGCCGCCCGGGGCGAACAGCGCCTTAAACGGCGGGACGCTCCACAGGGTGACGGTGGCGGTCAGGAACAGGAACGGCGACCATGCGCGGACGATTTGCCCGGCCGTGTAGCCCGTGCGGGCAAGGGTCTGATCGACGTGGGACGCGCCCATATCGGCAAAGCGGAAGATGCGCACCGGCTGCCAGCGCTTCAGGAACAGCGTCAGGCACACCAGCGACACCAGCGATGAGATAATGTCCGGCAGCTCGGGGCCGAGGAAGTTGGAGCTGAGGTATTGGGCGATGGCGAACGAGCCGCCGGCGACCATCACCGCGGGCCAGGTCTCCTTCACGCCGCGCCAGCCGTCCATAATCGCCATGATCCAGAACAGCACGATAATGGTCAGGAACGGCAGCTGGCGGCCCACCATCTGGCCGATCTCGAAGCTGTCCAGCCCGGTTACCTGTCCGGCCACCAGAATCGGGATACCCATCGCGCCAAACGCCACCGGCGCGGTGTTCACAATCAGGCACAGCCCGGCGGCGTACAGTGGATTAAAGCCCAGCCCGACCAGCAGCGCGGCGGTGATCGCCACCGGCGCACCGAAACCTGCTGCACCTTCGAGGAACGCGCCGAAAGAGAAACCGACAATCAGCATCTGCAGGCGCTGGTCCGGCGTGATGGAGAGAATCGACGAGCGGATGATGTCGAACTGGCCGGTTTTCACCGAGATTTTATAGACAAACACCGCCGCAATGATGATCCACGCAATCGGCCACAGGCCGTAGAAAAAGCCATACACGACCGATGCCAGCGCGCGGTCGACCGGCATTTTGTAGAAAAACAGCGCCACCAGCAGCGCGATCGCAACGGTATAGGTTGCGGCAAGATAGCCCTTCAGCTTGAGCTTAATCAGCGCAAAGAAGAAGAACAGGATCGGTAGCGATGCGATCAGGCTCGACAGCCAGATATTTCCGGCCGGATCGTAGTTTTGTTGCCAGAGGCTCATTGCAGGTCTCCTGAGGACCCCACGTCGCGATCGGCGGTGAGTCTGTGCTCATCTCTGCGTCACACGCTGTGTAAAAGTGGTCCTGCCAATATTGTATTGTAGGGTGAATGACAATGAATGGTTAATCAGATGTTATGGATGGGCAATGGTTTTGTGAGTGGAATTAATGGAAGTGTGAACCAGGGGAGGGATGAATGGGGGATTGGTTGGGCCAATTTTGGGTTGGGTATGGCCTGATGCCCTCACCCCGGCCCTCTCCCACGGGGAGAGGGAGAAAACCGTACAGTTCCCTCGCCCCTTTGGGGAGAGGGCGAGGGGAAAAGGATCAGAATGCCGTCTTACAAAAGCCCGTCATCTCTTTCAGATCCATTTCACGTCCCAGCTCGGTCATCGGGTGAACCACCACCAGACCGCGGACGCTTTTCTTCAGCTTGCCCATGTCGGCCTGCTCTTTTTTGGTGATCGCGCGGCGGTGCGGCATGTTCATCAGCTTTTGCGCTTCTTTGCTGAGCTTCTGGCCTTTCACCTCGCGCAGGCGCTCGATTTCCGCTTCCAGCGTAGCGGTCTCTTTTTCCAGCTCGGCGTACTTCTCGGCGGAATCGACCAGCGAGAGACCGGCCATCTGGTGGCGGACCAGATCCAGACGGTCGCTCAGGCGTTTAATTTCGTTCTTTTCGACTTCTTTCATGACAAATGACTCTAAATCGGGGGAATTTACAGGAAGGATACACCAATGTGCGCAGGCTTACTTCTGAAACGCTTTTTTTAAGCTGATCCGTGAAATCAGCTCAGTCAGGGAAAGGACCATCGTGGAACGGACAACCTGTTGATAACGCAGCCTCTGCATCGCATACAGCTCCGGATCGCTGCTGTCAAAATGGGGAGCGGGGGGCAGCGCGGAAACGCAGTGCAGTTCGCCGAACGGACCGAGAATTTCATCATCGGTAAAGGCATATTCATTACCGTCATGATTTAACTCTTCGCGCAGCGCCATCAACAGCTCGGCGTCTTCGTACTCCGGCCTGCTCAGCACGCCAAGACCGTAGATCAGCTTCAGGCGAACGGACAAATCGCCCAGCGGGCCATCTCCGTCCAGCAGCGGCTCTACGGCATATTTTACGGCGTAATCGTCTTTGCGAAATACCTGAAGCACCAGGATGTTTACCGCCTCGGTCAAAAGCTCGACGGCGGCAATCAGGAAGCTTCGTACGGTTTTGCCAGCATTCAGACGCTCAAGCACACGATTTTCAAAGGCCTGGGTTTCTTCCATTATTGCCTGCATATCTGACAATCTGTAATTAGGGCGCAGGATCTCCTGCGCCGCATTCTGCATCATTTGGTGGCGTTATAAGCGTTAACCGCCTCCACAACCACGTTACTGTTGGCATCCAGACCGGAAACCTGCGCCAGCGCAGCCTGTGGACCGTCATCGCCAATCATCTGGGCCAGCTCTTGCGCCTGCGGGTCCTGCTCGCTGCGGTAGTGCATCGCGGCGGCAATGCCTTTCACCAGGTTGGCGTGCGGCAGGCCGTACTCCAGGGTGCCCAGCAGCGGCTTGATCAGGCGATCGCCCGCGCTCAGCTTGCGCAGCGGCTGACGGCCAACGCGCTCAACGTCATCTTTCAGGTACGGATTTTCAAAACGACCGAGGATTTTCTGGATGTATGCCGCATGTTTGTCAGCATCAAAACCGTAGCGTTTGATCAGCACCGCGCCGCTCTCTTCCATTGCCCCTTTAACCACGGCGCGGATTTTCTCATCGAGAATCGCGTCACGGATGGTCTGATGACCGGCCAATTTTCCGAGGTACGCGGTTATAGCATGACCGGTGTTCAGGGTGAAGAGTTTGCGTTCGACAAATGCCATCAGGTTATCGGTCAGCTCCATTCCAGGAATGGTCGGCAGCGCGCCTTTAAACTGAGTTTTGTCGACAATCCATTCGCTGAAGGTTTCCACGGTGACTTCCAGCGGATCGTGGGTCGCCGATTCAGAAGGCGGCACGATGCGGTCGACGGCAGAATCCACGAAGCCGACGTGTTCTTCAACCCAGGCTTTGTCTTCGTCCGCGACGGCGGCCATCACGTGGCCCTTCAGCTGCGTGGTGCCGCGCACCATGTTCTCGCAGGCGATAATGTTCAGCGGAGCGTCGTTGCCCTGCGCTTTACGCTTTGCCAGGCCTTTTGCCACGGCCGGGGCGATGCGCTCAAGCACCACGGGACCGACGGCGGTCGTGACCAGATCAACGCTTGCGATCAGGTCGACCACGTCATCGCCGATGCTGCTGACGGCGTTCACGCCGGATACGGTTTCAACCTGCTCGTTTTCACCCACCACGTGAACCTGATAGCTATGACGGGCATTCAGGGCGTCGAGCACCACCTGGTTCACGTCGGCGAACGTCAGCGTAATGCCCGCGTCTGCCAGCAGCTTGCCGATAAATCCACGACCGATGTTACCTGCGCCAAAATGTAATGCTTTCATAGAATTAACCTTCATCAATGTTGTGACCCGAGAGGGCTGGGGTGAGGCTTTTCCCTCACCCTAGCCCTCTCCCCTGAGGGGAGAGGGTAGAGAACTTACTTGTTAAGCAGTGCGAGCACTTCTTCCACGCTGGTGGTGTTGGCCAGGCGCTCGATGACGGTGTCGTCATCCAGGGCGTTGGTCAGGCTGGTAATCACCTGGATGTGCTCGTTGTTGCGAGCGGCGATACCAATCACCAGGCGGGCAATATCGTCTTCTTCTTCACCGAAGCGAACGCCCTGCGGATACTGGCAGAACACGACGCCGGTCTTCAGCACGCGGTCTTTCGCTTCAACCGTGCCGTGCGGAACCGCGATGGATTCGCCGAGGTAGGTTGGCGTCAGTTTCTCACGTTCCAGCATCGCATCAACGTATTCAGGCTGAACGTAGCCGCCTGCAACCAGCTGCTCACCGGCAAAGCGAATCGCGTCTTCTTTGTTGGTCGCGGTGCGGCCGAGGAAGATATTTTCCGCGCCGAGCCTGAAGAGGTGCGCATTGCTCTCGTCAAAGCTGTCCTTCAGGCTATCGCGCACTTTTACTTCGTTGTCTTCGTGACGCTGCGCGGCAACCAGACGCTCGGTCAGGCTGGAGTACAGGCCGCTGTCGAGGAAGTTAGTCAGCGAGATGTGCTGTGCCTGCGGAACCTGACGCATGGCGCGCTCGGTCAGATCGCGGTGGGTGATCACCAGGTCAACGTCCGACGGCAGGCTGTTGATCGCGCTGTTGGTCACGGAGATGTTGGTGAGGCCCGCATCCTGCACTTTCTTACGCAGCACGCCCGCACCCATTGCGCTGGAGCCCATACCGGCGTCGCAGGCCACGATGATTTTGCGCACGTGGCTCAGGTCGTTAGAGACATCGCCAGCCGCCAGCGGGGTCTCGCCTTTGGATTCTGCTTTCATGTCGTGCATACGGCGGGTTGCCGCTTCAATGTCGTCGTCTTCTTTCACCTTGCTGGTTTTCAGCAGGATGGCAGACACAACGAAGGAAACCGCCATTGCCGCACAGATAGCCGCGATGTTCGCGAAGTACGCGCCTTTCGGCGTCATCGCCAGCACCGCCAGGATGGAGCCCGGAGACGCAGGAGAGACCAGGCCGCCGCCCAGCACGCTCAGGGTGAACACGCCGGTCATACCGCCGAGGATAACGGCCAGGATCAGACGTGGGTTCATCAGCACGTACGGGAAGTAAATTTCGTGAATACCGCCCAGGAAGTGGATGATCGCCGCGCCGCCCGCAGACTGCTTCGCGCTGCCGCGACCGAAGAACATGTACGCCAGCAGTACGCCCATACCCGGACCCGGGTTCGCTTCAATCAGGAAGAAGATGGACTTGCCGAGATCGTGAGACTGCTGAATACCCAGCGGCGAGAAGATGCCGTGGTTGATGGCGTTGTTGAGGAACAGGATTTTCGCCGGTTCAACAAAGATAGACGCCAGCGGCAGCATGTCGTGCGCCACCATGAAGTTAACGCCCGCCGCCAGAATTTTGGACAGGACTTCAACCGCAGGGCCAATGCCGAGGAACGCCAGAATCGCGAGGATCATCCCGATGATGCCCGCAGAGAAGTTGTTCACCAGCATTTCGAAGCCGGACTTGATCTTGCCATCCACCCAGACGTCGAACTTCTTAATTGCCCAGCCGCCCAGAGGGCCGGCAATCATCGCGCCGAGGAACATCGGCATATCCGCACCGACGATCACGCCCATGGTGGTGATTGCACCGACCACGCCGCCGCGGTCGCCGCCGACCAGACGACCACCGGTATAACCGATGAGCAGCGGCAGCAGATAGGTAATCATTGGGCCAACAAGTTTCGCCAGCGTTTCGTTAGGCAACCATCCTGTTGGAATGAACAACGCAGTGATGATACCCCACGCGATAAACGCGCCGATATTTGGCATCACCATATTGCTGAGGAAGCGACCAAAGCTTTGCACTTTGATCTTGAAATCGGATGACATAAAACACCCCTTCTTTTGTTTACGCTTAGGCCTGCGGCCCGAGGTTTATTGTTAACGTGCGGCGGCAGAGGTAGCCGGGCCCTGTTCTGATGCTGTGAAATCTGGCACTGAATTGTTCAACTGTCCAGACAGCCAAAATTTGTGTGATCTCAATCACGTAAATGTAGGGTATCTGGTTGTTAATGAAGTGATCGTCATCACAAAACGGGTGTATGAAAAGAGAGCGCTGCGCAAAAAAAAGACGCTATCGGGGCTATTTTGTGATTTTAGTCACACTATATTGTGTGCTGTTTGTTTCTGTATTGTGATGATCTTCACAAAATATTTTAATGCGGATTTCTCCTGATGTGACGGCTAACAAACTCTTCCATGCCAACGAAGGAATGCGAGCCGCGCACCTGCCTTTTTTCCCGGCATGATCCATACTGACCACTTTGTGGGCATCCAGGAACAGGCAATGAAACTTATCGGCAGCTATACCAGTCCTTTCGTGCGTAAAATTTCGATTCTTCTGCTGGAGAAGGGGATCGACTTTGAGTTTGTGAATGAACAGCCTTACAGCGCGGAGAGCGGCGTTGCGCGGTATAACCCGCTGGGGAAAGTCCCTGCGCTGGTCACCGACGAAGGCGAGTACTGGTTTGATTCCCCGATTATTGCGGAGTATATCGAGCTGCTGGGCATCGCCCCGGCGATGGTGCCCGCTGAACCCAAAGCGGCGTTGGCCATCAGGCAGATTGAGGCGCTCGCCGATGGCATTATGGACGCCGCGCTTGCCTCCGTGCGCGAGCAGGCGAGGCCCGCCGCGCAGCAGTCGGAGACGGAGCTGCTGCGCCAGCGCGAAAAAATCAGCCGCAGCCTGGACCTGTGCGAGCAATGGATTCAGGCAGGAAAAATCAACAACGATGACGTGAATCTGGCGACGATCGCCATCGCCTGCGCCATCGGCTACCTCAATTTTCGCCGCGTCTCACCGGGCTGGTGCGTGGAGCGCCCGCTGCTGGTGAAGCTGGCCGAAACGCTATTCCAGCGCGAGAGCTTTGCGCGTACCGAACCGCCAAAGGCTTGATTCGGGTTATAACACTTCGCGGCGAGAGGTTGTACAATCCCTCCCCATGCTAACTCCCTCTCCCGTCGGGAGGGGGGTGAAATTTACTCGCCGGGCGCTTCCATGACTACTCATCACTCCCTCTACAGCCAAATTCCTGCTACCGACCGTCTGCTTCGTCAGCCCGATATTCTCAGCGCGCTGGGGCGATTCGGTCATACCGCGACGGTGGAGATGCTGCGCCTGCTTCAGGACGAAGCCCGGCGGCATATTCAGGCAGAAAATACGCTCCCCGACTGGTGCGACGCGTGGGGGCAGGAAGTTGAAAACAGGCTGGTTGAGAATGCGCAAAGCGCCCTTCGCCCGGTCATTAACCTGACCGGAACGGTGCTGCACACCAACCTGGGCCGCGCGCAGCAGGCTGAAGAGGCCGTTGAGGCGGTTGAGCGGGCCATGCGCTCGCCGGTTACGCTGGAGTACGATCTTGACGGCGCGGGCCGCGGCCACCGCGATCGCGCGCTGGCGGATCTCCTGTGCCAGCTGACCGGCGCGGAAGATGCCTGCATTGTGAACAACAATGCGGCCGCCGTGCTGCTGATGCTGGCCGCCACGGCGAGCGGTAAAGAGGTCGTCGTCTCGCGCGGGGAGCTGGTGGAGATCGGCGGGGCGTTTCGCATTCCGGACGTAATGCGCCAGGCGGGCTGCACCCTGCACGAGGTGGGCACCACGAACCGCACCCACGCCAAAGATTATCGCGCGGCGGTAAACGAAAACACCGCGCTGCTGATGAAGGTGCATACCAGCAATTACCAGATTGAAGGCTTCACCAAAGTGGTCGAAGAGGCCGAGCTTGCCGCGATCGGGCGCGAGCTAAACGTGCCGGTGATAGCCGATCTCGGCAGCGGTTCGCTGGTGGACTTAAGCCAGTACGGGCTGCCAAAAGAGCCGATGCCGCAGGAGATGATTGCGGCGGGCGTGAGCCTGGTGAGTTTTTCCGGCGACAAGCTGCTCGGCGGGCCGCAGGCGGGGATCATCGTCGGTACGCGGGAGCTGATTGCCCGGCTGCAGCAGCATCCGCTCAAGCGCGCGCTGCGCGCCGATAAAATGACGCTCGCCGCGCTGGAAGCTACGCTGCGTCTGTATCTGCACCCGGAGAAGCTGGCTGAGCGCCTGCCGACGCTGCGTTTGCTCGCGCGCGATGCGGCGTCTATCCACGCCCGGGCGGAGCAGCTGCTCCCGCAGGTTGCGCCGCATTATCCCAGCTTTGAGCTTCACGTGGAGCCGTGCCAGTCGCAGATCGGCAGCGGATCGTTGCCCGTCGATCGGCTGCCCAGCGCGGCGATCACGTTTACGCCGCGCGACGGACGCGGTAGCCAGCTTGAGGCGCTCTCGGCCCGCAGGCGAGCGCTGCCCGTGCCGGTTATTGGCCGCATCTACGACGGGCGCATGTGGCTGGATTTACGTTGTCTTGAAGATGAAAAACGGTTTCTGGAGATGCTGTTGAAATGATCATTGCCACTGCCGGTCACGTTGACCACGGAAAAACGACGCTATTGCAGGCGCTCACGGGCGTGAATGCCGACCGCCTGCCGGAAGAGAAGAAGCGCGGGATGACCATCGATCTGGGCTATGCCTACTGGCCCCAGGCCGATGGCCGCGTGCTGGGCTTTATCGACGTGCCGGGCCACGAAAAGTTTCTCGCGAATATGCTGGCAGGCGTGGGCGGCATTGACCACGCGCTGCTGGTGGTGGCGTGCGATGACGGCGTGATGGCGCAAACGCGCGAACACCTCGCCATACTCCAGCTGACCGGAAATCCGCAGCTGACGGTGGCGCTGACCAAAGCCGATCGCGTGGATGATTCCCGTATTGAAGAGGTGCGCAGCGCGGTGCAGTTGACCCTGCGTGAATTTGGCTTTGCCGATGCGTCGCTTTTCGTCACCGTGGCGACGCAGGGGCGCGGTATCGACGCGCTTCGCCAGCACCTGCAGCAGCTTTCCGCCCGCGAGCCTGCCGGTCAGCACAGCTTCCGCCTGGCTATCGATCGGGCATTCACCGTTAAGGGCGCGGGGCTTGTGGTCACCGGGACGGCCCTGAGCGGTGAGGTGAAGGTGGGGGATACCCTGTGGCTGACGGGCGTCAACAAACCGATGCGCGTGCGCAGCCTGCATGCGCAGAACCAGCCCGCGGAACAGGCCCACGCCGGGCAGCGCATTGCGCTGAACATCGCGGGGGATGCCGAGAAAGAACAGCTGAATCGCGGCGACTGGCTGCTGGCCGACGCGCCGCCCGAGCCGTCCGAGCGGGTGATTGTCGCCCTGCAAACGCATACGCCGCTGACGCAGTGGCAGCCGCTGCACATCCACCATGCGGCCAGCCACATTACCGGGCGCGTCTCCCTGCTGGAAAACGATCTGGCCGAGCTGGTGTTAGACAGCCCGCTCTGGCTTGCGGATAACGACCGTCTGGTGCTGCGCGATATTTCCGCGCGGGAAACGCTGGCTGGCGCGCGCGTGGTGGCGCTCAATCCGCCGCGCCGCGGCAAGCGCAAGCCGGAGTATCTGCAGTGGCTGGCGTCGCTCGCGCAGGCTGCGGACGATAAGACCGCGCTGAATGTTCACCTTGAGCGGGGTGCGGTGAATCTCGCCGACTTCGCGTGGGCGCGCCAGCTGAGCGGCGATGGCCTGCGCGCGCTGACGCAGGAGCCGGGCTTTATCCAGGCCGGATACAACCTGCTGAGCGCGCCCGTCGCGGCGCGCTGGCAGCGCAAAATCCTCAGCACGCTCGCCACCTATCATGCGCAGCATCAGGACGAGCCGGGTCCGGGGCGCGAGCGCCTGCGGCGCATGGCGCTGCCCATGGAAGACGAGGCGCTGGTGCTGCTGCTGATTGAAAACATGCGCGAAAGCGGCGTGATTAGCAGCCACCACGGCTGGCTGCATCTGCCGGATCACAAAGCCGGCTTCACGGCCGAGCAGGAGGCTATCTGGCAACGGGCGGCGCCGCTGTTTGGCGACGAGCCGTGGTGGGTACGCGACCTGGCGCGCGAAACCCACGCTGACGAGCAGATGATGCGCCAGGTGCTGCGGCACGCGGCGCAGCAGGGGCTGATAGTGGCGATCGTGAAGGATCGTTATTACCGCAACGATCGCATCGTGGCGTTTGCGAACCTGATCCGCGAGCTGGATCGGGAGCGCGGTTCAACCTGCGCGGCGGACTTCCGCGATCGGCTCAACGTCGGGCGAAAGCTGGCGATTCAAATCCTGGAATATTTTAACCGCATCGGCTTTACGCGCCGCCGCGGCAACGACCATATCCTCCGCGACGCGCGGCTGTTCCCTTAAGCTGCTCAGAAATGACGTGCGGGGCAAAATGCCCCGCAAGCTTCATGAGGGGTTAGCCACTGCAATTTTTCTTCCTTTGTTTAATATTCGCTGTATTAGTCTGATTACAATTTGATATCCAATGATTGTAACTGCTGTGCTTACGACAAGAAGCGCTATCCCTACAAAACCCTCAATATCATGCTCGCCAAAATAAGCTGCAGCGTGCTTCCAGAATTCAATTTGTACCTGCGTTGCTGGATCTGACGGTCTAAAGGCTAAAAAAGTTATCAGAAAAAGTGTAATTACAATTAGGATCCTAAGTCCCAACGGTGCACGTCTGGTTTCCATTTAAAATCACCTCAATTGTTCCAAACGACATTAAACCATTCGAAAGCTTAACTTCCTGAGTCGATACTACAGCCTGGCGTATAGCCAAAAAATCAGTTCTATGTCGAAGAGTTATACATCCTAACGAAATTCCAGGCGAGTCGCGCGCTGGTTCAGATATCCATTTATGAGCGCTTTATGGAGAGGATGATTCGTCGGGCGCAGAATAATGTTTGGCGGCATGAGCTATTTGCTGGCGCAGGCAATTCAGTATGCCGTCCAGGACAAGCTGCACGCGCCAGGGCTGGTATTCGCGTTTACGGAAAATCGCCGTGAGATCCAGCCACCACTCCTCCTGATGCGGGAAGCAGGGTACCAGCGTGCCGCTCAGGATCTCGTTTTTCAGGCTTTCTTCTGGCGCAAAAACTATACCCAGATGATTTCTCGCCAGCTCAAGCGCGGATTGCGTATTGTCGCAAATATAGTTACCGGTCACCCTGTAATCCTGTATTTCATCGCTATCATGGCTTCTGAATCGCCAAATATTGGCATCATCTACCAGCATTGAATCTATCAGAATACACGAGTGGTTAATTAACTCTTTAGGACTGCTAATCGGATGTTTTTCTAAATATTCCGCAGTCGCAAATGCCGTGATTGAATAGTGTGCTAATTTGCTGGCCACCAAACTTTCGTCTTTAGGCTGGGCGTAGGTAATTAAAATATCACAGTCATCGGGGAACGAGACGCCTTCAGAATATTCATTGCGGGCCAGATTGGAGGTTTTTAGCGAAATGCGAATATCACCGATATCCTTAATCTGATGAATCACCTGGCGTGCCAGATAGTTCACAATTCCCGTAGGGGCGTAAACGGTTACTTTTCCGCGCTTCTCATGCTTATAATCTGCAATGAAATTAATCAGCTGGCTATGTTTATCAAGCGTGGCATTAACGTAGGGAAGTAACGCCTCGCCAAACTGGGTCAGCGCCAGCTGCCGGGTGGTGCGCTCAAATACTTTGAGGCCGATACGCGTTTCAAAATCAGACAGGTATTTACTGACGTTAGCCTGCGCCATGCCTAACAGCGCGGCGGCATCGCCAATACTGTGCGTTGCGGCAATCACGGAAATGATTTTTAGCTCACGGTTTTTTAACTGTAGCTTATTCATCATCAGAACCCATCTATATGATTTTATATATAATATTATATAAACAGCGGCATTGCATTGATAATTTTGTAACCATTATTATTCGCCTCGCTTGCTTGGCGTTTAAATGGATCGCATGGAATGATAATCAAAAAGAATTTACTTATTGCTGCCGCGTTATTTGCATCATCATCCGCAATGGCCGGTGAATTTTCACTGGGTGCGGGAGCGGTATTTAATGAGTCTCCTTACAAAGGCTATAACAAAAATACCACGGCGGTGCCATTAATAAGCTATGAAGGCGATAGCTTTTATATCCGTCAGACGACGGGCGGATGGATCCTGTGGAAAGACGGCAAGAATGAAATAAGCCTCACCGCCTCCTGGATGCCGCTGCACTTTGATCCTGATGATAACGACGATGCCCGGATGAAACAGCTCGATGAGCGCAAGGCCTCCGCGTTTTTGGGCGGCGCTTATTACCGCCACGAACGCTGGGGAAGCCTGAAAGTGGCCGCGTCCGGTGATGCGATGGACGAGAGCGGCGGGATCGTCGGCGAGGTATCTTATTTCCATCCCGTCCGCATGGAGCGCCTGACGCTGATCCCCTCTGTAGGGGTGTTTTACAGTGACGCAAGCTATAACGATTACTACTACGGCGTGTCGGGCAGCGAATCTCGCCGCAGCGGCCTGAATCAGTATTCTGCCGGTGACAGCTGGAGCCCTTATGTCGGCCTCGCCGCAAAGTATCAGCTCACGCAGAGCCTTTTCCTGACGGCCAGCGCGGTCTACAACGTGCTGCCTGATGACGTGAAAAACAGCCCGATGATTGACCGTGACGACAGCTTTACGCTGCTGACGGGCGTGAGCTGGCGTTTTTAAAAAAAGCGCCACGCTTCAGGTTTATTTCTTCTTCTACCGTTTCGATCATGGCAGCGACGCGCGTACCTCTGGCAAGCTTACCTAATGATCGGCATGAGGAGGGAAGGGATGAACCGATTTATCATGGCGGATGCGGCGAAATGCATCGGGTGCCGAACCTGCGAAGCCGCCTGCGCGGTGGTGCACCAGGATAGCGACGCCGTTTCTGCGGCGACGTTTTGTCCCCGCATTCGCGTGGTGAAAGGGGATGCCTATACCACGGCGGTGGGCTGTCATCAGTGTGAAGACGCACCGTGCGCGAACGTATGCCCTACGCGGGCTATTCACCGCCATGCCGGGGCCTGGTGGGTAGAGCAGGCGCGCTGTATCGGGTGCAAAAGCTGCGTGGTGGCGTGCCCGTTTGGCGCGATGCAGGTTCGCCTGGTCGACAACCGCGCTCGGGCGCTAAAGTGCGATTTGTGCGCCCATCGCGAAGGCGGACCCGCCTGCGTTGAGGCGTGTCCGACCCGCGCGCTGCGCTGCGTAGATCCTGCCCGGCTACGGGCTGAGAAACTTACTGCATATTGTTGAAATTCCAGGTGAACGTCAGGCTGTAGCGCCAGTCCCGGCTACGGCTGTCCGTCGGAACATCTCTTGTGGGCCTTGCCGCCTCCACCGTGACGCTATAATGGCGCGTGTCGCCTATCATCACGCCGGTGGCGATCGAACCGAGCCGCTGGTGCGGCAGACCGGGTGAGTTAAACCACGTTTGCGCGGTATCGGCCAGAACGTAGGGCTGGATAGTGGTCAGCCAGGCGCTCTCTTTTCGCATATGAATGTAGCGCAACTCGACCTGTCCACCGTAGCCGTAATCCCCGCTCGCTTCACCGTCCTGGTATCCGCGCCCGAAGCGCTGCGCGCCAAAGCTGACGCGCTCGGGTTCCGGCAGGGAGTTGTTTGACCAGTCGCCCTCCCAGGAGGTAGAAAGCCGCCACTTGTCGGCAAACAGCCAGGCCGCGTCCACCGCGCTCTTGGTCAGCGTAAAATTGATATCGGATGCCGGAGCGGAAACAATGTCTGCCCCCATGGCGTCGACGCCCTGGCGAACGTTGAGCCGTCCGCTGAGGCTGGCGGTGGTAAACTGGTGCGCGCCGTTGATCCCCACTTCCAGCGCCGGGTAGCGCGCGTGCTGATTAAGCGAATCAAGCTTATAGGTATTGCCCAGCAGCCTGGCCTGCAGATCGTAATCATCCTGACGGTCGGTATAATCAAAACCGCCGGTGACGTTAATTTGTGATTTCTGCGTCAGCAGCAGCGGGTAGCCGAAGGTTGCGCCGCCGTTGTACTGCGTTGTTTTTTGTCGGGCATCAACCGTCAGGTTGTTGGGCAAATAGAGCAGGGGCGTAAAGTCCTGCGGATCTTCACGGTAATAGCTGCCCTTTAGCTGCATCGTCAGCCCTTCATCGTTTAAAAACTGCTGCCAGTTCAGGCCGACATAGTTTTTCCGCGTGCTGCGATCCAGCGGCACCAGGGTCGCCACGCCAAGCTGATCGCCATAGCTTGTCATGTTGCTGAGCGTGCCGTTCAGCATCATCAAGTTTTGCCCCTTGCGGGTATCAACCGTCGAGGCAATATCCCAGCTGCGCTGCTGGTTTCCGGTTATCTGCATTGCCGCCGCGCCATAGATATTGGTCGGCAGCTGCGCGTTGGCCGTCACCGGAACGTTGGGCGTGCGCGTCATCAGCTGGCTATAGCGATCGAACGTGTCCTGGGACAGCGGTTTTTCGGCCATGATTTTTTCAGACAGCCTTTTTAGCCGCGCGGCAACGTTGGGGTTGTTGCTGATAATATCGCTGTGGGCGACGTAGCCTTCGACCAGAACAATTTTAATATTCCCCTGCTGAAAATTATCATCCGGCAGCCAGGCGTAGGAGAGGGGATAACCGTCTGCCTTATAGCGCGCGGTGATGTCGTTCACCAGTCCCGCCAGCGTTTTTAACAGCACCGTTTTCCCGGCATAGGGGCGAAACGGCGCAAGCAGCTCCTGCAATGGATAACGCGTGCCGCCAATAAACTGGATGTGATTAATCGTTATCGGCGTTTCCGGCGTTAGCCTCGACTGTGGTTTTTCAACCTTAACCTTTGGCTGCGGGGTTTGCTCTTCAGGCACCGACGCAACGCCAGGAGAAACTTGCGCGGGGTTATTCGGATCGATAATAGAAGGCAGCGTATCGGCGCGGGCCATGCTCAGCACGACCAGCCCCGTCAGCGAAAAAAGGAAGTGGTTTTTCATCGCGCGCTATCCCTGTTCATAACCCCATGAAGGGGCAAGCTTTGCTGTACTCTGCGCCCCCGTTACAGGGGCGCAGAAAGGCGATAACACTTAATGTTTTGGCGTCAGCAGACCCGTGGTGAGGCTGTTCAGTCCGTTGAGCGGGTTTGTCGTTGACGTATTTTGAGTCGAGGTTGTGCCTGCATTGGCCGTCACGCCCGCGGTCAGGGTATTCAGCGTGGTGTTGACCGTTGCCCCCAGGCCGTTGCTGGTGGCCGTGACGTTGGCATTGGCGTTAAGGGAGCCCGTGCCGCCGCCGCTTCCTCCGGTTGTTGTCGATGCCGGTTTCACTAAGGTTCCGGTATCCGTGACCGTCTGGCCGACGTTTTGAACAACCTGGCCAACGCCGTTCAGCCCGCTATTGCTGCTGCTCAAGCTGGTGCCCACGCCGCTGACGGTATGACCCACCTCAGACAGCAGGCCGCTAACCGGCGTACCCAGCCCGGTTGTGGTTCCGACGCCTTGCGTCACGCCCTGCACGCCACCCAGCGTCTTATTGACGACCGTTGTGGTACCGGTTGTGACCTGCGCGATCGCCGGGCTGCTCACCGCGCTGGTTAACCCGGTGCCTGTGCCGCTGACCAGCTGCCCGGCGCTGTTGACCACGCTGCCCGTCAGGCCTGTTACGCCGCTAACCGGCGTGCCAGACGTGCTGCTCGCCAGGCCCGTACCCACGGATGAGACGGTATTGCCCAGGGACGTAACCGAGGTGGTGACGCCCTTAACCGTGGTGCCCACACCGTTGACGTTACCCGGATTGCCAATGCCGGTAGTGACGCCCGTGCCGACCGTGGAGACGGCGCTACCGACGCCGCTGACGGTGGTCGAAACGGTTGAGGTCACGGGATTGTTTGTCGGAATCTGGCTTCCAAGGTCGCCCAGCGTTGAGCCGACGCTGGTGACGGTTTTGCCGGTATCACCCAGTAGGGTATTCACGCCCGCGGTGGTTGTGCCGCCGCTGCCAGAACCTGTGCCCCCTCCTGAGCCATTGCCTGAACCTGATCCTGTTCCTGTTCCCCCTCCGGAACCAGAGCCAGACCCCGATCCTGAGCCAGAACCCGTGCCGCCTCCCGAACCGGAACCCGTTCCCGATCCCGTTCCATTGCCCGAGCCGGAGCCGCCGCTGCCTGAACCTCCGTTATTTGCGGTCGTACCGCCTCCATCACCCGAACCGCCGCTGCTGCCGGTCGTCGGGTTATTTTTGGCCGTTGAGTGAGATCCGCCACCACTTCCGCTGCAGGCAGACAGAGAGAACGCGAGCAGTACCGCAGCAGCAATTATGCTGATGCGACTAGCATTATTAGGTCGCATAAAAATACTCCACGCAATAGAACGCCGAGCGGCGTAATAATGAGTATATGCAGTATTTTTAAATTTATGCTGAGGCGTGAGATTTTATATTAAGGCGGAATGCGTCTCAGAATTTATTTTAAATTAAACAAGCTATTAGTTAATTTAAAATTGTAGGCATGCTTCATTTGGTCTTAATTAATACAGTAAAAATAAAATCACAGGAATCATCTTAAATGATGCCGCGAAGCAAGTTCGGAAAAATAATATTGTTAATACAGGATTTAGATCACGGAAAAATAAGGCTCTTCAATTGAAGAGCCTTATTTTTTAACAATTGCCTTCCCGCCACGCTTTTTCAATCTCTTCGGCAAGAATCTTCACGCCCGCTTCGATTTTTTCAGGATCGGGCACGTAGTTCATGCGCATGCACTGGTGCGTATGCGGCCACGGTTTATCCAGCCCCGGGAAGAAGTAATCGCCCGGCACCATCAGCACGCCGCGTTTTTTCAGGCGCTGGTAAAGCAGCTCGGTGGTGATCGGCAGATCTTTAAACCACAGCCAGAGGAATATCGCGCCCTCCGGCTTGTGGATCAGGCAGCGTTCTTCAGGCAAATAGCGACGAAGGGTGACGATCGTCTCCTGCACGCGCTGATAGTAGAACGGCTTGATGACCTCGTTAGACAGGCGCAGCAGGTCGTTGCGCTTAATCATCTCGCACATCATCGCCGGGCCAATCCCGCCGGGAGAAAGGCTGATAATGCCGTTCATGTTGGTAATGGCGGTGATGATTTTTTCATTGGCGATGATGATCCCGCAGCGGCTGCCCGGCAGGCCAAGCTTGGAGAGGCTCATGCACAGCACGATGTTCGGATTCCACAGCGGGCGCGCTTCGCTAAAGATAATGCCGGGGAACGGCACGCCGTAGGCGTTATCGATGACCAGCGGGATGCCGTGCTGGTTTGCCAGCGCGTCCAGCTTCATCAGCTCGTCGTCGGTAATGACGTTACCGGTCGGGTTGGTGGGGCGCGAGACGCAGATCATGCCCGTCTCTTCGCCAATATGCAGATGTTCAAAATCCACGTGATACTTGAACTGGCCTTCCGGCAGCAGCTCGATGTTCGGTCGCGCTGAGACAAACAGATCTTCTTCGAGGCCGGAATCCGCGTAGCCGATGTACTCCGGCGCCAGCGGGAACAGAACTTTTCGCGTGGTGCCGTCCGCGCGGCGACCTGCAAACAGATTGAACAAGTAGAAAAAAGCGCTCTGGCTGCCGTTCGTCAGTGCAATATTCTGTGGTCCGATATCCCAGCCTTGCTCTTCGCGCAGCATATCGGCGAGCAGTTTCAGCAGCTCGGTTTTACCCTGAGGGCCATCGTAATTGCAAAGCGCGTCGGTGGCTTTGCCGCTTTCCAGCATCTGCGCCAGCAGCGTCTGGAAATAGGTATTCATCTCCGGAATTTGAGCCGGGTTTCCGCCGCCGAGCATGATGGCACCCGGCGTGCGCAGCCCGTCGTTGAGATCTTCCATCAGGCGGGTAATGCCTGAATGGCGGGTAAATTTGTCGCCGAAAAGTGAAAACGTCATAGCAGGTGATCTAATGTGCTTATTTTGAGAGTGGGTAACCATAACGCTAGCACCGTGCGGGTGCAAATCGGCGGGTGTGGTCGGATTTGTTTTTTTATGTGGTGGGTTTGGATTTATTCAGTGAATAGTTCTGGTGAAGTTTACCCCTCACCCTAACCCTCTCCCCAGAGGGGAGAGGGGATCGCCAGGAGCCGTCTTTTCTCCCTCGCCCTTTTGGGGAGAGGGGACAGAATCAGAAATTGCCCGCCCACACCACCATCGCTTTATCGCCCTTGTGCTCGCGCACAAAGCCGTATCCTTCCTTCAGCGGCAGAGTTTTTTGCGTGCCTTCACCTATCGCCGGATGACGGGTGCGGAACTGGCCTAGAATCTGCCAGTGCGCGACGGTCGCGGCCTGCTTACCCGCGATCGCCTGCCAGTTCATGTCTGAACGGGTTCCCTGAAGCGGGTCAGAGCCGGTTGGGCCAAACGGACGCGCTGATTCATCACCGTAATAGATCTGCACGCTGCCCGGCGTCAGCAGAAGCAGCTCTGCGGCGCGCCGGCCGCCCTCGCGGAACAGGCGGGTATCGTGCGAGGAGAGGTAGCTCAGCACGTTAAAGCTCTGCAGTTTGTCCGCCATTTGCTGCCACGTCGGGTCGATATCGGCCAGGCAATCTACCGCTTTTGCCGCCTGCTCCTGATAATCGAAGTTGATCATCGCGTCAAAGCCGTGGCGGTAATAGTCGCTCTGCATAACGCCGTGGCCCCAGGATTCTCCGGTCATCCAGAACGGCGCGTTATCGAGCTTTTTATCGGGATTTGACGCTTTCCACGCCGCCAGCGCCTGGCTCGCCTGATCCTTCAGCTGCTGCCACGCGTCAAGCTCCACGTGTTTGGCGGTATCGACGCGGAAACCGTCGATACCGTAATCCCGCACCCACTGGCTAAGCCAGTGGGTCAGGTAGTCGCGCGGCGTATAACCCGGTATCGCTTTAGCCTGGGTGTCGGGCTTTAGCTGGTAAAAGTTCGGCAGGCCGGAAGGCGTCGTCGATTCCGTTTTCAGGTCAGGGAGGAACGCCAGCGACATTGTTAAATCATCAAAGCCCGGGCTGTCGTAATCGCCGATATCGGTGCGAATCCATTTTTTACCCCACCATTTTTCCCACGCCGCCTTATCGCTGAAGTTGATGTAGTCGTTAAAGCTGTGCCAGCTTTGCCCCGCGCCCGGCTTCCAGTCCGTCCAGCGTTCACCCAGCGTTTTTTTCAGCTCATCGCCCTGCAGGTACAAGGCGCCAAAATGGTACTCCTGCATGTCGGCCAGCGTGGCGTAGCCCGCGTGGTTCATCACGATGTCGAACAATACGCGGATGCCGCGCCTGTGCGCTTCGTCGACAAGCTGGCGTAAATCGTCTTCGGTGCCCATGTTGGCATCCAGTTTCGTCCAGTCCTGCGTGTAGTAGCCGTGATAGGCGTAGTGAGGGAAGTCGCCTTTCGTCCCGCCGCCGACCCAGCCGTGGATCTGCTCCAGCGGGGAGCTTATCCAGAGCGCGTTAACGCCTAATTTTTCCAGATAATCGAGCCTGCTGGTCAGCCCCTTGAGATCGCCGCCGTGAAAGGTGCCAATCTCCTGCATTCCGTCTTTGTGGCGGCCATAGCTGTTATCATTTGTCGGATCGCCGTTGACGAAGCGGTCGGTAAGCACGAAATAGACGGTGGCGTTTTGCCAGCTAAAGGGGGCGGGCTTGTCGGTTTCGGCGCGCTCAAGCAGCAGCAGGCCGTTGCTGGTGGCCGCGGGCTGGAGGGTAATTTTGCCCTTTTGTACCGTGGCGATCTGCTTACTGTAGAAATCCCGCACCGCGGAGCCTTCCGGGAACGTATTGCCCACGTCAATGGTCAGCGGCTTGCCGTCCCATTTTGGGCACTGGCGCGCCGCGCTGGAGGCAGGTTTTTCAGCCGCGCTTTGCACCGTCAGCATGAGCGTTGGCGTGCCGGAGCGCGTATCAATGCGCATCTGATAAGCACCGTCGCGGAACAAACGCCACTGCGGCGGCGTTCCTTCACAGGGTTTTAGCGACAGCATCTCATTGAGTTTTATCGCATCAGCCGGCTGCCAGCACGCGTTGTCAAAACGTAGCGTCAAAGGGCGGGTACCCTTCGTCAGCTCTGCCGTACTGGTGAAGATACCGGCCTCGTCCGCGTTGAATGCGTCAAAGCCCGCCGACGACCAGCCGGCTTGTGCCACTGCAGGTAAGAGCAAAAGAGCCAAAGCGGTGCGTTTCATTCCATTTTCCTGTCGCGGGATTTTTGACCAGTCTGCCACCCGCCGCAAATGAAAAAATCCTCCTCTGACGCGTTCGGGCAGGAGGATGTAAAAGGATGAGTGATCCCGCGCAAATCCAGAGAGTTATCTGCGATATCGCACACAATTTTCTGGATTTGACGTTTTAATGAGCACGTTTTAGATGACATAGTTTCGGAATTGGACTATTTCTATACGTGCTCTTGCAGTCTATTTTTGGTATGATTTGAGATTCCGCTCTCAATATCGAGAAAAAAATAAGGTGTTGGAATGATGAAATCCAGCCAGGAGACCTAATGATATCGACTCCCATTCGACGATATGGGGCTTCGATACTCATGTTACTCACCCTTGCATTTTCGGGTGGGGTGCTTGCGAAGACGCACACGGATACAACGAGTAAGAAAGCCCACGACATAAAGACGACGAGTAAAAGTAAGGTTAGCAGTAAACAAGAGTATTCTCGCAATAGTGCAAAGAGTAGTTCACTTCCTGATTTGCGAAAATACCCTTCCGGGACACCACGAAAAAAAGCGTTTCTCCGGACGGTAATGCCTTATATTACAAGTCAAAATGCTGCGATTACCGCCGATCGTAACTGGCTTATTTCTAAGCAGTACGACAGCCGCTGGTCGCCGTCCGAACGCACGCGTCTGCAAAATATCACCAAACGCTACAAGGTGAGCTGGAACGGTAACACCCGCCGTGTGCCGTGGAATTCGCTGCTTGAACGCGTGGATATTATTCCCGGCAGCATGGTTGCCACCATGGCTGCTGCTGAAAGCGGCTGGGGAACCTCTAAGCTTGCGCGAAGCAACAACAACCTTTTCGGCATGAAGTGCATGAAAGGACGTTGTACCAATGCGCCGGGTAAAGTGAAAGGGTATTCCCAGTTTGAATCGGTGAAGGATTCCGTTAACGCCTATGTCGTTAACCTGAATACGCACCCTGCCTACTCGTCGTTCCGTAAGTCGCGCGCTCAGCTGCGTAAAGCGGATCAGGAAGTTACGGCAAGCACCATGATTCACAAGCTGAAAGGGTATTCCACGCAGGGTCAACGCTATAACAACTATTTGTTTGCGATGTATCAGGATAACCAGCGCTTAATTGCCGCACACATGTAATTCAAATAAAAACGCCTTCCTGCCGGAAGGCGTTTTCTTTTTTAAATCAACACTTCACTGTGACGTTCCCGATACTCTTTTGGCGTGGTGTCATACTCTTTTCGGAATACTGAATAGAAGTATTGCAGCGAGGGATACCCGCACATCTGTGAAATTTCATTGATGGAGAGCGACGTAGAAATTAACAGGCTTCGCGCTTTCTCCAGCTTTTCAGCGTGAATAACCGCATGAATGGTTTCGCCCACCTCTTCCTTAAAGCGCTTCTCAAGATTGGAGCGTGAAATGCCCACCGAATCCAGCACCTGATCGACCTTAATGCCCTTGCAGGCATTGTTGCGAATGTAGTGCATGGCCTGAATCACCGCCGGGTCGCTGAGCGAGCGGTAGTCGGTTGAGCGGCGCTCCACCACGCGAACCGGCGGAACCAGCAGGCGCTGAAGCGGTAATGCCTCGTTATCCAGCAGCCGGTGAAGCAGCTTGGCGGCCTGGTAGCCCATCTGGCGCGTGCCCTGCGCCACGGAAGAGAGCGCCACGCGCGACAGATAGCGCGTGAGCTCTTCGTTATCAATGCCGATCACGCAGAGCTTTTCCGGCACCGGGATATGGAGGTGTTCGCACACCTGCAGCACGTGGCGCGCCCGGGCGTCGGTGACGGCGATAATCCCGGTTTGCGGCGGCAGCGTTTGCAGCCAGTCCGCCAGGCGGTTTTGCGCGTGCTGCCAGTTTTCCGGCGCCGTCTCCAGCCCCTGATACACCACCCCGCGGTACTTCTCCTGTGCGACGATCTGGCAAAACGCATGCTCGCGCTCCACCGCCCAGCGCTTGCCGCTGGACGCCGGCAGGCCGTAGAACGCAAAGCGGTGCACGCCTTTCTCTTTTAAGTGCAAAAAGGCGCTCTCGACCAGCGCGTGATTATCGGTGGCGATGTAGTGAACGGGCGGGTAGTTCTCGGGAGCGTGGTAAGAGCCGCCAACGCCAACGATGGGAACGCCGACGTCCGTCAGCAGCTGCTCAATGACGGGGTCGTCATAATCCGCGATAACCCCGTCCCCCAGCCAGTCTTTAATGTTTTCAAGACGCGTGCGGAAATCTTCTTCAATAAAGATATCCCACTCGGACTGCGACGCCTGCAAATATTCCCCAACGCCCTCTACAACCTGACGGTCATAGGCTTTGTTGGCATTGAATAACAACGTTATGCGGTGACGCTTTTCAAACATGGCCTAATTTCCAGAATAAAAGATTGTTGTTTTCATGCCCGTCGCTTGGTCGCAGAATCCATCCACACGGCGAGCAGCAGAATGGCACCCTTGACGATGTACTGCCAGAACGTCGGGACGTCCATCATACTCATTCCGTTATCCAGCGACGCCATAATAAATGCGCCCATCACCGCGCCTGCCACGCTGCCCACGCCGCCTGCGAGGCTGGTTCCACCGATCACGCACGCCGCGATAGCATCCAGTTCCGCAATGTTACCCGCAGACGGTGAACCCGCCCCCAGGCGCGAGCTGAGGATCAGCCCCGCGATGGCAACCATCAGGCCGTTGATGGCAAAGACCGCCAGCTTGGTGCGTTCAACGTTAATGCCCGACAGCCGAGCGGCTTCGATATTGCCGCCGATGGCGTAAATGCGGCGCCCAAAGGCCGTGCGCGTGGCCATAAACATGCCGCCCAGCAGCAGGAGCGCGAGCAGCAGAACCGGCGTCGGCACGCCGCGATAGTCGTTCAGCAGCCAGATGGCACCCAGCACGATAACAGCGGTAAGCGCCTGGCGGCCAACGGCGGAGGTTGGTGCCGGAGACGCTAAGCCCAGCGCCTGTCGGCGCATGCGCCCGCGCCACTGCCAGGCAACGAAGGCCATCAGGCCGATAACCCCGAGCGTGAATCCAAGGCCGTCAGAGAGATAGCTCTGCCCAATCTGCGACATGGCGGCGCTGGTTGGGGAAACCGTGGTGCCGTTGGTAATCCCGATTAAAATGCCGCGAAACGCCAGCATCCCCGCCAGGGTGACGATGAACGACGGCACCTTGCGATAGGCCACCCACCAGCCGTTCCATGCGCCGAGCAGCAATCCAAGAACCAGCGTAACGGCAACGGTCAAAGGCAGCGGCCAGCCAAGCCATACGTCGAATATCGCGGCCACGCCGCCGAGCAGGCCCATCATCGACCCCACCGAGAGATCAATCTCCGCGGAGATAATGACGAAAACCATCCCCACGGCCAGAATGCCGGTGATCGCGGTCTGGCGCAGCAGGTTAGAGACATTGCGGGCGCTCAGATACGAACCGTCCGTCATCCAGGTGAAAAACAGCATGATGACGATGATGGCGGCAATCATCACGAAAACCTGCAGGTTTAGCGCCTTAAGTCCTGCAAACGCGCCGGGCGTCGGGACTGCGGCTTTGATGTCAGACGGGTTGCTTTTCGACATGGCGTTCGCTCCTTAATGCGGCTTCCATGACCTTTTCCTGGGTCAGGCCCCGGTTGGTCAGGTTGGCTTTTAGCTTGCCTTCGTGCATGACCAAAATGCGGTCGCTCAGGCCCAGCACCTCAGGTAATTCAGACGAGATAACAATGACGGCAATCCCTTGCTGCACAAGCTGGTTAATCAGCTTGTAGATTTCGTACTTCGCGCCGATATCAATCCCGCGCGTTGGCTCATCCAGAATCAGGATGCGCGGATTTAAAAGCAGGCAGCGCGCCAGAATGGCCTTCTGCTGATTGCCGCCGCTCAGGCGTCCGATGGCCAGCTCCGGAGAGGAGGTTTTCACCTTGAGTCGCGCAAGAGAATCCAGGATGCACCGCTGCTCGGCCGCATCGTCCAGGCTGCTCAGCGCACCGGAGAACTGGTTAAGCGCGGCCAGCGTGACGTTTTTTCCGACGGCCATGACGGGCACGATGCCTTCTTTTTTCCGGTCCTCCGGCACCATCGCAAGACCGTGCGCAATCGCCTGCTGGCAGTTGCTGATTTTTACCGGCTGGCCGTCCATATACACGGAGCCTTCCCAGCGGCCCGGCCAGACGCCGAACAGGCACTGCACGGCTTCGGTACGTCCGGCCCCCACCAGGCCCGCGATGCCGAGGATCTCGCCGCGATGGAGTGAGAAAGAGACGTTATTGACGCGTTTGATATGGCGATTAACGGGATGCCACGCGGTCAGGTTTTCCACCCGCAGCACCTCTTCGCCCACGGCGTGAGGCTCGTTCGGATAAAGCGCGGTCAGTTCGCGTCCGACCATCATGGTGATGATGTCATCTTCGCTCATCCCTGCCGCGTCGCGCGTGCCGATGTGCTGCCCGTCGCGGATCACGCAGATGGTGTCGGAAATGGCCTTCACCTCGTTAAGCTTGTGCGAAATATAGATGCAGGCGATGCCGTGGTTTTGCAGACCGCGGATGATGTTGAGCAGGACTGCGGTTTCCTGCTCGGTGAGCGAGGCGGTTGGCTCATCCAGAATCAGTAGCCGCACCTGTTTATTCAGCGCCTTAGCGATTTCAACGAGCTGCTGCTGGCCGAGGCCGAGATCGCCCACGCGCGTGTCGGGTGAAATCGCAAGGCTGACCTGCGCCAGCAGCTTTTCGCAGCGCAGCGTCATGGTGTCGTAATCGAGCACGCCGCGACGTGAAATTTCCGCGCCGAGGAAGATGTTCTCCAGCACGGTAAGGTGCTTCACCAGCGCGAGCTCCTGGTGAATGATGGCGATCCCCTTGCGTTCGGTATCGCGGATGTGTGAAGCCTGAATCACTTCGCCAGCAAACACGATTTCACCGTCATAGCTGCCGTAAGGGTAAATGCCGCACAGCACCTTCATCAGCGTCGATTTGCCGGACCCGTTTTCACCGCATAGCGACACCACCTCGCCGGGGTTCAGCCGCAGGCTCACGTTATCGACGGCTTTCACCGTGCCAAAGGCTTTGGTGATGCTTTTCATTTCAAGTAAATAAGGCATAACTGCTCCACATGACCGAAGGAAAATACCGGGCTGGTCGATGCGCCCCCGCTCTGCAGGGGCGGCGCGGGATTACAGTTCACTCTTTTTATGGAAACCGTCTTTAATCACGGTGGCGTCAATGTTCTCTTTATTGACTTCAATCGGGGTAAGCAGGCGAGCCGGAACGTCCTTCAGGCCGTTATTCAGGGTGGAATCCGCTTTAGGCTGCTGGCCATTTCCCAGCTCGACGGCAATATCTGCGGCCGTATTGGCAAGCTCGGTAATCGGCTTATACACCGTCATGGTCTGCGTGCCGGCAATAATGCGCTTCACGCCCGCGAGGTCGGCATCCTGGCCTGAAATCGCCACTTTGCCCGCAAGGCCCTGCGCGCTCAGCGCCTGAATGGCACCGCCTGCGGTTGCATCGTTGGAGGCCACGACGGCATCGATTTTGTTATTGTTGGCGGTCAGCGCGTTTTCCATAATTTTCAGCGCATTTTCCGGCAGCCAGCCGTCGGCCCACTGATCGCCGACCACTTTAATTTTTCCGTCGTCGATATACGGCTTAAGCACCTTCATCTGGCCTTCACGGAACAATTTAGCGTTGTTATCCACCGGGGAGCCGCCCATCAGGAAATAATTTCCCTGAGGAACCTTGTCGATCAGGCTTTTAGCCTGCAGTTCGCCGACTTTTTCATTATCAAATGAAATATAAAAATCGATATCGGCATTATTAATCATGCGATCGTAAGCCAGAACTTTAATTCCTTCCTGTTTGGCTTCTTTAACAACGTTACTGAGCACCTGGCCGTTGTAAGGGATAATGACCAGCACGTCGACACCGCGGTTGATCATATTTTCAATTTGCGACATTTGCGTTTCTTCGTTGCCGTTGGCCGACTGTACAAAGACCTGCGCGCCGAGTGATTCCGCTTTTTTAACAAAAATATCGCGATCTTTTTGCCAGCGTTCCAGGCGAAGGTCGTCAATCGCCATGCCGATTTTGACCTCTTTAGCGTGACCGGCAAAGCTTGCGAGCAGGAGAGTCGTGCAGAGCGTAAGGGTTAAGTTCTTTATCTTCATAATTATTGTGCCTTTTTGTAGGGGTATGTGTTGCTGAGATAAAAGAAACATTTACTGCTGAGACGCAGCAAATTTTTAACGTGGAAAGCCTTGCTGGCAATTACAGATTTTTATCTTCTCGTTACGATATTTGGTTTATTTCTCAATTTATGACCGCGATCGGATTTTAAAATGCGTAACGTACTAATTACATTTGATTCTGGAATAAGCCCCGAGAAAAAGTTTTCTCGCGCATTATTTTGCGAGCCAGCGCACAGTTGTGCATTCTCTCAATAGCAGTGTGAAATAACGTAATTGAGCAAGCTGGAATGTCTATTCACTATTACTCCAGTATCGACTACTCGCCGCATCTCTTGATTATGGAGCTCAATATGCAAGCTTATTTCGACCAACTCGATCGCGTTCGTTATGAAGGCCCGAAAACGACCAATCCCTTAGCCTTCCGTCATTACAATCCGGATGAGCTGGTGCTGGGTAAGCGCATGGAAGATCACCTGCGCTTTGCCGCCTGTTACTGGCACACCTTCTGCTGGAACGGTGCGGATATGTTCGGCGTTGGCGCCTTCGATCGTCCGTGGCAGCAGCCGGGCGAGGCCATCGAGCTGGCGAAGCGTAAAGCGGACGTGGCGTTTGAATTTTTCCACAAGCTGAACGTGCCGTACTACTGCTTCCACGATGTGGATGTGTCGCCGGAAGGCGCATCGCTGAAAGAGTACCTGAATAACTTTGCCCAGATGGTGGACGTGCTGGCGGCAAAACAGCAGGAAAGCGGCGTGAAGCTGCTGTGGGGTACCGCAAACTGCTTCACCAACCCGCGCTATGGCGCAGGGGCGGCAACCAATCCCGATCCAGAGGTATTCAGCTGGGCGGCCACGCAGGTAGTGACGGCGATGAACGCAACGCACCAGCTGGGCGGCGAAAACTACGTGCTGTGGGGTGGCCGTGAAGGGTATGAAACCCTGCTGAACACCGACCTGCGTCAGGAGCGCGAGCAGATTGGCCGCTTCATGCAGATGGTGGTCGACCATAAGCACAAAATCGGCTTCCGCGGCACGCTGCTGATTGAACCGAAGCCGCAGGAGCCAACCAAACATCAGTACGACTATGACGTGGCGACCGTTTACGGCTTCCTGAAGCAGTTTGGCCTGGAAAAAGAGATCAAGGTCAACATTGAGGCAAACCACGCGACGCTGGCGGGCCACTCCTTCCATCATGAAATCGCCTCTGCAATCGCGCTGGGGATCTTCGGCTCCGTAGACGCTAACCGCGGCGACGCGCAGCTCGGCTGGGATACCGACCAGTTCCCGAACAGCGTGGAGGAGAACGCGCTGGTGATGTACGAAATCGTCAAAGCGGGCGGCTTTACCACCGGCGGGCTTAACTTTGATGCCAAAGTGCGTCGCCAGAGCACCGATAAATACGATCTGTTCTACGGCCACATTGGCGCAATGGACACGATGGCGCTGGCGCTGAAGGTGGCGGCCCGTATGATTGAAGACGGCGAGCTGGATAAGCGCGTGGCAAAGCGCTACGGCGGCTGGAACAGTGAGCTGGGCCAGCAAATTTTGAAAGGCCAGTTATCGCTCGCCGACATCGCGAAGTACGCTGAACAGCATCAGCTCGCGCCGCAGCATCAGAGCGGGCATCAGGAACTGCTGGAGAACCTGGTCAACCACTACCTGTTCGATAAATAACGGCACGTAGGCCCGGTACGCGCAGCGCCGCCGGGCATTTTCAGTTAAGGAATCCACTCTATGTACATCGGGATCGATCTGGGCACGTCGGGCGTAAAAGTCATTCTCCTGAGCGAGCAGGGCGAGGTATTAGCCACGCAGACGGAAAAGCTGCAGGTTTCACGTCCGCATCCGCTTTGGTCAGAGCAAGACCCTGAGCAGTGGTGGCAGGCGACGGACCGCGCAATGAAAGCGTTAGGCGAGCAGCACGGCCTGCAAGGCGTAAAGGCGCTGGGGATTGCTGGTCAAATGCACGGCGCAACGCTGCTGGACGGCCAGCACCGCGTGCTGCGCCCGGCGATCCTCTGGAACGACGGCCGCTGCGCGGAAGAGTGCGCCCTCCTCGAGGCGAAGGTGCTGAACTCGCGCGATATCACCGGCAACCTGATGATGCCCGGCTTCACGGCGCCTAAACTCCTGTGGGTGCAGCGCCACGAACCGGAGATTTTCCGGCAGGTGGCGAAAGTGCTGCTGCCAAAAGATTATCTGCGTTTTCGCATGACGGGCGATTTCGCCAGCGATATGTCTGACGCGGCGGGCACGATGTGGCTCGACGTGGCGAAGCGCGACTGGAGCGAGGCGATGCTCAATGCCTGCCAGCTCACGCGTGACCATATGCCCGCGCTCTTTGAAGGCAGCGAGGTTACGGGAGCGCTGCTGCCATCCGTTGCTGAGCGCTGGAATATGCCCGCCGTACCGGTTATTGCCGGTGGTGGCGATAACGCTGCGGGGGCGGTCGGCGTCGGCATGGTTGACGCCGGGCAGGCAATGCTTTCGCTCGGGACGTCCGGGGTTTACTTCGCGGTGAGCGATGGCTATCGCAGCAATCCTGAAAGCGCGGTACACAGTTTCTGCCATGCGCTGCCGGGCAAATGGCACCTGATGTCGGTGATGCTGAGTGCGGCATCGTGCCTTGACTGGGCGGCGAAGCTTACCGGCATGGACGATGTTCCTGCGCTTATCGCCGCCGCACAGCGTGCGGATGAAAGCGCGGGTGCCGTCTGGTTTTTACCTTACCTTTCCGGCGAGCGGACGCCGCATAACAATCCGGAAGCAAAGGGCGTGTTCTTTGGCTTAACGCACCAGCACGGCCCGGCAGAGCTGGCGCGTGCGGTGCTTGAGGGCGTGGGATATGCGCTGGCGGACGGCATGGACGTGGTGCACGACTGCGGGTTAAAACCGACCAGCATCACGCTGATTGGCGGCGGCGCGCGCAGCGCCTACTGGCGGCAGATGCTGGCGGATATCAGCGGCCTGCAGCTTGATTACCGCACCGGCGGTGACGTGGGGCCAGCGCTCGGCGCGGCGCGGCTGGCGCAGATCGCGATGAACCCTGATAAGCCGTTGAGCTCGCTTTTGCCGCAGTTACCGCTTGAACAGCAGCATCTTCCAGATGCGAAAAACCATGCGCTTTACGCTGAGCGGCGCGCGGTGTTCCGCACGATTTATCAGCAGCTTTTGCCGCTGATGTCTTAAACAAAAGCCGGGTGGCGCTGCGCTTACCCGGCCTACAATTCATGGGCTTATGCTAGCTCACAAACCTGCGCGTATCGATTTTTTGCAGCAGCATCGACAGCAGCAGGCTGACGGCCAGCGTGGCGGTGAAAATCCAGACGATATCCAGCGCGGGCCAGCTTTTCAGCTCCACGCCCCGCGTGCGCAGCGCGTGGATCACCAGCGCGTGAAAACCGTAAATCCCCAGAGAGTGACGAGAGATGAGCGCCAGTACCGGAAGAGGGCGCTTGTTCAGCGTATTTTTTACCAGCGTCAGCAGCGCCACGGCGCAGATAAAGACCATCGGGCCGCAGTAGAGATACCAGGTATCGGCAAAGTTGCCGCGCCACTGCAGCTCGTGCAGCGTTCCACGCGATATGACCACCACGCCGATAATAAACAGCGCCGCGCACAGCCCGCTTAGCCCGCGCTTGTGGGTATCCATCATGCCGATCGCACGCCCCAGCATGCCGTAGAGAATGTAGTAAAACGTGTCGCCGCTGATGTACAGGTTCACCGGCAGCCACTCAACGCCGCCTATTTTCTGCGAAACGGTATTCGGGTTCGCCACGATCCCAACCACCACCATCAGCGCCAGCAGCATCTTGCCGCTGACGTTTTTTACCTGAATCAGAGGTGAAACCAGGTAGATAACGATAATGGCGAAGAAAAACCACAGATGGTAGAACACCGGTTTTTGCAAAAGGTTTTTAAGTCCTGATTCGGCGTTGATTGAGGTGAAGAGGATGATATAAAGCAGTGCGACGGTGCTGTAGAACGCCAGGCATGACGCAATGCGAATAAAGTGTTTTGGCTGCGCGCTACGTTCGCCAAAAAAAAGAAAGCCTGAAATCATAAAGAACAGCGGCACGCTGACGCGGGAAGCGGAGTTGAGAATATTCGCGATATCCCAGCTAGCGGGGCTGATGCTGTGGGCATTAGTGACATACCAGGTCGTGGTATGGATCATCACCACCATCAGGCACGCGATGCCCCGCAGGTTATCGATCCAGCTAATTTTTGACTGCATCAGTTCCTCTGTATTCCTTGTAAAAACAGTGTGACCGCCAGAGCGCCTAAGCTTTCCGTTAGAAAAATCTGACTTTTGCTGACTAAACTTGCACGAAGGCAATGAGATTCGCAGAATCCCCAACCGTAATCTATAAAAGCAGTGATATTAAAAATAACAGCCACAGACCAGGGCGGTAATAAAAATGATGATTAAGCGCGTGATGACGCTCGCTCTGCTGCTTACGCTTGCAGGATGCAGTGGCTCGCCAGAAGTACCTGTGCAAAAGGCGCAGCAGGGTAAATTAAGCCCGCAGTCCTCTCTGAATATGGAGCAGTTGTGCAAGGACCAGGCTGCACGGCGCTATAACTCGGGCGCGGAGAATATCAGCGTCACCGGCTTCGAACGCTTTCAGGGAAGCTATGAGATGAGGGGCAATACCGCGCGTAAAGAGGGCTTTGTCTGCTCTTTTGACGCGGACGGCCAGTTTTTGCATCTCTCTATGCGCTAACCTGCGCGTATATTCAACAGCCAGACCGCCTGAGGGGGCTGGCTCGCAGGCTTAATTTCCCAATTTTCCCTAAACAGCCCCGTTTCGTACTGTATATCTTGCAGTCAGCGGGTATACTGATCCCTTCCATTTAAAACCACACGTATCCAGCACGAAATACTATGCAAAAGTTTGATACCAAGACCTTTCAGGGCCTGATCCTGACCTTGCAGGATTACTGGGCTCGCCAGGGCTGCACCATTGTTCAACCGTTGGACATGGAAGTTGGCGCAGGCACTTCACACCCGATGACCAGCCTGCGCGCGCTGGGGCCAGAGCCAATGGCGACTGCCTATGTGCAGCCATCCCGCCGTCCTACCGATGGCCGCTACGGCGAAAACCCGAACCGCCTGCAGCACTACTATCAGTTCCAGGTGGTGATTAAGCCTTCTCCGGACAATATTCAGGAGCTGTACCTTGGGTCGCTGAAAGAGCTGGGCATGGATCCAACCATCCACGACATCCGCTTCGTGGAAGATAACTGGGAAAACCCAACGCTGGGTGCCTGGGGTCTGGGCTGGGAAGTGTGGCTGAACGGCATGGAAGTGACGCAGTTTACCTACTTCCAGCAGGTTGGCGGCCTGGAGTGTAAACCGATCACCGGTGAAATCACCTACGGTCTGGAACGTCTGGCGATGTACATTCAGGGCGTAGACAGCGTTTACGACCTGGTCTGGAGCGACGGCCCGCTGGGTAAAACCACCTACGGCGACGTGTTCCATCAGAACGAAGTGGAGCAATCCACCTATAACTTCGAATACGCGGACGTGGACTTCCTGTTCACCTGCTTCGAGCAGTACGAGAAAGAAGCGCAGCAGCTGCTGGCGCTGGAGACTCCGCTGCCGCTGCCAGCCTACGAGCGTATTCTGAAGGCCGCCCACAGCTTCAACCTGCTGGACGCCCGCAAAGCCATCTCCGTGACTGAACGTCAGCGCTACATTCTGCGTATTCGTACCCTGACCAAAGCCGTTGCAGAAGCTTACTACGCGTCCCGTGAAGCCCTTGGCTTCCCGATGTGCAACCGAAACAAATAAGAGGCGGCCATGTCTGAAAAAACTTTCCTGGTGGAAATCGGCACCGAAGAGCTGCCACCAAAAGCCCTGCGCAGCCTGGCTGAATCTTTTGCTGCGAACGTGACCGCCGAGCTGGATAACGCTGGCCTGGCGCACGGTAAAATTGAGTGGTTTGCCGCACCGCGCCGTCTGGCGCTGAAGGTGGCTAACCTGGCGGCATCCCAGCCGGATCGCGAAGTTGAAAAACGCGGCCCGGCGATTGCCCAGGCGTTTGACGCCGAAGGCAAACCGAGCAAAGCGGCCGAAGGCTGGGCGCGCGGCTGCGGTATCACCGTCGATCAGGCCGAGCGTCTGACCACCGACAAAGGCGAATGGCTGCTGTATCGCGCCCATGTCAAAGGCGAAAGTGCGGAAGCGCTGCTGCCAAACATGGTTGCCACCTCACTGGCCAAGCTGCCGATTCCTAAGCTGATGCGCTGGGGCGCGTCCGACGTGCACTTCGTGCGTCCGGTTCACACCGTGACCCTGCTGCTGGGTGATGCCGTAATCCCTGCCACCATCCTGGGCGTGGCGTCCGATCGCGTGATCCGCGGCCACCGCTTTATGGGCGAGCCGGAGTTCACCATCGATAACGCCGACCAGTATCCGCAGATCCTGCTGGAGCGCGGCAAAGTCATCGCCGACTACGAGCAGCGTAAAGCAAAAATCAAAGCGGACGCGGAAGAGGCGGCGCGCAAGATTGGCGGTAACGCTGACCTGAGCGAAAGCCTGCTGGAAGAAGTCACCTCGCTGGTGGAATGGCCGGTGGTGCTGACCGCGAAGTTCGAAGAGAAGTTCCTGGCCGTGCCGGCGGAAGCGCTGGTGTACACCATGAAGGGCGACCAGAAGTACTTCCCGGTCTACGCCAACGACGGCAAGCTGCTGCCAAACTTCATCTTCGTCGCCAACATCGAATCGAAAGATCCGATCCAGATTATCTCCGGTAACGAGAAAGTGGTGCGTCCACGCCTGGCTGATGCCGAGTTCTTCTTCAACACCGACCGTAAAAAGCGCCTGGAAGATAACCTGCCGCGCCTGCAGACCGTGCTGTTCCAGCAGCAGCTGGGCACGCTGCGCGACAAGACCGACCGCATTGCGGAGCTGTCCGGCTGGATCGCCCGTGAAATCGGAGCGGACGTGAACCACGCGACCCGCGCGGGCCTGCTCTCCAAGTGCGACCTGATGACCAACATGGTGTTCGAATTTACCGACACCCAGGGCGTGATGGGCATGCACTACGCGCGTCACGATGGTGAAGCGGAAGACGTGGCTGTCGCCCTGAACGAGCAGTATCAGCCGCGCTTTGCCGGTGACGATCTGCCGTCTAACCCGGTGGCCTGCGCCGTGGCGATTGCCGACAAAATGGACACCCTGGCGGGTATCTTCGGCATCGGCCAGCATCCGAAAGGCGATAAAGACCCGTTTGCGCTGCGTCGTGCCGCGCTGGGCGTGCTGCGCATCATCGTTGAGAAGAACCTTAACCTCGATCTGCAGACCCTGACCGAAGAAGCGGTGCGTCTGTACGGCGACAAGCTGACCAACGCGAAGGTCGTCGATGACGTGATCGACTTTATGCTCGGTCGTTTCCGCGCCTGGTATCAGGACGAAGGCTACACCGTCGACACCATTCAGGCGGTGCTGGCGCGTCGTCCAACCCGTCCGGCTGATTTCGACGCGCGCATGAAGGCGGTGTCCCACTTCCGCACGCTGGAAGCGGCGGCAGCGCTGGCTGCGGCCAACAAGCGCGTATCCAACATTCTGGCGAAATCCGACGAGACGCTGAACGAGCGCGTGCACGCGGCAGCGCTGAAAGAGCCGGAAGAGATCGCCCTCGCCATGCAGGTTGTGGTGCTGAGCGACAAGCTGGAGCCGTACTTCGCGGAAGGCCGCTACCAGGAAGCGCTGGTGGAGCTGGCCGAGCTGCGCGAGCCGGTGGATGCGTTCTTCGAGAAGGTTATGGTCAACGTGGAAGACAAAGCGCTGCGCGTTAACCGCCTGACGATGCTTGAAAAACTGCGCGAGCTGTTCCTGCGCGTGGCGGATATTTCGCTGCTGCAGTAACCGCCCGCTCGGGCCTGGACAGGTTCAAAACCCGCTTCGGCGGGTTTTTTTATGGCGCACTGCTGAAAAATTAACCTTGAAACGCCCGGTAAAATGCCGCTATCCTTACCGCGTTAAATTTCTCCCCAGGAGCGCCCCCCAAAAATGAACAAACACGACTGATGAATTTCGATCCTTGCTAAACGCCACCGCGTCGGCAGGGGATGTTTTGATTTCATTCAGGAGTGCTTATGGCTCATTTTGCGCAGCCCCCTTCTTTTATTTTGCATCAGGTCACCTGTCAGTTTGCGACGGGCGATATCCTTTTTGGCCCGCTGAATCTCGCGCTGGAGCCGTCCCTTTGCGGGCTGGTGGGGCGTAACGGGAGCGGAAAAACGCGTCTTTTGCGCCTGCTCGCGGGGATAGACGCCCCCGCCAGCGGCCATATTGAGCGTTTTGGCTCGTTTGCCTACGTGGCGCAGCAGCACGACATTTCCCCGCACGCCACGCTGGCAGAGCTCCTCGGCCTTTCCGTAATCTTCGCCGCAAGAGCGCGCATCGACAGCGGTGATTACCGGGCAGACGATCTGAACATCCTCGACGGACGCTGGGATGTAGCCGAGCGTTTGCGTGCTGCCTTTAGCGATGCAAAGCTTCCGCCCTTTGAGCCGAACAGGCCCGCCGCAGAGCTGAGCGGCGGCGAGCGCATCCGCGCGCTGCTTTGCGGAGCGTTTACCGCGGGAGCGGATTTCCTGCTGCTGGATGAACCGACCAACCACCTCGATCGTCAGGGGCGGACGTGGTTTTACGAGCAGCTTGACCGACATCCCGGCGGCGCGCTGGTGGCGTCCCACGATCGTGAGCTGCTCTCCCGGGTGCCGCGCATTCTTGAGCTCAGCGCCGCTGGCCTGCGCAGCTTCGGAGGCCACTACGCGGACTACCAGCGCCAGCGCGATGCCGAGCAGCAGGCCGCCCGCTCGGCCCTGGAGCACGCGGCGACCGAACGCAAACGCACCCGCGCGCGTATGCAAAAAGAGCATGACGACAGCCAGCGGCGCTCGGCAAAAACGCTGCGCACCGTTGATACGCTCAACATCGCCTCGTTCGAACGGGTCAAATACAAAGGCGCGGCAAAGGAGCGCATCGGCTCATGGAAAAAGCAGCATAGCGATCAAAACGATGCGCTGAATGCCGCCGTGAACAAGGCGCGCGAGCGGGTGGAGGAGGATAACCCGGTCATGTTCACCCTGCCGGGCAGCCGCATCGCCGAAGGAAAACAGGTGCTGGTGCTTGAGGATCTGGTGCTGCCGCATGTGGATATCCCTCCGCTGAACTGGCGAATGGATGGCCCGATGCGCGTGGCGCTGCGCGGGCCGAACGGCTGCGGGAAATCCACCCTGCTGAAGGCGATCCTGGGAACGGAGCCTGCGGTTTCTGGCACCTGCCAGCGGTCGGTGGCGTGCGCATATCTCGATCAGCATCTGTCGCAGCTGGATCTCTCCCTGTCGGTGATGGCGCATCTCAACCTGAGCAATACGCTGCTGGAAGAGGGCGCGCTGCGCACGCGTCTGGCGCAGCTGCAGCTGGGGGCGGATAAAGTGACGCTTCCGCTGGCCGAGCTGAGCGGCGGTGAACGCCTGAAGGCCGCGCTTGCCTGCGCGCTGTGGCGAGAAGAGGCCGCACGGCTGCTATTGCTGGATGAACCGACAAACCATCTGGATTTGGCATCCGTACAGGCGATCGAGGCGGCGCTCGCCGAGTTTCCCGGCGCGCTGCTGGTCGTATCACATGATGATGCTTTCCTGAAAGGGCTTAGGCTGACGCATGAGCTGGCGTGGCGAGAAAACTGCTGGCGGTGTGAAAGGCTTTAAAACACAAACCCCCGCAACGGCGGGGGCGGCAACAAACTTTTTTACGCTATCTGCTTGCTGAGGGCAGGGTTCGCCTGAATCAGGCTCATCAGCTTTAACTCGCTTGGCGTGGGCTTTTCGCGTTTCGATTCCCACTCCAGCACCATCGCCACGCTGACGCCCATGGCTCTGGCAAATTCATCCGTTTTGAGTCCGGACCCTTTGCGTAAACGCTCAAATTCCGTAAAGGGATTGGACTTCTGTTGCAGCGTAATCGTCTGCGGCACATCTTTAAAAATAATCTGTTCCAGGCTGCTCAGCAGCTCAAACTCAGGATCTTTTAATTCCATTGAGAACTCCTCTTAAATCACACTGCGGGATCGTGAACAACAGAGAGCCTGTTAAGAATAGTCTCTGGAACAAACATAGGATCGTCACGGGTGTGATTAATTGTGCGGTAATAAATGCTTTATGCGTTTCAGCTCTCAGAAGGGCGAGGCTAATTCCCTGATTAGGCTTAGGTACGCTAACCAGCGTATTTTTTTGTAAATAGTCATAAATAAAACGGCAATAGCCGTAATGCGTGAAAAGGGTATCTTGCAGCGCTGACCTGGACTATTCTTGTAAGCCGTCAGGCACGCGTGTGCCGGTGTACGCTTTTTTGGGTGAAAGGAGTAATAAAATGGCGACAGGAAAGTCCTGCTCTCGCTGGTTTGCGCCTATTGCGGCGTTGTTGATGGTAGTTAGCCTGAGTGGGTGTTTCGATAAAGAAGGCGATCAGCGCAAAGCGTTTATCGATTTTCTGCAGAATACCGTGATGCGCAGCGGCGAGCGTTTGCCAACGCTGACTGCGGATCAGAAAAAACAGTTTGGTCCCTTCGTGTCCGATTACGCGATCCTTTACGGCTATTCCCAACAGGTGAGCCAGGCGATGGATTCCGGCATTCGTCCGGTTGTGGACAGCGTGAATGCCATTCGTGCGCCGCAGGATTACATGACCCAGCGCGAGCCGCTGCGTCAGTCCAACGGGGCGCTCGGCGTGCTGAGCCAGCAGCTGCAGAATGCTAAAATGCAGGCTGATGCGTCACGCTCCGCGCTGAAGCAGGGCGAGGATCTTAAGCCGGTCTTCGACAAAGTGTATGAGAAAGTGGTGACGAAGCCGTCCGACGCCCTGCAGCCGCTGATCCCGGCCGCGCAGATTTTCACTCAGCAGCTTGTGCAGGTGGGTGATTTTATTTCTCAGCAGGGTACGCAGGTGAGCTTTGTCTCCAACGGCATCCAGTTCCCGACTTCCCAGCAGGCAAGCGAATACAACAGCCTGATTGGGCCGCTGGCATCCCAGCACCAGGCCTTTAGCCAGGCGTGGAGTGCGGCAGTCGCCGCGACGGAATAAGTGTAAAACCCCGCTTCAGGCGGGGTTTTTTTATCATTGATCAAAATAACGCTTGTCATTCATCTACCACATCGGTATAACTATCCCCGTCGGTTTGTTACACAGACCTAAAGCAGTTTAGTTAAGCAGTCCAGATTGTTATCCATAGATACCCTTCGTAGTGACCCTTCCTTCATCGCTTAAAAATCTGTAACGCAATCCATCAAGCCGGAAGGCACAATATATTTGTTAATAAGGTAATTTCTATGTCTGCTAAAATGACTGGTCTGGTAAAATGGTTCAACGCTGATAAAGGTTTCGGCTTCATCACTCCTGACGATGGCTCTAAAGACGTGTTCGTACACTTCTCTGCTATCCAGAACGATGGCTACAAATCTCTGGACGAAGGTCAGAAAGTGTCCTTCACCATCGAAAGCGGCGCTAAAGGCCCAGCAGCTGGTAACGTTGTAAGCCTGTAAGCTTCCAACCCAGTAGCACAAAATTCAAAAACCCGCCTTCTGGCGGGTTTTTTCGTTTCTAGCCCTGAACCTGCGGGTTCACGCAGTTTCTCTCGACCCTTCCGCCCAGCGCGGCGATCAGGTTATCCACGGCGGTGGCCGCCATGTTGTAGCGCGTCTCATGGGTTGCCGAACCGATGTGCGGCAGCGCAACCACGTTTGGCAGGCTGAGCAGCGGCGAATCGACGGGCAGCGGCTCCTGCTCAAACACGTCCAGACCGGCCGCGTGGATTTCACCCTTTTGCAGCGCCTCAATCAGCGCCTTTTCATCCACTACCGGGCCGCGACCCGCGTTAATGAAAATGGCCGACTTCTTCATCTTCTCAAATGCCGACTTGCCGATCAGATGATGCGTTTCGTCCGTGAGCGGCAGGATAAGACACACGTAGTCCGCTTCCTGCAACAGCGCGTCCAGCTCGCAGTAGCGGGCGTTGAAGCGCTCTTCCGCTTCGCCGTGGTGGCGACGGGCGTTGTACAGAATCGGCATGTTGAAGCCGAAATGGGCGCGCTGCGCTAACTCCAGGCCTATGCGGCCCATGCCGACAATCCCCAGCGTTTTGCCGTGAACGTCGACGCCGAACCAGTCCGGCCCAATGCTTTTGGTCCATTCACCGGCCTTAACGCGCTCTGCCACTTCAACCACCCGGCGGGCGGTGGTAAGGACGAGCGCCATCAGCGTGTCGGCGACGGTTTCCGTCAGGGCGTGCGGCGTATGCATCAGCAGGATCTTACGCGCGTTGAGGGCGTCCACGTCGAAGTTGTCATATCCCACGGAGACCGTGGAGGTCGCACGAAGCTTCGGCATTTTCACCAGCAGCGCGGCATCCACCTTCTCGCTTGAGCCCAGCAGCCCTTCGGCGCGGGCGAACGCGTCCGCATGCTGGGCGACCGTCTCCGGGCTGAGGTCCTTCACCTGCGTCACGGCGAAGTGGTCTTCCAGGCGTTTATGCAGATCGTCTGGCAGTGCTTTATACAAAATGACGGACGGCTTCATGCTAATCTCCGTTGATTTTTAAAGGGTCAGGCGTGGCGTGCGCCGACGGGCAATTGCTGATTATTAGCAGGCTTCACAATCAGAGTTAGCCATACTGAGGCGAAAAGCGCCACCCCCATGAAAATGTACGAGGCTGACGGGCTGCCGGTTGCGCCGTTCAGGTAGCCGACAAACCAGGAGCCGAAGAATGACCCGAGCGCGCCCATGCTGTTGATCAGCGCCATCGCGCCGCCTGCTACGTTGCGCGGCAGCATCTCCGGGATGATGGCGAAGAAAGGACCGTACGGGGCGTACATGGCGGCACCCGCAATCACCAGCAGGGTATAAGAGATCCAGAAGTGGTTCGCGCCGACGGCCCAGGAGCCGATAAAGGCAAAGGCGGCAATCAGCAGCAGCGGCCAGACGAACAGCTTGCGGTTTTGCAGCTTGTCCGACGCCCATGAGCAGACAATCATAGCGATGGTGGCGGCCAGATACGGCACGGAAGACAGCCAGCCCACTTCCACCATGCCGAGGTTTTCACCGCCGCTGCGGATAATGGACGGCAGCCACAGCACGAAGCCATACACGCCGATGCTCCAGGTAAAATACTGAGCGCAGAGCAAAATCACGTTGCGCGAGCGGAAGGCTTCGCCATAGTTACGCACCGCCTTCAGCCCCTGCTGCTCCTTGTCGAGCTGCGCCTGCAGCGCGGCTTTTTCATCTTCCGAGAGCCATTTCGCCTGCGCGGGTTTGTCTTTCACCAGCACCCACCAGCAGAAGGCCCAAATCACCGCCGGTACGCCCTCGATGATAAACATCTCGCGCCAGCCGAAGGACTGGATCAGGTAGCCGGAGACGACCGACATCCACAGCACGGTGACCGGATTACCGAGGATCAGGAAGGTGTTGGCGCGCGAACGTTCGGACTTCGTGAACCAGTTGCTGATGTAGATCAGCATGGCGGGCATGACCGCCGCCTCCACCACGCCGAGAATAAAGCGAATGGCGGCCAGCGCGGGAATGTTGTTGACCACGCCGGTCAGTGACGCACAGCCGCCCCATAAAATCAGGCAGATAAAGATCAGCTTGCGCACGCTGCGGCGTTCCGCATAGATCGCGCCGGGGATCTGGAAGAAGAAGTAGCCCAGGAAGAAGAGGGCGCCCAGCAGCGAGGAGACGCCTTTGGTGATCCCCAGATCCTCGGTGATCCCCGCGGCGGATGCAAAGCTGAAGTTTGCGCGGTCAAGGTACGCCAGGCTGTACGTGATAAACACGATCGGCATGATGTACCACCAGCGTTTTACTGCATTGGTTGAACTGTTCATAGGCTTGCCTCTGTTGTTGAGGTTGTGACCGCCGTTGTCTGTAGGGTACACGGTGGCTTGTTTTGTTGGGTGCGATTTATGCCCCCTCACCCCGGCCCTCTTCCCAACGGGGAGAGGGTGTCGCAAGTTCCCTCTCCCCTTTGGGGAGAGGGTTAGGGTGAGGGGAAATTTAGATGCCGAGTTCTGCTCGTGTGGGCAGCCCTTCGCTGTCGCCCTGCACCTGAATGGCCAGCGAGCCGATTTTGTTGCCTCGCGCGACGGCGTCCCGCAATGATTTTCCTTCCAGCAGGGCGCTCACCACGCCGACGGCAAATCCGTCGCCAGCGCCCACGGTGTCGACCACGTTCTCCACTTTTACGGCGGCGACGGCACCCTGCTCGCCGTCTGCAGTTTTGAACCACGCGCCGTCGGCACCGGTTTTCAGCACCACAGCCTTCACGCCTTTGTTCAGGTAGAAATCAGCAATCCCCTCCGGCGTATTTTGCCCGGTCAGGATCATGCCCTCCTTCACGCCGGGCAGAACCCAGTCGGACTGGAAGGCGAGGCGGTTAAGCTTTTCGATCATCTCCGCTTCGCTTTTCCACAGCACCGGCCGCAGGTTGGGGTCGAACGAGATCGTCTTGCCCTGCGCCTTCATCGTTGCGGCAGCGTGATCCAGAAGTTCATATGAGCTGGCAGACAGCGCCGCCGCGACGCCGCTAAGGTGCAGGTGGCGCGCGCAGGCAAAATAGCCGGCGTGATAGTCGCTCACCGAGAGGTGGCTTGCCGCCGAGCCTTTACGGAAATACTCCACGATGGGATCGGTTCCATTTTCGACTTTCGATTTCAGCTGAAAGCCGGTTGGGAAGCGGGCATCAAGCGTTACGCCAGCGGCGTCGATGCCCTCTTTTTTCAGCGAGTCCAGAATGAAATGGCCAAAGCTGTCATCGCCCACGCGGCTGACCCAGCCGACGCTCAGCCCCAGGCGCGCCAGGCCGGTAGCGACGTTGAGCTCCGCGCCCGCCACGCGCTTGATAAAGTGCTCAACCGCGCGCAGCTCGCCCGTTTCGGTGGCGACAAACATGCCCATGGCTTCGCCAATGGTGATGACATCCAGCGTCTTGTGCATGGTTTACTCCTCACGCAGCAGGTTAACGTAGCGGCGGGTGACGGCGGTTAAGTCCGGTCCCTCCAGCGGAAATTCGATGCCGCGCGGGGCGTCGGCAGGCAGTTGATCCAGCAGCGCCAGCCAGCGCGCGTCGGTGGCGTCGGGGGCAACGGCGCGGAAGCGATCGTTGTGCGGTACGGCGGCTTTCACGTGAATGTAGCTGACGGCCGGAGCCAGTTGGCGCGCGGCCTCCTCAGGCGAATCCCCAACCCACAGCCAGTTGCCCATGTCGAACGTCAGCGTGACGGGCAGCGCCATGACCCGGCAGGCCGCCTTGAAGCGCTGCATAGGGGCGAGCTGGCCGCAGTCGGTCTGGTCATTTTCAACGACCAGCGCCATGCCGCTCTCGTTCAGCAGCGCGCGCAGGGCTTCAAGGGGATGTTTATCGCGGAAATGGCCGAGTGAAACCTTCAGCCACAGGGCGTTGATCGCGCTGGCTTCTGCCAGATAGGCGGGAAGGTCGGGGTTGAGCGTACCGTCGGGCATAAACAGGGCGGCTGGGGCGGAATAACACGCCAGCAGGCCCAGCAGTTCTATCGACTCACCGAGTGCGGGCAGGGCCTGCAGCTCGCCGGGGCTAAACAGCTCGCGGCGAATCTCTACGCCATCGGCGCCTGCGCCAGCAATCACGGGAAGCATCGCCCGCTGTCCGCCTGCCCGTCGTACCTGGTCCGCGCCGTACGCGGCGGTGACCACCATTATTTTCCTGCTCATTGCCCGGCTCCATCACGTCATCAATACTATTACGCTAGATGGAACCGGTTCCAAAGAAAAGATCGGGATGTTGAATTTATGATCGGTATCACGAAGGGAAATTAACGCGCCGTTGAGCCGCGAACGATCAGCTCGCCGGAGAAGACCCGCTCGCGCACGGCGTCGCTGGTGCCTTCAATGCGGCGAACCACCTGTTCTACAGCAGCATAGCCAATCTGCCAGGTGGGCTGTTTGAGGGTGGTAATGCCGACGCCCGCCAGCTCGGCCCATTCAAGCTCATCAAAGCCGAGCAGGCCAATATCGCTGCCCCAGTGCAGGCCGATGCGCTTCAGGGAGCGGGCAACCTGCAGCGTGAGCGCGCCGTTGGCGGAAATCACCGCTTTGCGCATGCCGCGATGGCGGGTGTGAAACTGGCGCAGAAGATTGTCGAGCTGGTCGGCTTCGTGCAGCGGGGTCTCTGCATTTTCGGCGATAATGCCGGGAAAACGTGCCAGCGTGGCGCGAAACGCGCCCAGGCGTTCGCGGCGGGTATTCACCATGCCCAGCGGCTCGCTCAGAAACAGGATCGCTTCAAACCCCTGCTCAATAAGATGCTCCGTGGCGGTGGTGGCCGCCTGAACGTTATCCAGCCCGACGACGTCGCAGGCAAATTCCGGGATTTTACGGTCGATCAGCACCATCGGCAGGGAGGACTGCTGCAGGCGGTTCAGCCCCTCTTCGCGCATGCCGACCGCGTTAACCACGATGCCTTCAACCTGGTAGCTGCGCAGCAGATCGAGATAGTGCTGCTCCTGGTCGACCTCGTTGTTGGTATTACATACCAGCGGCGTAAAGCCTTTTTCGCGGCAGGCGGCTTCGATGCCGCTGAGGACGTTAACCGAGTAGGGATTGGTGATATCGGCGATGATCAGCCCAATCAGGCGGGTGCGGCCGCGCTTGAGCCCGCGCGCCATGATGCTGGGGCGGTAGTCGAGATCGGCGATGGCCTGCTCAATGCGTGCCAGCAGCGCGTCGGACAGCAGGTGCTTCTCGCCGTTGAGGTAGCGCGAAATGCTGGTTTTTCCGGTTTTCGCGGCTTTCGCCACGTCGCTGATGGTGGCCCGTGCTGATTTGCTCATCGCTGATGTCCCTGAGGTAAGTGAGAACACCTTAGCGGGAAAATCTGGCGAATCAAGCATTTTGCCGGGTGGCGCTGCGCTTAGCGGAGGTTGCGGTCTGATGCCCTCACCACAATCCTCTCCCACGGGAGAGGGCGCAAACGCTAAAAACGGCAACGGGGTTGCCGTTTTGCTTTTACCTACTGAATCGGGCTTAACGTAATCTCTACGCGACGGTTCTGCGCTTTGCCTTCCGCCGTGCTGTTGCTGGCGATTGGATTTGCCGGACCCATACCGCGGGTGCGGATGCGGCTGGCGTCCACGCCCTGCGTAATCAGCGAGCTGGCGACGGAATCCGCGCGCTGCTGCGACAGGCGCATGTTCAGATCCTGGCTGCCGGTGCTGTCGGTGTAGCCCATCACGTTGACGGCGGTCTTGTTGTACTCTTTCAGCACCATCGCCACGCCGGTCAGGGTGTTCGCTCCGGCAGGCTTCAGGGTTGCGCTGCTGCTGTCGAAGGTGACGTTGTTAGGCATGTTAAGGATGATGTTATCCCCGCTGCGCGTCACGCTGACGCCGGTGCCTTTCATCTTGTCACGCAGCTTGGCTTCCTGCACGTCCATGTAATAGCCGACGCCGCCGCCCAGGGCTGCGCCTGCCGCCGCGCCAATCAGCGCGCCTTTGCCGCGATCTTTCTTAGAAGAGGAGAGGGCGCCAACGCCTGCGCCCACCAGTGAACCAAGACCTGCGCCGATGCCGGATTTCCCCGCTTCGCGCTCGCCGGTGTAAGGGTTGGTTGTGCAGCCTGAAACGGCCAGGGCGCCGCTCACCAGAGCAGCAATGACGAGAACACGTTTTTTCATCTTATTTCCTTAATCCTTTTTATTCTTTGCCACGACGCGCGCGGCAGTTGATTATGACGTCCGGATACGGAGAAAATTCCGGGTATAACTCTGAAATTTGTGACAAACCTTAAACAGCCTCAGCAAGAAGGCCGTAAAACCTGCAGACAACCAGGAGCGCACGCTTGATCACCTCAACAAAAACGATTCTGACCGCCGCCCACTGGGGGCCGATGCTGGTCGAAACGGACGGCGAAAATGTGCTGTCATCCCGCGGGGCGCTGCCCACGCAGCACCCTAATTCTCTGCAAACCGCGGTGCGCGATCAGGTGCACAGCAAAACCCGCGTGCGCTGGCCGATGGTGCGCAAAGGCTTTTTGGCCTCCCCGGATAAGCCGCAGGGCGTGCGCGGGCAGGATGAGTTTGTGCGCGTGAGCTGGGACGACGCGCTGGCGCTGATCCACGCGCAGCACAAGCGCATCCGCGACGGCTATGGCCCGTCGTCCATCTTCGCTGGCTCGTACGGCTGGCGCTCTAACGGCGTGCTGCATAAGGCATCGACCCTGCTGCAGCGCTACATGAGCCTGGCCGGCGGCTATACCGGTCACCTGGGGGATTACTCCACCGGCGCGGCGCAGGCGATCATGCCGTACGTCGTCGGCGGGAATGAGGTTTACCAGCAGCAGACCAGCTGGCCGCTAGTGCTGGAACATACTGACGTGGTGGTGCTGTGGAGCGCCAACCCGCTCAACACGCTGAAGATTGCGTGGAACGCCAGCGACGAGCAGGGCATTGGCTATTTTGACGCGCTGCGTAAAAGCGGCAAACGCATCCTCTGCATTGATCCGATGCGCTCAGAAACGATGGACTTCCTCGGCGACAGCGCCGAGTGGATTGCGCCGCACATGGGGACCGACGTGGCGATGATGCTGGGCATCGCGCATACGCTGGTCGAAAACGGCTGGCACGACGTGGATTTCCTTTCGCGCTGCACCACGGGCTTCGACACGTTCGCGGATTACCTGACGGGTCAATCCGACGGCACGGCCAAAACGGCCGAGTGGGCGGCGGAGATTTGCGGCGTTAATGCCGATAAAATTCGCGAACTGGCGACATTGTTCCATAAAAATACGACGATGCTGATGTCCGGCTGGGGAATGCAGCGCCAGCAGTTTGGCGAGCAGAAGCACTGGATGCTGGTGACGCTCGCGGCGATGCTCGGGCAGATCGGCACGCCGGGCGGCGGCTTCGGCCTCTCCTACCATTTTGCCAACGGCGGAAATCCTACCCGTAAGGCGGCGGTGCTGGCCTCGCTCCAGGGATCGGTGCCGGGCGGCGTGGACGCGGTTGATAAAATTCCGGTGGCGCGCATCGTGGAGGCGCTGGAAAACCCCGGCGGGTTCTATCAGCACAACGGGCTGGATCGCCACTTCCCGGACATTAAGTTCATCTGGTGGGCGGGCGGCGCAAACTTTACCCATCATCAGGATACCAACCGCCTGATCCGCGCCTGGCAGAAGCCGGAGCTGATAGTGATCTCCGAGTGCTTCTGGACCGCGTCAGCCAGGCATGCGGATATCGTTCTTCCGGCGACGACGTCGTTCGAGCGTAACGATCTCACCATGACCGGGGATTACAGCAACCAGCATATGGTGCCGATGAAGCGCGTGGTGGCGCCGCGCGACGAAGCGCGTGACGACTTCGAGGTGTTTGCCGAACTGAGCGAGCGATGGGAACGCGGCGGGCGCGAGCGCTTTACCGAAGGCAAATCGGAGCTGCAATGGCTGGAAACGTTCTATCAGATCGCCGGACAGCGCGGTGCCGCGCAGGGCGTCACGCTGCCGCCGTTCGCCGAGTTCTGGGAAAAGAATGCTCTCTTCGAAATGCCTGAAAGCGAGCAGAACGCGCGGTTCATTCGCTTCGCCGATTTCCGCCGCGACCCCGAGGGGCATCCGCTGAAAACCGAAAGCGGGAAGATTGTGATCCACAGCGACCGCATCGCCGGTTTTGGCTATGCCGACTGCCCGCCGCATCCGAAATGGCTTGAGCCGGACGAGTGGCACGGCAACGCGCAGCTTGACCAGCTGCAGGTGCTCTCTGCCCATCCGGCGCATCGCCTGCACAGCCAGCTTAACTATTCGTCGCTGCGCGAGGAGTACGCGGTCGCCGGGCGCGAGCCTGTCACCCTGAATGCAGAAGATGCGAAAGCGCGCGGGATTGAGAGCGGAGACGTGGTCCGCGTGTGGAACGCGCGCGGCCAGGTGCTGGCGGGCGCGGTGGTCAGCGACGGGATCAGGCCCGGCGTGCTCTGCATTCATCAGGGGGCCTGGCCGGACCTGGAGCCGAGCGAAGGCGGCATTTGTAAAAATGGCGCGGTTAACGTGCTGACCAAAGATCTCCCCAGCTCGAAGCTGGGGAACGGCTGCGCGGGGAATACGGCGCTGGCGTGGGTTGAGAAGTATACCGGGCCGGAACTTACGCTTACGGCGTTTGATCCGCCTCCCAGCTCATGATCCAGGTGGGGTGCTGGGTGTCATCCTGCCAGGCGCTGTCTTCAATGCGAAAACCCTGGGAGTGGTAGAAATTCACCGCCCGCACGTTCTTCTGGTACACCTCCAGGCTTAAGTTCGGGTAGCGCTGTTGAACGTGGTTCAGCAGCGCGCGCCCGAGGCCCTTGCCGATGAATGCCGGGGCGACAAACAGCGCGCCGACGAAGTGCGATGCCATCACGCTGACAAAACCGCGCGGTTTTCCATCCTCTTCCCAGACCCACGTTTCGGCGGAGGGGAGGTAAACGTCCCGCACCATGGCCTCATTCTCTTTCCAGTAGCCAGCGTCGATAAACGGATGCGCCTCGGTGGTGCTTTCAAGCCACAGGCTCAGCAGCGGCGCGGTGTTCTCATTTTGCCATTTGCGGATCATGCTGGTCTCCGGGGTAACACATGCAGCCGGTGATGTGGTCGTTCACCAGGCCGCACGCCTGCATGAAGGAGTAACAGATCGTGGTGCCGACAAACTTGAAGCCTCTTTTTTTCAGCGCCTTAGAGAGCGCGTCTGAGGCGGGCGTAGAGGTGGGGATGTCAGCCAGCGTGGCGGCACGCGAGACCTGCGGAGTGTTATCGACGAAGGACCAGACAAACGCTGAGAATGGCTCGCCGCTTTGCTCCATGGCGAGGTACGCGCGGGCGTTACCAATAATCGCCTGAATTTTACCGCGATGGCGGATGATCCCGGCATCCTGAACCAGCCTCTCTACGTCCTCTTCGGTCATCGCCGCGACGGCGACGGGATCGAACCGGTGGAAGGCGTTGCGATAGTTCTCTCTTTTTTTCAGCACCGTAATCCAGGACAGGCCCGCCTGCTGGCCCTCAAGGCAGATCATCTCGAAGAGTTTTTGGCCGTCGGTCTCCGGCACGCCCCATTCCCTGTCGTGATAGTCGATATAAAGCTGATCCTGGCTTACCCAGCCGCAACGTTGCATAGGTTATCTCCGTTAGTAATCCTGAAACCGCAAAAAATTCAATCGATCCGGCTTGACGCGCCTGCTAAAGAGACAATAGTTAATACAGGGCTATCTGTCCTCATACCTCTCTCTACAACGACAAAAATCGCCGAACTCGGCTCTCTCTGGAGTCGCTTTGATGATGATAAAAAAAATAAGTGGTCGCCATGCGGTCGTCGCGCTGGCGGGAACCGTAGTCTGTACTTTTTTTTCTAACACAGCGTCTGCCTGGCAACAGGAATATATCGTTTCGGACCCCCAGAGTAATACGTCAGAACGCTATACATGGGACGCCGATCACCAACCTCGCTATGACGATATTCTTGCGGAGCGTATTCGTACGTCGCAAAACGGCGCGGGATTCGCCTTCAGCGCGCCTTCCGGTACCGCGGCGGAAGAGACCTCCGCCATGAGTCTGGGCTGGAATTTTCCCGTTGCCGGAAATGTCACTACCGGGCCGGTCGCCGCCTGGCGCTACGACGGGACGCCGCCGACCATGATGAACGAGTTTGGCGATAGCATGACGACGCAGTCTCTCACCGATCCGCTCTGGCATGCCAGCGTCAGCTCGCTCGGCTGGCGGGTGGATTCGCAGTACGGCGGCCTGCGGCCCTGGGCGCAAATTAGCTATAACCAGCAGTTTGGCGAGAACCAGTGGAAATCCCAGTTCGGCATGTCGCAGTCGCCCGCTGCCCAGCAGTACGGCAACTGGATGGATGTGACCGTTGGCGCCGACATGCTGCTTAACACGCACATGGCGGCGTATGCCTCTTTGTCCCAGGCGGATAATTCAGCGACGGGAGAAAACGTGCTATACAGCCTGGGCGTGAGCGCCAAATTTTAGGGTTGTTAATTTTCTTTGATGTCGCGGTAACATCGTAGTTACAATGATGGCCGGGGTTTCAGCGATAGCGCTTACTCACATTTTTGCGATTCGCTCTCCGGCAAGGTCATTCATTCCCGATTCCAGGCATTTCATTCCGCCCTGCCTGCACTTCATGCCGTTTTACCCCATCCACGTCAGGGTTTTGTTTATCGTTGTCCTCAGTGAACTTCCTTAATTTCTCTTGCGGGACAACTGCCATGAACACATCAACCTATAACCGCACGCGTTGGCTGACGCTATTTGGCACCATTGTTACCCAGTTTGCGCTGGGGTCGGTTTACACCTGGAGCCTGTTTAACAGCGCCCTCTCGGACAAATTAGGGGCTTCCGTAAGCCAGGTGGCTTTCTCCTTTGGCCTGCTGAGCCTCGGCCTTGCGATCTCTTCCTCCGTAGCCGGGAAACTTCAGGAGCGGTTTGGCGTTAAGCGCGTGACGATGGCCTCCGGGATCTTACTCGGCGTGGGCTTTTTCCTCACCGCGCACTCCAACAACCTGCTGATGCTGTGGCTGAGCGCCGGGGTGCTGGTGGGGCTGGCCGATGGCGCGGGTTATCTGTTGACGCTCTCCAACTGCGTGAAATGGTTCCCGGAGCGTAAAGGGTTAATTTCGGCCTTTGCGATAGGCTCTTACGGCCTGGGCAGCCTTGGGTTTAAGTTTATCGATTCCCAGCTGCTGGCCTCCGTCGGCCTCGAAAATACGTTTATGATCTGGGGCGCAATCGTGCTGGTGATGATTCTGTTCGGCGCGACGCTGATGAAAGATGCGCCGCAGCAGGAAGTGAAAACGGTTAACGGCGTGGTGGAGAATGACTTCACGCTGGCGCAATCCATGCGTAAGCCGCAGTACTGGATGCTGGCGGTGATGTTCCTGACGGCGTGCATGAGCGGTCTGTACGTGATTGGCGTGGCGAAAGATATCGCCCAGGGCATGGTAAAACTGGATGTGGCCACCGCGGCCAATGCGGTGACGGTGATTTCCATCGCCAACCTGTCTGGCCGCCTGGTGCTGGGCATTTTGTCAGACAAGATGTCGCGTATCCGGGTGATCACGCTGGGGCAGGTGATTTCGCTGGTGGGGATGGCCGCGCTGCTGTTCGCTCCGCTTAACGAAGCCACGTTTTTCGCCGCGATAGCCTGCGTGGCCTTTAACTTCGGCGGCACGATCACGGTCTTCCCGTCGCTGGTGAGCGAGTTCTTTGGCCTGAACAACCTGGCGAAAAACTACGGCGTGATTTACCTCGGCTTCGGCATCGGCAGCATCTGCGGTTCGCTGATTGCCTCGCTGTTTGGCGGCTTCTACGTGACGTTCTGCGTGATATTCGCCCTGCTTATCCTTTCACTGGCGCTATCAACAACCATTCGCCAGCCGCAGCGCGAGGTCTTTAACGAAGCGCATGCGTAATGGGATATAAAAAAGGCCGGACTTCCGGCCTTTTTCATTGGCTGAAAACGCCCCCCGTTCAATATTACCCGCCGTTCCGCTTTCCTTTTTTGTAAAAAACTGTACCGATCACATTCTCTGCTGCCACTTTTCTCGTTTGCTGTGGTCTACTTACCACGCTTGTAGAAGATTCCTACAAAATCCCTTAAGCGCATATTTACGCTGTCCACTTTTAATACGAAGTTGACGGTGGTTCTGTCCCTTTTTCCGGGTTGCTTGCATGAAATACATTAAATCGATGGCGCAACAAAAGCTCTGCTTTTTGCTGGCGTTGTACATCGGCCTGTTTATGAATGGCGCCGTTTTTTTCCGTCGGTTTGACGGTTACGCGCAAGATTTCACCGTCTGGAAAGGAATTGCAGCGGTTGTCGAACTGGTCGCTGCGGTTTTAGTCACCTTCTTTTTATTCCGCATTCTCTCTTTGTTTGGTCGCCGCGTGTGGCGAGTGCTGGCGACGCTTGTCGTGCTGTGCTCGGCGGGTGCCAGCTATTACATGACCTTTATGAACGTGGTGATCGGCTACGGCATTATCGCCTCGGTGATGACCACGGATATTGACCTCTCAAAAGAGGTCGTTGGCCTGCATTTCATTCTCTGGCTGGTGGCGGTGAGCGCCTTGCCGCTGCTGCTTATCTGGAGCAACCGCTGCCGCTATACCCTGGTGCATCAAATCCGCACGCCGGGCAAGCGCTTCAGAAGCGTTGCGCTGGTGCTGCTGGCGGGCCTGATGGTGTGGGGACCGATTCGCCTGCTGGACGTGAAGCAGAAGAATGACGAGCGTACCTCCGGCGTGGATATGCCGAGCTACGGCGGCGTGGTGGCGAACTCGTATCTGCCTTCCAACTGGATTTCCGCGCTGGGGCTGTACGCCTGGGCGCAGGTGGATGAGTCCTCTGACAACAAATCGCTGATGAACCCGGCGAAAAAGTTCCGCTATGTGGCGCCGAAGGATATCGACGATACCTATGTCGTCTTTATCATTGGTGAAACCACGCGCTGGGATCACATGGGCATTCTGGGCTATGACCGCGACACGACGCCGAAGCTGGCGCAGGAGAAAAACCTTGTCGCCTACCGTGGCTACTCGTGTGATACCGCAACGAAGCTCTCCTTACGCTGCATGTTCGTGCGTCAGGGCGGGGCGAGCGATAACCCTCAGCGCACGCTGAAGGAACAGAACGTCTTCTCGGTGCTGCACCAGCTTGGGTTTACCTCCGATCTCTACGCAATGCAGAGCGAGATGTGGTTCTACAGCAATACCATGGCGCAGAACATTGCCTACCGCGAGCAGATTGGCGCGGAGCCGCGCAACCGCGGCAAGAGCGTGGACGATATGCTGCTGATCGACGAGATGAAAAACTCGCTGGACGGCAACCCGGACGGCAAGCACCTGATTATCCTCCATACCAAAGGGTCGCACTTTAACTACACCCAGCGTTATCCGCGCAGCTTCGCAAAATGGACGCCGGAATGTGTTGGCGTCGATAAGGACTGCAGCAAGGAGCAGCTGATCAACTCCTTCGATAACTCGGTGACGTACGTTGACCACTTCATTGATACCGTCATTGACCAGGTGCGCGATAAGAAAGCGATTGTGTTCTATGCCTCCGATCACGGTGAGTCGATTAACGAGTACGAACACCTGCACGGCACGCCGCGCAAAATGGCGCCGCCGGAGCAGTTCCGCGTCCCGATGATGGTGTGGATGTCCGACAAGTATCTGGAAGATCCGGAAAAAGCGAAGATGTTTGCTCACCTGAAGAAAGAGGCCGCGATGAAGGTGCCGCGCCGCCACGTTGAGCTGTACGACACCATCTTAGGCTGCCTGGGCTATACGTCGCCTGACGGTGGAATTAACGAAAATAACAACTGGTGTAAACTCCCTGATAACACCAGTAAAGCCGCTCACTAGCAGGTGGCGAGTTTATCGCCAAACGAACGGCTTTTTTAATTTAAGGGATTGACGAGGGCGCACCCCAGCAGTAAGATGCGCTCCGCATTCGGCGAGTAGCGCAGCTTGGTAGCGCAACTGGTTTGGGACCAGTGGGTCGGAGGTTCGAATCCTCTCTCGCCGACCACATTCGAAACCCTGCTCTTAGAGCAGGGTTTTTTGCATCTGGAAAAGAGTCAACGCAAGGTTAGCCCTTTTCACATTAGCGCGTTACTTATCTTAACTTACCAAAATACCCCTTATCCCCGCTTACCCCTGCCTGATAACGATTTTGTGACATAATCCATTGTAATTTTTTATATATAGATTGATCTTTTTTCGCGTTGCTTATGGATAACCTCAGCATTTTTCGCTGTGCGTTTTAACGTTCATGGAATTTAGTGCTCAGATAATCACCATTCCGCAAGAAAGTTTACCCAATCTGAATAAAAGTTAATCACTGGATGTTGCGAAATATGAAGAGAGTTATGCTGCAGGTTACGGAGTAGCATAAATTTCCCTGCTGAAAACCGGCGTATAGAGTTTTTTTAATCTTTGTTTGCGGTTTCTCACACTCAGCGTAAATCCCCGTCACCTGTATTGACGTTTTCACATTCTGTTGACAGATTGTAGGGCACGAGGGGCACTTCAGGGACGATCTGCGCTGCAACTCCGACGCACTTCTGAAAGGATTCTCCATCCCTTTAACGCCTTCGGGCACCACCGACCAGACCGGGTAAAAAATAAATAAAGGTCAGGCGGCGTAACACAACAAAGCAAAACATCACATTGGAGCAGAATAATGAGTATTTCCTTGAAGAAGTCAGGGATGCTGAAGCTTGGTCTGAGCCTGGTGGCCATGACCGTTGCCGCAAGCGTACAGGCAAAAACCCTGGTTTATTGTTCTGAAGGCTCGCCGGAAGGCTTTAACCCACAGCTGTTCACCTCTGGTACAACCTACGACGCAAGCTCTGTACCTATTTATAACCGTCTGGTTGAATTTAAAACCGGCACCACGGAAGTCATTCCGGGCCTGGCTGAAAAGTGGGATATCAGCGAAGACGGTAAAACCTATACCTTCCACCTGCGCCAGGGCGTGAAGTGGCAGGACAACAAAGAATTTAAGCCTACGCGCGACATGAATGCCGACGACGTGGTGTTCTCCTTCGATCGTCAGAAAAACGCGCAGAACCCGTACCACAAGGTGTCCGGCGGCAGCTATGAATACTTCGAAGGGATGGGTCTGCCTGACCTGATCTCTGAAGTGAAGAAAGTGGACGATAACACCGTTCAGTTCGTGCTGACTCGTCCTGAAGCGCCATTCCTGGCCGACCTGGCCATGGACTTCGCCTCTATTCTTTCGAAAGAATATGCGGACAACATGCTGAAAGCGGGCACGCCGGAAAAAGTGGACCTGAACCCAATCGGTACCGGCCCGTTCCAGCTCCAGCAGTACCAGAAAGACTCCCGTATTTTGTACAAAGCGTTTGAAGGCTACTGGGGCACCAAGCCGAAGATTGACCGTCTGGTCTTCTCCATTACCCCAGACGCCTCCGTGCGTTACGCAAAACTGCAGAAAAACGAATGTCAGGTAATGCCATACCCGAACCCGGCTGACATCGCGCGCATGAAGCAGGACAAGAACATCAACCTACTTGAGCAGGCTGGCCTGAACGTCGGCTATCTCTCCTTCAACACCGAGAAGAAGCCGTTTGATGACGTGAAGGTGCGTCAGGCGCTGACCTACGCGGTGAATAAAGAAGCGATCATCAAAGCCGTTTATCAGGGCGCGGGCGTTGCCGCGAAGAACCTGATCCCACCAACCATGTGGGGCTATAACGACGACATCAAGGACTACACCTACGATCCTGAGAAAGCAAAAGCGCTGCTGAAAGAAGCGGGCCAGGATAAAGGCTTCACCGTTGAGCTGTGGGCGATGCCGGTACAGCGTCCGTATAACCCGAACGCGCGCCGCATGGCGGAGATGGTTCAGGCCGACTGGGCGAAGGTTGGCGTACAGGCCAAGATCGTGACCTACGAGTGGGGTGAGTACCTGAAGCGCGCCAAGGCGGGCGAGCACCAGGCGGTGATGATGGGCTGGACCGGCGACAACGGGGATCCGGACAACTTCTTCGCCACCCTGTTCAGCTGCGCGGCGGCGAAAGACGGCTCCAACTACTCCCGCTGGTGCTACAAGCCGTTTGAAGACCTGATCCAGCCGGCGCGTGCGACCGACGATCACAACAAACGTATTGAACTGTACAAGCAGGCTCAGGTTGTTATGCACGATCAGGCTCCGGCACTGATTGTGGCTCATTCCACCGTGTACGAGCCAGTGCGTAAAGAAGTGAAGGGCTACGTGGTTGATCCGCTGGGCAAACACCACTTCGAAAACGTGTCTGTTGAATAATAAGTAGGGTGTTCTCCCTCTCCCTCTTGGAGAGGGCAGGGGTGAGGGTCGTGCATGCATCCCCTCACCCTAACCCTCTCCCAATGGGAGAGGGAATTTACATTTGTGAGCAATACAGACGTCACGCCACTGGTCGTGCGTCATCAGAGAGAATCCGGGTTATGTTGCAGTTCATCCTCCGACGTCTGGGACTTGTCATCCCCACGTTTATCGGTATTACCCTTCTCACGTTTGCCTTCGTCCATATGATCCCCGGCGACCCGGTGATGATCATGGCGGGCGAGCGCGGGATTTCCCCTGAGCGTCATGCGCAGCTGCTGGCTGAACTCGGACTTGATAAGCCGATGTGGCAGCAATACCTCCATTACATCTGGGGCGTTATGCACGGCGATTTAGGGATTTCGCTGAAGAGCCGCCTTCCGGTATGGGATGAGTTCGTGCCGCGTTTTAAAGCGACGCTGGAACTCGGCGTCTGCGCCATGATATTTGCGACAGCGGTGGGTATCCCCGTTGGCGTTCTGGCCGCCGTTAAGCGCGGTTCCATTTTCGACCACACGGCCGTCGGCCTGGCGCTGACCGGCTACTCCATGCCTATCTTCTGGTGGGGCATGATGCTGATCATGCTGGTTTCGGTGCAGTGGAACCTGACGCCCGTCTCCGGGCGCGTCAGCGACATGGTCTTCCTTGACGACACCAACCCGTTAACCGGCTTTATGCTGATCGACACGGCGATTTGGGGCGAAGAGGGCAACTTTATCGATGCGGTTGCGCACATGATCCTGCCAGCGATGGTGCTGGGGACGATTCCCCTCGCGGTTATCGTGCGTATGACGCGCTCCTCCATGCTGGAAGTGCTGGGCGAGGATTACATTCGCACCGCGCGCGCAAAGGGGCTGACCCGCATGCGCGTCATTATTATCCACGCGCTGCGCAACGCGATGCTGCCGGTGGTCACCGTTATCGGCCTGCAGGTGGGCACGCTGCTGGCGGGGGCGATTCTGACCGAAACGATCTTCTCCTGGCCGGGCCTCGGGCGCTGGCTGATTGACGCACTTCAGCGCCGTGACTATCCGGTGGTGCAGGGCGGCGTATTGCTGGTGGCGACGATGATTATTCTCGTCAACCTGCTGGTCGATTTGCTGTACGGCGTGGTGAACCCGCGTATTCGTCATAAGAAGTAAGGGGCCATCATGTCACAGGTTTCTGAAAACAAAGCTGTAGCTGCACCGGTGCCAATGACGCCGCTGCAGGAGTTCTGGCACTACTTCAAGCGCAACAAAGGCGCGGTGGTTGGGCTGGCCTATGTCACCATCATGATTCTGATCGCGGTGTTTGCGAACGTGCTCGCACCGTATAACCCGGCGGATCAGTTCCGCGATGCGCTGCTCGCGCCACCGGCCTGGCAGGACGGCGGTAGCCTGACGCACCTGTTAGGTACCGACGACGTGGGCCGCGACGTGCTGTCTCGTCTGATGTACGGCGCGCGCCTGTCGCTGCTGGTCGGCTGCCTGGTTGTGGTGCTGTCGCTGGTGATGGGGATTGTGCTCGGCCTGGTGGCCGGCTACTTCGGCGGCATCGTGGATAACATCATCATGCGCGTCGTCGACATCATGCTGGCGCTGCCGAGCCTGCTGCTGGCGCTGGTGCTGGTGGCGATCTTCGGCCCGTCGATCGGTAACGCCGCGCTGGCGCTCACCTTCGTGGCGCTTCCCCACTACGTGCGATTAACCCGCGCGGCGGTGCTGGTGGAAGTAAACCGCGATTACGTGACCGCTTCCCGCGTCGCGGGCGCCGGTGCGATGCGCCAGATGTTCGTTAACATTTTCCCGAACTGCCTCGCGCCGCTGATCGTTCAGGCGTCGCTCGGCTTCTCTAACGCCATTCTCGATATGGCCGCTCTTGGCTTCCTTGGCATGGGTGCGCAGCCGCCAACGCCGGAATGGGGCACCATGCTCTCCGACGTGTTGCAGTTCGCGCAAAGCGCCTGGTGGGTCGTCACCTTCCCGGGTCTGGCGATTCTGCTGACGGTGCTGGCATTTAACCTGATGGGTGATGGCCTGCGTGATGCGCTTGATCCCAAACTGAAGCAGTAAGAGGCACGAGATGGCGTTATTAAATGTAGATAAATTATCGGTGCACTTCGGCGACGAAGGCACACCGTTTCGCGCCGTGGACCGCATCAGCTACAGCGTAAATCAGGGCGAAGTGGTTGGCATTGTCGGCGAGTCTGGGTCCGGTAAGTCGGTAAGCTCGCTGGCGATTATGGGGCTGATTGATTACCCGGGCCGCGTGATGGCGGAAAACCTCGAGTTTAACGGCCAGGATCTGAAGCGGATTTCCGAGAAACAGCGCCGCCAGCTGGTGGGTGCGGAAGTGGCGATGATTTTCCAGGACCCGATGACCAGCCTGAACCCGTGCTATACCGTCGGTTTCCAGATTATGGAAGCGATTAAGGTGCATCAGGGCGGTAATAAGAAAACCCGGCGTCAGCGCGCGATCGATCTGCTGAACCTGGTGGGCATTCCCGATCCGTCCTCGCGGCTGGACGTATATCCGCACCAGCTCTCCGGTGGGATGAGCCAGCGCGTGATGATCGCCATGGCGATTGCCTGTCGGCCAAAGCTGCTGATTGCGGATGAACCGACAACGGCGCTGGACGTGACCATTCAGGCGCAGATCATCGAGCTGCTGCTCGAGCTCCAGCAGAAAGAGAACATGGCGCTGGTGCTGATTACGCACGACCTGGCGCTGGTGGCGGAAGCCGCGCACAAAATCATCGTCATGTACGCGGGGCAGGTGGTGGAGACCGGACGTTCGCACGATATCTTCCGCGCGCCGCGCCATCCGTATACGCAGGCGCTTTTGCGCGCGCTGCCGGAGTTCGCTCAGGACAAAGCGCGTCTGGCCTCGCTGCCGGGCGTGGTTCCGGGCAAATATGACCGTCCGCAGGGCTGTCTGCTGAATCCGCGCTGTCCGTATGCCACCGACAAATGCCGTGCGGAAGAGCCGGAGCTGAACCTGCTGGCTGACGGCCGTCAGTCGAAATGCCACTACCCACTCGATGATGCCGGGAGGCCAACGCTATGAGTACGCAGCAAATGCTGTTGCAGGCCATCGACCTGAAAAAACATTACCCGGTGAAGAAAGGGTTGTTTGCCCCCGAGCGCCTGGTGAAGGCGCTGGACGGCGTCTCCTTTACCCTCGAACGCGGTAAAACGCTGGCGGTGGTGGGCGAGTCCGGCTGTGGGAAGTCCACGCTGGGCCGCCTGCTGACGATGATCGAAACGCCTACCGGCGGCGAGCTTTATTATCAGGGACAGGACCTGCTTAAGCACGATCCGCAGGCGCAGAAGCTGCGTCGCCAGAAGATTCAGATCGTGTTCCAGAACCCGTACGGCTCGCTGAACCCGCGTAAAAAGGTGGGGCAGATTCTGGAAGAGCCGCTGCTGATTAACTCCAGCCTGAGCAAAGAGCAGCGCCGTGAAAAAGCGCTGGCGATGATGGCGAAAGTTGGGCTTAAAACCGAGCACTACGATCGCTATCCGCACATGTTCTCCGGCGGCCAGCGGCAGCGTATTGCCATCGCCCGCGGCCTGATGCTCGACCCGGACGTGGTGATTGCCGATGAACCGGTTTCGGCGCTCGACGTCTCCGTGCGCGCGCAGGTGCTGAACCTGATGATGGATCTGCAGCAGGAGCTGGGGCTATCGTACGTGTTTATCTCCCACGATCTCTCCGTGGTGGAGCACATTGCCGATGAGGTGATGGTGATGTACTTAGGGCGCTGCGTGGAGAAGGGGACCAAGGACCAGATCTTTAATAACCCTCGTCACCCGTATACGCAGGCGCTGCTGTCTGCGACGCCGCGCCTGAACCCGGACGATCGCCGTGAGCGCATCAAGCTGACCGGCGAACTGCCGAGCCCGCTCAATCCGCCTCCGGGATGTGCGTTCAACGCCCGCTGCCGTCGTCGCTTTGGCCCCTGCACGCAGCTGCAACCGCAGCTGAAGGACTACGGCGGTCAGCTGGTTGCCTGCTTCGCGGTCGATCAGGATGAAAACGGCGAAAAGCCGCAGGCGTAAATAAAAAAACCGGCGATAAGCCGGTTTTTTTTATCTCTGCACGATTATTTTCGCAAACGAATCTGGTCGACGGCGTGCTTCTCACTTTTGGTGAGGATCAGGCTCGCGCGCTCGCGCGTCGGGAGAATGTTCTCCTTCAGGTTCACGTAGTTAATCTCATTCCACAGCCCCGTTGCCACGTTGATAGCCTCTTCTTCAGAGAGCTGGGCATAGTTATGGAAGTAGGAGTCAGGATCGGTGAACGCGCCCTCGCGGAACTTCAGGAAGCGGTTGATATACCAGCTTTGCAGTAAATCTTCCGGCGCATCGACGTAGATCGAGAAATCGACGAAGTCAGAAACGAATACGTGATGCGGGTCGTGAGGATAGTCCATGCCGCTTTGCAGCACGTTGAGCCCTTCCAGAATCAGGATATCCGGCTGTACGACCATTTTGTCGCCGTCCGGGATGCGATCGTAAATCAGGTGGGAATAGACCGGGGCCGTCACGTTTGGCGCGCCTGATTTCAGGTCAGAGACAAACTTCACTAGTCGATGCATATCGTAGGAGAGCGGGAAGCCCTTCTTCTTCATCAGGCCGCGTTCTTTGAGCACTTCATTCGGATGCAGGAAGCCGTCGGTGGTGATCAGCTCAACGCTGCGGTGCTCCGGCCAGCGGCTCAATAACGCCTGCAGCACGCGCGCGGTGGTGCTTTTCCCGACCGCCACGCTGCCCGCAATGCTGATGATATAAGGAATACGCTGGCCGTTAGTGCCGAGGAACTGCTCGAGCACCGCCTGGCGGCGAAGGTTGGAGCTAATATAGAAGTTTAGCAAGCGAGAGAGTGGGAGATAGATTTCCGCCACTTCCTCCAGGGAGAGATCTTCGTTTATCCCCTTTAACCGTGCGATTTCACCTTCCGTCAGAGTCATCGGAACGGAATCACGCAGGGCGGCCCACTGGCTGCGGTTAAACTGAAGATAAGGTGTCATTAACGTTTGCTCTTTTTTGCTCATAAGCATGCTTCAGTGAGCCATCACAACACAGCCGGGTCATGACTCATTACAGAGTTAATTTGGACAATGGGCAGGAGGTTAACACCAGATGACAGGAATAATAAGAAAAAATATGGGAAGCGGTGCGTTACGCGTGAGCCGTCACGGTAAGGTTTATGCAGGTCAATACAGGCTTCTATGCTGAATATTTGACCTCTGATGGCTGAATTTCCAGCGCTTAACCCTCCTTTCGAATAAAATGTGAGCGAAAGAACGTTTTGTGCAATTTTTTAGTTGCATGACAGCGCATGTCTCCATAGAATGCGCGCTACTTGATGCCGACTTAGCTCAGTAGGTAGAGCAACTGACTTGTAATCAGTAGGTCACCAGTTCGATTCCGGTAGTCGGCACCATCAAGTCCGGTGGGGTTCCCGAGCGGCCAAAGGGAGCAGACTGTAAATCTGCCGTCACAGACTTCGAAGGTTCGAATCCTTCCCCCACCACCACTTTCTGGCAGCAAATATGCCGCCGGAGCTGGTTGGAAAAATTGACCAGCTCGAACTTAAAAAGAGAGAAATCTCTTTTTTTGTTACAGAAAGAACTGGGTAGCCGAGTTTCAGGATGCGGGCATCGTATAATGGCTATTACCTCAGCCTTCCAAGCTGATGATGCGGGTTCGATTCCCGCTGCCCGCTCCAATACGTGCTGATATGGCTCAGTTGGTAGAGCGCACCCTTGGTAAGGGTGAGGTCCCCAGTTCGACTCTGGGTATCAGCACCACTTCACTTCTCCCTCCCTTTCTCTCTGTTTCAATATAAATGTATTCAACAGTTCAGGCATTTCGCCTGGTTGATGTGGTGATATCACCGATTTATCCGTGTCTTAGAGGGACAATCGATGTCTAAAGAAAAGTTTGAACGTACAAAACCGCACGTTAACGTCGGTACTATCGGCCACGTTGACCATGGTAAAACAACGCTGACCGCTGCAATCACTACCGTACTGGCTAAAACCTACGGTGGTTCTGCTCGCGCATTCGACCAGATCGATAACGCACCAGAAGAAAAAGCGCGTGGTATCACCATCAACACGTCTCACGTTGAATATGACACCCCGACTCGCCACTACGCACACGTAGACTGCCCAGGCCACGCCGACTATGTTAAAAACATGATCACCGGTGCTGCGCAGATGGACGGCGCGATCCTGGTTGTTGCTGCGACTGACGGTCCTATGCCTCAGACTCGTGAGCACATCCTGCTGGGTCGTCAGGTAGGCGTTCCTTTCATCATCGTGTTCCTGAACAAATGCGACATGGTTGATGACGAAGAGCTGCTGGAACTGGTAGAGATGGAAGTTCGTGAACTGCTGTCTCAGTACGATTTCCCAGGCGACGACACTCCAATCGTTCGTGGTTCTGCGCTGAAAGCGCTGGAAGGCGAAGCTGAGTGGGAAGCGAAAATCATCGAACTGGCTGGCTACCTGGATTCTTACATCCCAGAACCAGAGCGTGCGATTGACAAGCCATTCCTGCTGCCAATCGAAGACGTATTCTCCATCTCCGGTCG